>NZ_JBHSZO010000030.1:0-77722 GCF_042663125.1 Streptomyces polyrhachis | reverse complement strand
GCGCCCGCCACACCCGCCGTCACCACACCCGCGGCCACCGCGGACCGCTGATCGCTCACCATCCGCGCAACGTAGCAGCGCACCCGCCGCCGCGCCCCCCGATAACGGCGCACCGGCCGCCGACCCGCCGAAAAACCGTCCGCCGCGCGCCCGTTGGAGGTGTTCACCCCGACGCCACGCCGCACGGGCCCCGCCGCCACGTACGATGCGCGAATGGCTGATCTGACGGAAACCTCGCCCGGCTGGCTCGCCCCCGACGACCTTGAGTCGGCCCGCGCCCAGATGCCCATCCTCTACGTCGACGCCATCCCGGTGCGCGTCGACGACGCGGGGGAGGTCACCCGCGTCGGACTGCTGCTGCGTATCGGCGCGGACGGCACCGTCAGCCGTGCCCTGGTCTCCGGCCGCGTACTGCACCACGAGCGCGTCCGCGACGCCCTGCTGCGCCACCTGGAGAAGGACCTCGGCCCCGTAGCCCTGCCCCGCATCCCCACCTCGGTGCAGCCCTTCACCATCGCCGAGTACTTCCCCACCCAGGGCATGACCCCGTACTACGACCCCCGCCAGCACGCCGTCTCCCTGGCCTACGTGGTGCCGGTCACCGGCGACTGCCGGCCCCGCCAGGACGCCATCGACCTGGAGTGGTTCACCCCGCAGGAGGCCGCCTCCCCCCTCGTGCAGCAGGAGATGACCGGCGGCCACGGCCATCTGCTGAAGCAGGCCCTCGCCCACGTCGGATTCGTCGGCTGACGGCGTGGTGCGCCGCCGGGGGAGGGCCTGTCGAGTCCCCGCCCCCGAAGAGATATCTTGATGTCAAGCAATTGACGAAGACGATGTGAGCGGAGCACCCGGTGACTGACTCGACCTCGACCATCATCTATACGCACACCGACGAGGCCCCGGCCCTGGCCACGTACTCCTTCCTCCCGGTGGTCCGGTCCTACGCCGCAGCGGCCGGCGTGGGCGTCGAGACCCGGGACATCTCCCTCGCGGGCCGCATCATCGCGAGCTTCCCCGAGTACCTGGCGCCGGAGCAGCGCGTCGGCGACGCCCTCGCGGAGCTGGGCGAGCTGGCGAAGACGCCCGCGGCCAACATCATCAAGCTGCCGAACATCTCGGCCTCCATCCCGCAGCTCAAGGCCGCCGTCGCCGAGCTGCAGGCCCAGGGCTACGCCCTGCCGGCCTACCCCGACGACCCGAAGACCGACGAGGAGCGCGAGGTCCGCGCCCGCTACGACAAGGTCAAGGGCTCCGCCGTCAACCCGGTGCTGCGCGAGGGCAACTCCGACCGCCGCGCGCCGGCCTCGGTGAAGAACTACGCCAAGACCCACCCGCACCGCATGGGCGCCTGGACCCCCGAGTCCAAGACCAACGTCGCCACCATGGGCGCGGACGACTTCCGCTCCACCGAGCGGTCCGCCACCATCGCCGCCGACGGCTCGCTGCGCATCGAACTGGTGGGCGCCGACGGCACCACCACCGTGCTGCGCGAGTCCGTCCCCGTCCTGGCCGGCGAGGTCGTCGACGCCTCCGTGATGCGCGCCGCCGCCCTGGACGCCTTCATCGCCGAGCAGATCGCCCGCGCCAAGGCCGAGGGCGTGCTCTTCTCCGTGCACCTGAAGGCCACGATGATGAAGGTCTCCGACCCCATCGTCTTCGGCCATGTGGTGCGAGCCTTCTTCCCCCGCACCTTCGAGCAGTACGGCGAGACGCTGGCCGCCGCCGGCCTCTCCGCCAACGACGGCCTCGGCGCCATCCTCAAGGGCCTCGACGCCCTCCCCGAGGGCGCGGCGGTCAAGGCGTCCTTCGACGCCGAGCTGGCCGAGGGCCCGGCGCTGGCCATGGTCGACTCCGACAAGGGCATCACCAACCTGCACGTCCCCTCCGACGTGATCGTGGACGCCTCCATGCCGGCCATGATCCGCACCTCGGGCCACATGTGGGGCCCCGACGGCCAGGAGGCCGACACCCTCGCCGTCCTGCCCGACTCCAGCTACTCCGGCGTCTACCAGGCCGTCATCGACGACTGCCGCGCCCACGGCGCCCTGGACCCCGCCACCATCGGCTCCGTGCCCAACGTGGGCCTGATGGCGCAGAAGGCCGAGGAGTACGGCAGCCACGACAAGACCTTCGAGATCCCGGCCGACGGCACCGTCCGCCTGGTCGACACCGCCGGGAACACCGTCCTGGAGCAGCCCGTCTCCGCCGGCGACATCTTCCGCGCCTGCCAGACCAAGGACGCCCCGATCCGCGACTGGGTCAAGCTGGCCGTCACCCGCGCCCGCGCCACCGGCGCCCCGGCCGTGTTCTGGCTGGACGCCGAGCGCGCGCACGACGCCGAGCTGATCAAGAAGGTCGAGGCGTACCTCGCCGAGCACGACACCGAGGGGCTGACCATCAAGGTCCTCCCGCCGGTCGAGGCCACCGCGTACTCCCTGGAGCGCATCCGCCGCGGCGAGGACACCATCTCGGTGACCGGCAACGTGCTGCGCGACTACCTCACCGACCTCTTCCCCATCCTGGAGCTGGGCACCAGCGCCAAGATGCTCTCGGTGGTCCCGCTGATGAACGGCGGCGGCCTCTTCGAGACGGGCGCCGGCGGCTCCGCCCCCAAGCACGTGCAGCAGCTGGTCAAGGAGAACTACCTGCGCTGGGACTCCCTGGGTGAGTTCTTCGCGCTGGTCCCGGCGCTGGAGCAGTACGCCGCCACCACCGGCAACACCAGCGCCAAGGTCCTCGCGGACGCCCTCGACCGCGCGACGGCGACCTTCCTCAACGAGGACAAGTCCCCCACCCGCCGCGTCGGCGGCATCGACAACCGCGGCAGCCACTTCTACCTCGCCCTGTACTGGGCGCAGGAGCTGGCCGCGCAGAGCCAGGACGCGGAGCTGGCGAAGTCCTTCGCCCCGCTGGCCGAGGCGCTCGCCGGCAACGAGGACGCCATCGTCGCCGAGCTGCTCGCGGTCCAGGGCTCCCCGGCCGACATCGGCGGCTACTACCAGCCCGACCCGGCCAAGGCGGAGGCCGTCATGCGCCCGTCGGCCACCTTCAACGAGGCCCTGAAGAAGCTCGTCTGACCCGGCGCTCTTCCACCGCCCCGCCCCGTCCGGCACCCCGCCGGGCGGGGCGGCGGCGTCTCTCCCCCCGCAGCGGTGCGGTCCGCCCGGGTGGCGTAGTCCGGCTTACCCGGCAGGACGGGCTTCCCCCAGACTTGGGCGAGGGAGGCAGCCAACCAGATGTCCGGACGCACAGCGCGCGCAGGCGCCCGTACCGTGGCCGGGCAGGTCTTCCTGATCCAGGTCGTCATCATCGTCTGCCTGGTCGCCGCCGCCACCGCCGCGCTCCTCCTCCAGGCCCGCTCGGCCGGCGACCGCAACGCCCGCGACCGCTCCCGGGCCGCCGCCGAGAGCTTCGCCGCCTCGCCGGGGCTCGACGAGGCGCTCCGGGCCGACGACCCCACCCTCCTCCTCCAGGCCCACGCCGAGCGCGCCCGCATCCGCTCCCACGTCGACTTCGTGGACGTCGTCTCCCTCGACGGCGTCTGCTACACCCACCCCCAGCAGGCCTGCCTCGACGGCTACTTCACCCGCGACCTCGACCCCGGCCGGGCCGGGCGCAGCGTCACCGAGCGCGTCGACGGCAGCCTCGGCCCGATGGTGCAGGCCACCGCGCCCGTCCGCGACGAGCGCGGCCATGTCGTCGGCCTGGTCTCCGCCGGGGTCACCCTCGAACACGTCGGCGAGTCCGTACGCGACCAGCTGCCCCTCCTGCTGGGCGTCGCCGCCGGCGTACTGGCGCTCGCCACCGCCGGCGCCGCCGTCCTCGGCCGCCGCCTCAGCCGCGTCACCCACGGCCTGGGCCCCGCCGAGATGGCCCGGGTGTACGAGCACCACGACGCGGTGCTGCACGTCGTCCGCGAGGGCGTGCTGATCGTCTCCGGCGGCGGCCGGGTGCTGCTGGCCAACGACGAGGCGCGCCGGCTGCTCTCCCTCCCGCCGGACGTCGAGGGCAGCCCGGTGGCGGACCTCCCCGTCGATGCGCCGCTGTCCACCCTGCTGGCCTCCGGGGACACCGCCACCGACGAGGTGTACGAGGTCGGCTCGCAGCTGCTCACCGTCAGCCAGCGCCCCACCGACCGCGGCGGCGGCCCGCCCGGCTCCGTGACCACCCTGCGCGACACCACGGAGCTGCGCGCCCAGGCGTACCGGGCCGAGACGGCGCGCGGCCGGCTGCGGCTGCTGCACGACGCCGGCTCGGAGGTCGGCACGACGCTGGACGTGGCCCGTACCTGCCGGGAGCTGGCGGACTTCGCCGCCGCGCGCTTCGCCGACCGGGCCACCGTCGACCTGCGTCCGCCCGTACTGCGCGGGCAGGAGCCGGCCGACGGGGACACGGCGGTGGAGCGGGTCGCGCAGAGCGGGCCGCCGCAGGCTGAGGGGGCTGAGGGGGCTGAGGGGGTACGCCTCGCCGTGCCGCTGCGGGCGCGGGGGAAGGTGCTGGGGGAGGCGGTGTTCTGGCGCTCGGGGGAGGGCGCCGCCTTCGAGGAGGAGGACGTCTCCCTCGCCGAGGAGCTGGGCACCCGCGCCGCGGTGAGCATCGACAACGCCCGCCGCTACACCCGCGAGCGCACCATGGCCGTCACCCTCCAGGAGAGCCTGCTGCCCCACCGGCTGCCGGAGGCGGACGCGGTGGAGGCCGCCTCGCGCTATCTGCCGGCCACCGCCGGGCACGGGCCGCTGGGCGGGGTCGGGGGCGACTGGTTCGACATCATCCCGCTGCCCGGCGCCCGGGTGGGCTTCGTGGTCGGCGACGTGGTGGGGCACGGGCTGCACGCGGCGGCGACGATGGGACGGCTGCGCACCGCCGTGCACAACTTCGCCAGCCTCGACCTGCCGCCCGACGAACTCCTGTGGTACCTGGACGAGTTGGTCGCCCGGATCGACCAGGACGAGCGACCCACCGGCGAGGAGACGGCCGTCACCGGCGCCACCTGCGTCTACGCGGTCTACGACCCGCTCACCGGCGTGTGCTCCCTGGCCCGCGCCGGCCATCTGCAGCCCGTGTGGATCCACCCCGACGGCACCGCCGAGTTCGCCGACGTGCCGGGCGGGCCGCCGCTCGGACTCGGCGGGCTGCCGTTCGAGACGCAGGAGGTGCGGCCCGAGCCGGGCAGCGGGCTGGCGCTCTACACCGACGGGCTCGTCGAGGACCGCCACCGCGACATCGACGAGGGGCTGGCGATGCTGCTGGCCGCGTTCTCCGGGCACCCGGACCGTACGCCCGAGCGGACCTGCGACGACGTCCTGGCGGCGATGCTGCCCGAGCGGCCGGCCGACGACGTGGCGCTGCTGGTGGCCCGGCTGGGGCGGCTGGGCGCGGACCGCAGCGTGGAGTGGGAGGTGGAGCCCGAGCCGGCGGCGGTCGCGCGGGTGCGGTCGGACGCGGCGGCGGTGCTCACCGAATGGGGGCTGGGGGAGGAGGTGTTCACGGCGGAGCTGATCCTCAGCGAACTCGTCACCAACGCCATCCGCTACACCGGGCGCCCGATCACGGTCCGGCTGATCCGGGCCCGCTGCCTGATCTGCGAGGTCTGGGACAGCAGCCTCACCTCCCCCCACCTGCGCCAGGCCGCGACCACCGACGAGGGCGGGCGCGGGCTGTTCCTGGTCGCGAAGCTCTCCGAGCGCTGGGGGACGCGCTACACGCCGCGCGGGAAGGTGATCTGGGCGGAGCTGCCACTGCCGGCGGAGGACGGGGACGGAGCCCCGTGCGAGAAGCCGGGGGGCGAGCCGGACGCCGGCGGTGGGAGCGGGGCCGGGGGAGGGGTGTAGTCCCCCGGCGTATACGGAGGTGGCGCTTCCTGTTGACGGGCCTCCCCACGCGTGGTCTCTTCGGGCGTTGACCGTACGACCACCGTCACGCCGGAGGCCCGATGTCGCGCTCGCGTACCGGACGGCTGCTGCTGTTCGGACTTGCCCTGCTCACCGCCGCGTTCGGACTGCCGGCGTCCACCGCCGGGGCCAAGTCCCCGCAGGGCGGGGGGTATTCGGCCGTCATCCGCTACACCGAGCACGGCATTCCGCACATCGTCGCCGCCGGCTACGCCGATCTGGGCTTCGGCACCGGCTGGGCGCAGGCCGCCGACCAGGTGTGCCCGCTGGCCGACACCTTCGTGACCCTGCGCGGGGAGCGCTCACGCCACTTCGGGGCCGACGGGCCGACCGACACCGCGCTCTCCTCCGCCTCCGGCAACCTCGCCAGCGACCTCTACTTCCGGGGCGTCCGCGAGGCAGGCACCGTGGAGGAGCTCTTCGCCCAGAAAGCCCCCGCCGGACCCAGTCGTGAGATGCGCGCGATGGTGCGGGGCTGGGCGGCCGGCTACAACGCCTGGCTGGCGCAACGGGAGATCACCGACCCCGCCTGCAAGGACGCCGACTGGGTGCGTCCCGTCACCGAACTCGACGTCGCCTTCCGCTCCTACGCCCTGGCCGTCCTCGGCGGGCACGGCATGAGCGTGGACGGCATCACCGCCGCCCGACCGCCCACGACGGCGGGCGCGGCCCCGCCCGCGGCGCCGGCACCGGACCAGGCCGCCGACGCGGCCCGCCGCGCCCTGGACAACGGGGAGGCGGCCATGGGCTCCAACGCGGTGGCCTTCCACGGCGCCACCACCGCGAACGGCCGCGGACTCCTCCTGGGCAACCCGCACTACCCCTGGCACGGCGGGCGCCGCTTCTGGCAGTCGCAGCAGACCATCCCCGGCGAACTGAACGCCGCCGGCGGCTCCCTCCTGGGCGCCGTCAGCATCTCCATCGGCCACAACTCCGCCGTCGCCTGGAGCCACACCGTCGCCACCGGCGTCCCCGCCAACCTCCACCAGCTCACCCTCGACCCCGCCGACCCCACCGCCTACCTGGTGGACGGCAGGTCCGAGCGGATGACCAGGCGCACCGTCACGGTCGAGACGAAGGACGGCCCGCCCGTCACCCGCAGCCAGTGGTGGACCCGCTACGGACCCGTCCTCACCGCCTTCGGGCGCCAACTCCCGCTGCCGTGGACCGCGTCCACCGCCTACGCCCTCAACGACCCCAACGCCGCCAACCTCCGCGCCGCCGACACCGCGCTCGGCTTCAGCCGCGCCCGCAGCACCGCCGACATCCGCGACGCCCTGCGCCGTACCCAGGGCCTGCCCTGGGTCAACACCGTCGCCGCCGACCGCGCCGGCCGTACGCTCTTCACCCAGTCGCAGGTACTGCCCCGTATCACCGAGGAGTTGGCCGCCCGCTGCTCCACCCCGCTGGGCCGCGCCGTCTACCCCGCCTCCGGCCTGGCGATCCTCGACGGCTCCCGTACGGACTGCGCGCCGGGCTCCGACCCGGACGCGGTACAGCCGGGCATCTTCGGGCCGTCGCGGATGCCGACGCTGGTGGACGCCCCTTACGCAGTCAACTCCAACGACAGCGCGTGGCTCGCCAACCCCCGGCAGCCGCTGACCGGTTACGAGCGCGTCTTCGGCGACCAGGGCACGCAGCGCTCGATGCGCACCCGGGGCGGACTGGAGGACGTGGCCGCGCTGGCCGAGCGCGGCGGGCTGACGGTCGCCGACCTGCAGCACCAGCAGTTCACCACCGGCAACCGGGCCCACGCCGGCCACCTCGCCGCCCGCGATCTGGCGGCGGCATGCGCCGCACTGCCCGGCGGCATGGCAACCGCGGGCGACGGAAGCCCGGTCGACGTCTCCGGCGCCTGCCCGGTGCTGCGCGACTGGGACCGCACCATGCTGACGGGCAGCCGGGGCGCGCTGCTCTTCGACCGCTTCTGGCGCAGGGCGGCGCCGCTGGGCGCGGCCCAGCTCTGGAAGACGCCCTTCGACCCGGCCGACCCGGTCCGTACCCCCCACACCCTCAACACCGCCTCACCCGGGGTGCTCCGCGCCCTCGCCGACGCGGTGGCGGAGCTCGGTGCGGCGGGCATCGCGCTCGACTCCCCGCTGGGGGAGCACCAGTTCGTGGTCCGCAACGGCACGCGCATCCCCGTCCCCGGCGGCACGGAGAGCCTCGGCGTCTGGAACAAGGTCGAGCCGCGCTGGAACCCGGCCGAGGGCGGCTACCCGGAGGTCACCACCGGCTCCAGCTACATCCAGGCGGTCGGCTGGGACGCCACGCAGTGCCCCGTCGCCCGCACGCTCCTCACCTACTCCCAGTCCGCCAACCCCAACTCGCCGTACTACAGCGACCAGACGGAGAAGTTCTCCCAGGGCCGCTGGGTGACACCGCCGTTCTGCGAACGCGACATCCGGCACGCACCGGGCCTGCGGGTGGTGCGGGTGCACGACTGAGCCGGCGTCGTAGGGCATACGGGTCGTAGGGCGTACGGGCGGGTGGGGTACGGGCCTCAGACCGGCGCCCCACCCGTCGGCGTCAGCCAGAAGGGGTCGCCGCCCCAGACCGATGCCTCGTCCACGAACGGGCGCAGCAGCGACAGGAGTTCGGGGTCCGCCGTGGCCGCCAGCTCGTCCGAGGCGAGCTTGCGGGCCGTGCCCGCGAGGAAGTCCGCGAGCTGGATGCGGGGGTCCGTGTCCGGGTCGGTGAAGCGCAGGGCCGCCAGGCGGGTGCCCGTGCGGGCGCGCAGCCACGCCAGGCGGTCCTCCGTGAGGGTGTTCTGGCGGTCGTGGGCGATCGTCACCGGGCGGTCCGGGGCGCTCCAGTACGTGACCGTGGCCGCCAGCGCGGGCAGGAAGGGGTCCAGGACGGGGACGGTCGCGGGAGCCTGCGGCAGCCGGGCGCGGAACGCCTCGGCGTGGGGGCGGGCGCGCACCATCGCGTCCAGCAGGGTGTCCATGCCGTTCATGCCGTTCATGCCGTTCATGCCGTCCAGGGCGTCCAGACCGTCCGGGTGGCCCGGGTCCCCTCCCGCCGCCCGCGCGGCCGGGGTCCGCAGCGCCGCCAGCCGGGCGTAGAAGGCGTCGACCGGGGACTCCTCCTGCGTCCTGACGCGCATCAGATCGCCGGTCGCGCGCAGGAAGTCCCGCCACCGGGTGGGCTCGACGTCCCCCGAGCGGCCCGCCCGGTACAGCAGCCGCGCCGCGTCCGCACGGCCGGCGCCGTCCTCCCCGGGCAGCAGCAGCTCCGTGAGCCGCAGCAGCGCGAAGTACACCTTGTCCGTCAGGTGCACGTGCGCCCGCCCGTACAGCGGGCCCTCCTCGGACAGCAGCCAGACCAGCGCGTCGCGGTGCTTGGAGCGCAGGAAGTGGTTCGCCTTGTACTGCGTGGCCGGGGAGCGGATCAATTCCCGCGCGTGGACGAGGTGTTCGGCGGCGAGGGCGAGGGGCATCCGCACACCGGCATGGGCGAACACGTCCGTGTTCCCGCCGATGAGGTTCTCCCCGTCGGCCCCCGACTCGTCACAGACGATCTCCAAGGGGTCGCTCACCAGGACAGCTGACCATCCCGGGGGGTGGGGGTGTCAACTGCTTTGCCCCGGCCCTTCGCACGCCACTGCGAATCGATCAACTCCCGCTCATGGATCGGATGTTCGGAGACGGCTGGGACGGCAGGGACTCCCGGGGCAGCCGTCCGTGGCGTCCTTCCGGCGCGGGGCGCCGCAGCGGTTAGGGTGGTGGGCCGCGGGGGGAGAACCGGCCCGGTCTACGGGTCCGGGGGAGCTACACCGAAGGCAGCGTTCAAATGATCACCACCATCCGCAAGGCCGCCCGCGGCGCCCGTCCCACCGCGGGGACGGCCTGGTGAGCGACTGTGGAGCCCTCGACCGGCTGCTCGGCGCCGGCCCCGCCGCCGCCGTGCTGGAGCGCCTGGCCGGCGACCTCGTCGCCGCCGACCGGCTGACCCCCGGCCGCGCCCGCGACCTGGTCTGCGCGCGGGCCTGCGCGGGCGACCCGCTGCTGCTGGCCGCCGCCGGCCAGACCTGGGTGCTGGAGGACGACGTCGACATCGACGACGCCCCCGCGATGCGCCTCGCCGTCCACGCCCGGCTGTCGGCGCCGCCGCGCGTCATCGTCTCCGACGCGGACGTGCCGGGCGTGGACGGCGAGCTGGACGAACTCCTGCTGGAGGTCCTGGAGTTCTACCGGCTGGAGTCCTGGCACCCCGACCTGCTGCCGGTGGCGCCCGGCGCTACCGGGTGACCAGCGGGCAGCTGTTGACCAGGTCACCCGAAGGGGGCCGGGCGACCGTGCCGCTCGCCGGCGGCGGCGTGCGCTCCTCCACCCACGCCGTCAGCGCGTCGAAGGCCGTGAGGTAGCACGGCAGCATCGGGCGCAGCCGGTCGGGGTAGGCGTCGTAGAGGCTGTCGACGTGGGTGCCGTCCTCGACGGTGTAGTAGCGGTGCAGCGCGCCGCGCCGCTGCTCGCGGACCATCCGCGCGTAGACGTCGGAGTCGGTCGCGATCGGCAGCAGCGCGTCCTTCGTGCCGTGCAGGGTGAGCATCGGCCTGCCGATCCTCCCGGTGAGCGAGACCCGTTCGATCGCCTGCCGTACGGACCGGGGCCGCGCGCTGTGGTCGTAGGCCGCGTCCGAGGCGCAGGGCGCCAGGATCTCCGCCGTGGTGGAGCCCGCCGAGGGGCCGGGGCAGGCGGGGTCGTAGCCGGGGTCGAACTCGGCACGGTAGATCTTCTGCGTCAGGCCCCAGTAGACACTCTGGTGGTAGGGCCACAGGAACTCCGAGCCGGGCGCGAAGCCCGCCGCGTACATCTGCGCGTCGCCCGCCTGCCCCAACTGCCGTGCCACGGCGGTGGGAAGGTAGGTGAAGAGGTTCGGCGCGTCCGGCCGCCAGAGCGCGCCCTCCCAGTCCACGCCGCCGTCGTACAGCCAGGGGCGGTTCTCCAGCTGCCAGCGGGTGAGGTATCCGCCGTTGGAGATCCCCGTCATGTACGTGCGCCGGGGGGTACTGCCGTACGCCTGCCGCAGGACTGCCTTCGCGGCGACGGTGAGCTGCGTGGTGCGGTGGTTCCACTCCGCCACCGCGTCGCCGGGCCGCTCGCCGTCGGTGTAGAAGTCCACCCCGTTGTTGCCCTTGTCGGTGGAGGCGAACGCATAGCCCTGCGCGAGCACTTGATCGGAGATGAGGCCGTCCAGCGAGTACTGCTTGCGCACCCCGGGCGCCCCCGTGACGACCAGTTTGCCGTTCCAGTGCTCGGGCAGCCGGATGACGAACTGCGCGTCGTGGTTCCAGCCGTGCGTGGTGTTCAGCCGCGAGCTGTCGGGGAAGTAGCCGTCGACCTGGATACCGGGCACGCCCGTGGGACGCACCGTGTCCTTCGCGGCGAGCGAGGTCCAGTCGGCGGCGTCGGTGTACGGGGTGCCTGCCAGCGCGGCGGTGGTCAGATCAGGCAGACAGGCGCTGACCTGGTACTCCGCACCGGGCACGTCGATACGGCCTTGCCCGGCGCACGAACGCTCCGCGCCGGCGGCCGGCGCGGAGCCCTGCACGGTGAGCGCGAGCAGTACCGCGCCCACCAGGGCCGGTCCGGTTCTGGGACGCATGGGTTTCCTCTCCTGGATGGATCTCATTGGCTGGGTCTCATGGGACGGATCTCATGGGATGGGTCTCATCGGCTGGGTCTCATCGGCTGGGTCCCGTGCTGCTTCCCGCGGCCGGGGGAGGACTGCTCACTCCTCGAACCGCGCCCGCAGCACCTTCTTGTCGAACTTCCCGGTCCCGGTCCGCGGGACGGCCGCCACCACCTCGATGCGCTCCGGCAGCTGCCACCGCGCGAACCCGGCCCCCGCCAGGTGCTCGCGCACCGCGTCCAGGGTGAGCGCGGCGCCCGGCCGCAACACCAGGCAGACCAGGGGCCGTTCCTGCCACCGCTCGTCGGGTACGGCGACCACGGCCGCCTCCGCCACCTCGGGCATCGCCATCACGGCGGACTCCATGTCGACCGAGGAGATCCACTCCCCGCCCGACTTGATGAGGTCCTTGGCCCGGTCGGCGATGACGATGTAGCCGTCCGGTGAGCCGACCGCGATGTCGCCGGTACGGAACCAGCCGTCCTCGGTGAAGGCCGCGGCCCCCTCCTCGCCGAGATAGGCGTCGGCCACCCAGGGGCCCCGTACGACCAGGTCGCCCATGGTCTCGTCGTCCCAGGGCAGCGAGCGGCCCGCCTCGTCGCGGATGTCCACCTGCACGCCCGGCAGCGGCAGTCCGGCCCGGGTGCGCACCGAGGCCGCGAGGCGCTCGTCGCCCCAGTCGCGCATGTGGTGCTTGGGCCGGGCGAGGGTGGCCAGCGGCGAGGTCTCCGTCATGCCCCAGATCTGCACCAGCTCGATGCCCGACTCCCGCTGGTAGCGCTCGATCAGCGCCGCCGGCGGCCGGGCCCCGCCGCACAGCAGGTGCCGCAGTTCCGGCAGCCCGCCCCGGCGCGCGATCTCGTCCGCCACCGCCATCCACACCGTCGGCACCCCGGCGGAGACCGTCACCCGCTCCCGGGCCATCAGCTCCACCAGCGCCGCCGGATCCAGCGGACCGGCGGCGAAGACCTGCTTGGCGCCGAACGGCGTGGCGGTGTAGGGCACCCCCCAGGCGTTGGCGTGGAACATCGGCACCACCGGCAGCACGCAGTCACCGGGCCCGATGGCCATCCCCGCCTGCGAGGCGGCGGCCAGCGCGTGCAGCACGGTGGAACGGTGCGTGTAGAGCACGCCCTTGGGCCGCCCCGTGGTGCCGGAGGTGTAGCACAGGCCCAGCGGCGCACGCTCGTCGATCGGCCGCTCCTCGTAGAACTCCGGTGCGGCGGCGAGGAGTTCCTCGTACGCGACCACCCCCGGCAGCGTCGTCTGCGGCACCCGGTCGGCCAGGACGACGAGTCGGCGCACCCCGCGCAGCCCGCCGCGCGCAGCGACCTCCTCCAGCAGCGGCAGCAGGTCGGGGTCGACGAGGATCGCCTCGTCCCCCGCGTGGCCGATGATGTACGCCAGATCGTCCGGCGAGAGCCGCAGGTTGAGCGTGTGCAGCACCCGGCCGGTGCAGGGCACCGCCCAGTACGCCTCCAGATGGCGGTAGGTGTTCCACGCCAGCGTCGCCACCCGGGCGTCCGGGGAGAGCCCGAGCGCGTCCAGCGCGTGCATGAGGCGCTGCGCGCGCCGGCCGAACTCCGCGTAGGTGTAGCGGTGCACCAGCCCGTCGGGGAAGCGCGTCACCACCTCCGTGTCGCGGAAGTACCGGGGGGCGTGCGGGAAGAGCAGCCAGGCGTTGAGCGGAGTGTCCATCATTGCCATGCGGCACATCGTCAGCGCACGGCAGCCGCGCGGCCACGGAGCGGAGCCACACACCCGCGGCGCGCGCAGTGGGGCACACGTCCATACCCGCGCCCGGCACCCCGGCCGCCCGCCTGGAGCACACCCCCATCCGCCCTACCGCGCTTGTGGAGTTCACCTCCGTAGCCCCCGCCCCCGCTCGTCCTTAACGTCAGCGGCACGCCGTCACCCCCGTCGGCCCGTTCCCCTCACGTCCCCCCGTCAGCCCCCTCACCGGCCATCCGAGGCAGCCATGACACGTCGCCATGCCGTCCTGCGTACCCGCGGACTCGTCAAGGAGTTCCGCGGGTTCACCGCCGTGTCCGGCGTCGACCTCGACGTCGCCCACGGCACCGTGCACGCCCTCGTCGGCCCCAACGGGGCGGGAAAGACCACCCTGTTCAACCTCCTCACCGGCTTCCTCACCCCCACCGCCGGCCGCATCGAACTGGACGGCCAGGACATCACCGGCGCCCCGCCCGAGCGCGTCGCCCGACTCGGCGTCGCCCGCTCCTTCCAAGTCACCAGCCTCTTCCCCCAGATGAGCGCCCGCGCCCATGTGGAGCTGGCCCTGCAGGCGGTGGCCGGCGGCGGCCGGCGCTTCTGGGTCTCCGACCGGCGCATGCGCCGCTTCACCGAACGGGCACGGGAACTCCTCGCCGAGGTACGGCTCGACGGCCTCGCGGAACGCCCGGCCGGCAGCCTGCCGTACGGCCAGAAGCGCTCCCTGGAACTCGCCCTGGCCCTCGCCCTGGACCCCCGCCTGCTGCTCCTGGACGAGCCGACCGCCGGCATGGGCCTGGAGGACGTCGAGCGCACCGTCGAACTGATCGACCGCATCCGCACCGGACGCACCGTGGTGATGGTCGAGCACAACATGAGCGTCGTCGGCTCCCTCGCCGACACGGTCACCGTGCTGCAACGCGGCGAGATCCTCGCCGAGGGCCCGTACGAGAGCGTCAAGGCCGATCCGGCGGTCGTCGAAGCCTACCTGGGAGCCGAGGTTGCTTGAGATCAGGGGCGTCAGCGCCCGCTACGGAGAAGCCGAGGTGCTGCACGGGGTCGACCTGCGCGTCGGCGCGGGCGAGGTCGTCACCCTCGTCGGCCGCAACGGCGCCGGCAAGACCACCCTGCTGCGCTGCCTGATGGGCCTGCACCCGCCCACCGCCGGCAGCGTCCTCCTCGACGGCCGCGACATCACCCGCCTGCCCGCCCACCGCCGCGCCCGCCTCGGCCTGGGCTACGTCCCCGACGACCGCGGCGTCTACGCCACCCTCACCGTCCAGGAGAACCTGACCCTGGCCGCCCCCGCCGCCGACGGCGCCCACCGCCTTGACCCCTGGCCGCTGGAGCGGATCTACGACACCTTCCCCGTGCTGGCCCAGCGCCGCCGCTCTCCGGGCAGCAAACTCTCCGGCGGCGAGCAGCAGATGCTCGCCCTGGCCCGCGTCCTGCGCACCGGCGCCCGGCTGCTGCTGTGCGACGAGCCGACCGAGGGCCTCGCGCCGGTGATCGTACGGCGCATCGGCGAGATCCTCCGCGAGGCCAAGGAGCACGGGGTGGCGGTGCTGCTGGTCGAGCAGAACCTGCGCTTCGCCGCCACCGTCGCCGACCGCCACTACCTCCTCGCCCAGGGCCGCATCGCCCTGACGCTGGACAACGCGGCCGTACGCAGCCGGGAGGCCGAACTGCTCACGCACCTCGGCCTGTGAGGCGCGCAGCACCGGCCGACCACCCGTTTCTCCGTACCACCCCACCGATCAGGAGGCGACACACATGAAGCGCAGGTACGCAGCCACGCTCGCCGCGCTCGCGGCCGGCACGTTGCTCGCGGCGTGCGGGGGAGGCGGTCCCGGCGGCGGCGGTGGGAAGGTCAGCGACGACAAGGTCGTCCTGGGCGTCCTCACCGACCTCTCCGCCATCTACGCCGACCTCGCCGGACCCAACTCCGTGGTGGCGGTGGAGATGGCGGTCGCGGACTACCAGAAGAAGTACGGCGACAAGGCCGTCGCCGAGACCGTCGAGGTCGTCAAGGCCGACCACCAGAACAAGCCCGAGATAGCCAACACCCAGGCCAAGGAGATGTACGAGCGGCGCAAGGTCGACGCGCTCTTCGACGTCCCCACCTCCTCCGCCGCGCTGGCCGTGCAGACCGTCGCCGGGCAGGCGAAGAAGCTGTACTTCAACACCGGCGCCGCGACCACCGAGTTGGCCGGCAAGACCTGCAACCCGTACACCTACGAGTGGGCCTACGACGCCTACATGCTGGCCAACGGCACCGGCACGGCCGTCACCGCGCAGGGCGGGAAGACCTGGTACACGATCTACCCGGACTACGCCTTCGGCCAGGACATGCAGAAGAAGTTCCAGGCGGCCGTCACGGGTGCCGGCGGGCAGATCACCGCCAGCGACCCCACCCCCTTCCCCAGCGACAACTACTCCACCTTCCTGCTCAAGGCCAAGGGCATGAACCCCAAGCCGCAGGTGCTCGGCGCCCTGCAGGCCGGCGGCGACCTCGCCAACGTGGCCAAGCAGTACGACCAGTTCAAGCTCAA
The DNA here is from genome assembly GCF_042663125.1 of Streptomyces polyrhachis. Classification (NCBI taxonomy): domain Bacteria; kingdom Bacillati; phylum Actinomycetota; class Actinomycetes; order Kitasatosporales; family Streptomycetaceae; genus Streptomyces; species Streptomyces polyrhachis. The sequence goes on along the minus strand of NZ_JBHSZO010000030.1, from coordinate 61,914 downwards.
GGACGCCGGGATCTCCCTGGCCATCGGACTGCTCTTCGACACCGACATCAAGGCCATCGGCCCGGACAAGCTCGCCGGCACCATGTTCACCACCGCCTGGTTCTGGAACCTCGACGACGAGGCGCAGATCTGGGCCGACCGCTTCAAGGAGAAGACCGGGGTGCGGCCCACCTTCGTGCAGGCCGCCGACTACTCCGCCGCCACGCAGTACCTGGAGGCGGTGCAGAAGGCCGGCACCGACAAGGCGGAGGACGTCTCCAAGATCCTCAACGGGATGAAGTTCAACGACTTCTTCGCCCGCAACGCCACGATCCGCGCCGAGGACCACCGCGTCACCCACGACGCGTACCTGGCCAAGGTGAAGGACCCCGCACAGGCCAGTGAGAGCGAGGACTTCACCGAACTGGTGGAGACCATCCCCGCCGACAAGGCCTTCGCACCGCCCTCACCGGAGTGCTCCATGGGCTGAACCGCCCCCCGCCCGCCCCACCCACCCCTCTCCGCACCGGCGGCCCGGCCCCTCCCCCCGGGGCCGGGCCGCCCTCCACCACCGATCGGAAGGCATATGACCTCCTTCCTCCAACAAGCCTTCAACGGCCTGGTCAGCGGCAGCTTCTACGCCCTCCTCGCGCTGGGCCTCGCCGTCATCTTCGGCATGTTGCGCGTGGTGAACTTCGCCCACGGCGCCGTCTACACCCTCGGCGCCTTCGGCGCGGTCGTCCTCGCCGACAGCACCGGCCTGGGCTTCTGGTGGGCGCTGCTGCTCGTACCACTGGTGCTGGGCGCCGGCGGCATCGTGATCGAGCGGGCCCTCATCCACCGGCTGACGGCCCTGGACCCGCTCTACAACTTCCTCCTCACCTTCGGCATCGCCCTGGTCGCCCAGGACCTGCTGCGGATGAAGTACGGCTCCCACTCCCAGCCCTACGAGCACGGCCCCTTCGACGGCTCGCTCGACCTGGGCCTCTTCGACTTCCCCCGCTACCAGGTCTTCGCCCTGGCCCTGTCCGCCGCCGTCTGCGGCGGCGCCTGGCTGCTGCTCACCCGCACCCGCATCGGCACCGTGGTGCGCGCCGCCACCGAACGCCCCGAGCTGACCCGGGCCCTGGGCATCAACACCGGCCGCTGGATCACCCCCGTCTTCGGCTTCGGCGTCGCCCTGGCCGGACTCGCCGGCGTACTGGCCGCCCCGATGCGCGCGGTCAACCCCGCGATGGGCGCCGACCTGATCATCGTCGTCTTCGCGGTCGTCGTGATCGGCGGACTGGGCTCGGTCTTCGGCTCGGTACTGGCCGGCTTCACCATCGGCATGCTCCAGGCCCTGGGCAACCTCTACGTCCCCGTCCTCTCCCAGACCTCGGTCTTCCTGCTGATGGCCGTGGTGCTCCTGGTCCGCCCCGCCGGGCTCTTCGGCAAGGAGGAACCCGCATGATCCTCGCCCTGCTCCACCGGCTCCACGACCGGCCCCGGTGGCTGCGCGCCGGACTGCTCGCCGCCGGGCTGGCCGCGGTCCTCGTGCTGCCCTGGGTGCTCTACCCGCCGGTCGCGGCGGACATCCTGTGCTGGGGGCTCTTCGCCGTCGCCTTCGACCTGCTGCTCGGCCACGCGGGACTGCTCTCCTTCGGCCACGCCGCCTTCTGGGGCACCTCCGCCTACGCCACCGGCCTGATCGCCATCCACAGCGGGCTGCCCTTCTACGCCGCCGTGCTCGGCGGCGCGCTGGCCGCCGCCCTGATCGCCCTGCCCATCGGCTGGCTGGCGGTGCGCCGCACCGGCATCTACTTCGCGATGGTGACCCTGGCCTTCGCGCAGATGATCTACTTCATCGCCAACCAGTGGAGCTCGGTGACGGGCGGCGAGAACGGCCTGCAGAACATCCCCCGCGAGCTGCCCGGCGTGGACAGCGACCTGCTGGCCGACTCCTTCGTCTACTACTACGCCGCCCTGCCGATGGTCCTCCTGGGCCTCTTCGCCGCCTGGCGGACCGTCCACTCGCCCTTCGGCCAGGTCACCGCCGCGATCCGCGACAACCCCTCGCGCGTACGGGCGCTCGGCTACCCCGCCGACCGCTACAAGGTGGTCGTCTTCGTCATCTCCGCCGCGCTCTCCGGCCTGGCGGGCGGCCTCTACGCGCTCAACCACGGCTTCGCCTCGCTCCAGGAGGTGTACTGGACCACCTCCGGCAAGGTCGTCATCATGACCGTCCTGGGCGGCATCGGCACCCTGTGGGGCAGCCTCGTCGGCGCGGCGGCGATCGTCCGGCTGGAGGACTGGCTGTCCACCTCCGGCTTCGAGGAGACCGGCCTGGTGACGGGGGGCATCTTCATCGTCGTCGTGGTCCTCTTCCGCCGCGGCGTCTGGGGCACACTCGCCCACCTGCTGCGCCGCCGCGACCCCGCCCCGGCCGCCGACCCGCCTTCCGACGTCCCCGCCGACCCCCCTTCCGTACCTGGCCAGCAGAGCCCCCCACCACCGGCCGTCAGCAGAAATCCGGCGCCGACCTCTGGCCCCTGACACGGCGACAACCGACGATCACAGCAAGCGACCCCGGGAGGAACCGTGCGGCGTACCGCAGCCGAGACCGGGCCGGCCGGCGAACTGCTGCGCCTGCTGTGCCAGAGCGCCCCCGCCGAGCGCTTCGAAGCGCTCCTGGCGCAGGCCCCCGAGGCCGAACTCCCGCTGCTTCGGCCGCTGGTGGCCGACGCGCTGCGGGTACGCGCCCGGCTGGAGGAGCAGAGCCGCCACGAGAGCGAACTGGCCGCCCTGTACGAGACGGCCGGCGAGATGTCCTCACTGCGCGACCTGGAGGCGGTGCTGCGGGCGATCGTGCGCCGGGCCCGCGCCCTGCTCGTCACCGACGCCGCCTACCTCATGCTCAACGACCCCCGCCGCGGCGACACCTACATGCGCGTCACCGACGGCGTGCGCACCGACGCCTTCAAGCAGGCCCGCCTCGAACTGGGCGCCGGACTGGGCGGGTTGGTCGCCAAGGACGCCGTGCCCTACGCCACCCCCGACTACTTCGCCGACGCCCGCTTCGAGCACACCATCGACGACGTCGTAAGCGGCGAGGGCCTCGTCTCCATCCAGGGCGTCCCCCTCGTCCTGGGCGAGCGCGTCATCGGCGTGCTCTTCGCCGCGAACCGCCGCATCCGCCCCTTCGCCGAGCACGAGGTCGCGCTGCTGGTCTCCCTCGCCAACCACGCGGCCATCGCGATCGAGAACGCCACGCTCTTCCAGGACGTACGCCGCGCGGTGGAGGAGCTGACCGAGGCCAACACCCTCATCCAGGCGCACAGCGAGTCCATCGAACGCGCCGCCGCCCTGCACGAACGCCTCATCGGCATCGTCCTGGACGGCGCCGGCCTGCCCGACGTCGCCGCCACCCTCGCCGACGTCCTCGGCGGCAGCATCCTGGTCCTGGACGCCCAGCGCCGCACCCTCGCCGCCGCCGGCGCCGACCCGCTGGTGGAACGGGCCCGCGCCACCGGCGCCCTCCCCGAGGACTGCCCCGCCGCCCAGGCCGTACGGGAGGCCGGCGTACTGCCCACCGAGGCCCGCCGCACCCGCAAGGTCCCCGCCGCCGACGGCGGCCGGACCGCCTGCGCCACCCCCATCGTGGCGGGCGGCGAGGCGCTGGGCGCCCTGCTGCTGCTGCGCGACCGGCCCGACAGCGGCGACATCCGCGCCCTCGAACGCGCCGCGCTGGTCACGGCGTTGATGCTGCTGAGCGAACGCGCCGTCACCGAGGCCGAGCACCGGCTGCACGGCGAACTCCTGGAGGACCTGCTCGGCAGCCCGCACCGCGACCCCGAGGGCCTGCGCCGCCGCGCCAGCCTGATGGGCCTCAGCCTGAGCCGCGCGCACACCGTGCTGGCCGCCCGCTCCCGCGACAGCAGGCACCGCCGCCGCATCGCGGACGCCGCCGCCCCCTACGCGGCGCGGGCGGGCGGACTGGCGGGGGAGTACCGGGGCGACGTGGTGGTGCTGCTGCCCGGCGAGGGGGAGCGCGGCGCCGGCGACGCGGCGGCGCTGGCGGGCGCGCTGGCCGCCCACCTCAGCCAGGCGGCCGAGGTGCCCGTCACCGTCGGCGCGGCCGACGCCGCCCCGGGCACGGAGGCGGTCGTGGAGGCGCACCGCGACGCCACCCGCTGCCTGGACGTCCTGCTCGCCCTGCAACGCGACGGCGAGGGCGCCACCCCCGGCGAACTGGGCGTCTACGGGCTGCTGTTCCACCAGACCGGCCGCGACGAGCTGCACCGCTTCGTACGGCGCACGCTGGGCCCCGTACTGGACTACGACGAGCGGCGCGGCGGGGAGCTGGTCCGCACCCTGCTGACCTACTTCGCCCACGACACCAGCCTGACGCGCACCGCCACCGCGCTGTACATCCACATCAACACCCTCTACCAGCGCATCGACCGCATCACGGCGCTGCTGGGCCCGCAGTGGAAGCACAGCGACCAGGCCCTGCAGGTCCACCTGGCACTGAAGGTCCACGCGGTGCTGGGGGCGCGCTGAGCCGGGCCGCTCCGGGCGCCGGGCGGGCCGCGTTCTCGACCGGACCCTGATCCATGCCCACCCGATCGGGTGACCCCTGGCAGGCCCGAACAGGCCATACACTCGCCCAATGGCGAAGTACTTCGACGTGCATCCCGACAATCCCCAGCGACGCACCATCAGCGGCGTGGCCGACGAGCTGCGCTCCGGCGCCCTCGTGGCCTACCCGACCGACTCCTGCTACGCGCTCGGCTGCCGCCTGGGCAACCGGGAGGGCCTGGAGCGTATCCGCGCCATCCGTGAGCTGGACGACCGGCACCACTTCACCCTGGTCTGCCGGGACTTCGCGCAGCTCGGCCAGTTCGTCTACGTCGACAACGACGTCTTCCGCACCATCAAGGCGACCACGCCCGGCAGTTACACCTTCATCCTGACCGCCACCAAAGAGGTGCCGCGCCAGCTGCTGCACCCGAAGAAGAAGACCGTCGGCGTGCGCATCCCCGACCACGTCGTCACCCAGGCGCTGCTGGCGGAGCTGGGCGAGCCGCTGGTCTCCAGCACGCTGCTGCTGCCGGACGAGGCGGAGCTGCTGACCCAGGGCTGGGAGATCAAGGAGCGCCTGGAGCACTCGGTGGACCTCGTCCTGGACTCCGGGGACTGCGGCACCGAGCCGACCACCGTGATCGACTTCTCCGACGGGGAGGCGCAGCTCGTCCGCAAGGGGGCGGGCGACTTCACGCGCTTCGAGTAAAGGGGGGCAGCAGGGCGCCCGTCAGGCCGAGGGTGCGGTTCAGGGCACGGTGGAGGGACCGCTCCCGGGCCCGCCCGCGCGCCGGCCGTCCGGCGGGGTGGTGCGCCCGCAGCGGGTCCGGTACGTCCGGGGCGAGCGTCTCGTCGAGGGCGTCGGCCCCACCGGAGGCGGAGAACACCGCCCACACCGCCTTGCCCGCCGGTGTGGGCCGGCTCCAGCCCCACAGGTCGCTGAGCGAGGCGACGATGTGCAGCCCGCGCCCCGACTCGGCCAGCGGATCGGGCGCGGAGAGGCGCGGTACGCCCAGGCCGGGGTCGAAGACCGCGCAGACCACCGCCGAGCCGCGCCGCATCAGGCCCAGCGTCAGCGGATTGACACCCTGCGCGCCCTGCGCCGCCCGTCGGGCCCGGGGCTCCTGCGGGGGCGTCCCGTGCCGTAAGGCGTTGGTCACCAGCTCGGAGACCGCCGCGCAGACATCGTCGGACAGCTTGTCCAGGCCCCAGTCGCAGAGGTGGGAGCGGACCACGGAACGGGCCACGGCGATGGACCGCGGATCGGCCGCCAGCTGGCACGTGGCCGCACCCGGTGACCTCAGCCATTCCTGCAGTGGTGCCGACGGCATCGCAACGCCCCTTCTCCGTGTGCCAGTTGAGCCGGTTGAGCAAGCGCGTACCCCAACCTCATCGTCCTGCACACGGCTTCCCGCTGCAAGTGCATCTGAAATTTCATTCGACCTTTCATCCGCAAGTACAGATGCACGTACAGTGCTGCCAACGATCAAGGAAGGATGAGAAGATGCGGATCGGCAACGACGTCCCCGCGGGCGAACTGCGTGGTGCCGTCTGGCGCAAGAGCGGTCGGAGCAATGCCAACGGCGACTGCGTCGAGATGGCGGGCCTCCCCGGTGGAGGGGCGGCGATACGCAACTCGCGCGACCCCGAGGGGGCGGCGCTGGTGTACACGAGGTCGGAGATCGCGGCCTTCATCCTGGGAGTGAAGGACGGGGACTTCGACGACCTGGTCGGAGGCTGAGGTTCCGCCAAGTCGCCGCACGGTTGGGCGAGTTGCGGGGGAAGCCCTCTAGGATATGCCTTTGATCGAACAGTGTTTGATCGAACAGTGGTCGGCTGGGCGCGAGGAATCGGTGGGCGGGGATGGGCGAGGCGGCGGCACTGCCGGACAGCGGGCGGTACGAGCCCGCCGTGCGGACGGCACAGCGCGAGCAGGCCGAGGGTTCGGCGCACCACCTGGTCGCGCCGCGCGGCGGTCCCACGGTGCTGCGCATCCTGCTGGGCACCCAGCTGCGCCGGCTGCGTGAGGAGTGCGGCGTCTCCCGGGACGCGGCGGCGGAGACCGTCCGCGGCTCCCAGGCCAAGATCAGCCGGCTGGAGCTGGGCCGGGTCGGCTACAAGGAGCGCGACGTCGCCGACCTGCTGACGCTCTACGGGGTCACGCAGGAGGCCGAGCGCGAGGTGTGGCTGAGCCTGGCCCGCCGCGCCAACTCGCCCGGCTGGTGGCACAAGTACAGCGATCTGCTGCCGTCCTGGTTCGAGCCGCTGCTGGGTCTGGAGGAGGCCGCCTCCATCATCCGCACCTACCAGGTGCAGTTCGTCCCCGGCCTCTTCCAGACCGCCGAGTACGCCCGCGCGGTGACGGGGCTGGACCGCCAGGGCCGCGACGAGGACGCCGAGCGCCGGGTGGAGCTGCGGCTGCGGCGCCAGAAGGTCGTCACCCGGCCGGACGGGCCGAAGGTGTGGGCCGTGCTGGACGAGGCCGTGCTGCGGCGGGTGGTCGCCGCCCCCGAGGTGATGCGCGGCCAGGTCGACCACCTGCTGGAGCTGTCCCGGCTGCCCAACGTCACCGTGCAGATCGCCCCGTTCACCGCCGGCGCCGCGGCCGCGGAGGGCTGCCCGATGACGCTGCTGCGCTTCACGGAGCCCGACCTGCCGGACGTGGTCTACCTGGAGCAGGTCTCCAGCGCCCTCTACCTCGACAAGCGCGAGGACGTGAACCGCTACCAGCTGGTGATGGACCGCCTCAGCACGATGGCCGAGTCCCGGCAGTCCACCCTGCGCTTCCTGGAGCGCATCCGCGCGGACTACTGAGGCCCGTACCCGCCGCCTACCACGCCCCCGGCTCGCGCGCCGACTCGTGCCAGGCGCCCACCGCGCGGCGCGCCAGCGCGCCGAAGGCCCAGAAGACGGCCAGGCCGAAGAGGGACGACAGGAGCACCGCCGCGAGGAGCTGCTCGGATTGCAGCCGCGACTGGTAGCGGTCGATGAGCACGCCGATCCCGGATGGCCCCTGGCGGAAGAAGAAGTCGCCGACGATGGCGCCCAGCACCGACAGCCCCGCCGAGATCCGCAGCCCGGTGAACAGGCTCGGCAGCGCGGCCGGCAGCTGCAGTTTCCACAGCCGCGCCCCGCGCCCGGCCCGGTGCAGGGTGAACAGGTCGTGGTGGGCCGCCGCCACCGAGCGCAGCCCGAAGAGGGTGCTGGCGACGATCGGGAAGAGCGCGATCAGCGCGCAGACCAGCACCCGCGTCGGCGTCCCGTAGCCGAACCAGAAGCCGAAGAGCGGCACCAGCGCCAGGATGGGCGTGGCCTGCAGCACCACCAGATACGGGAAGAGGGACCGCTCCACCCACCGCGCCTGGCTCATCGCCACCGCCAGCACGATTCCCGCCGCGGCCGCCGTGAGCAGCCCCAGCGCGGCGGTCTTCGCCGACTGGCCCAGCCCCGCCAGGAGTTCGGCCCGGTTGCCGCCGTCGAGGTAGCCCTCGCGGACCACGGCGTGCGGCGGCGGGAAGAGGAAGCGCCGATCGGGGGAGAGCAGCACCGTGCTGACGGCGTACCACAGCCCGACGGCCGCCGCGAGGACCAGCAGCGGCGGCAGCCAGCGGGAGGGGCGGGGCAACCGGGCGGGCGTGTTCAGGAGTTGACCCAGTGCAGCGCGCAGACGGCCGGGTGGATGTCGTCGGCGAAGACCGCGCCGGGGAAGACCGCCGCGTAGGTCCGGTGGAACTCCTCGCGGCTCAGCACCGTCTGCGTGCCGTTGAGCCGCAGCCAGACCGGATGCAGCCGCAGCCGCAGGATGTCGGCGGCCGTCTCGTGGTCGCGGGAGCGGTTCAGGTACGAGTCGCGCGCGTCGCGGAAGGCCTCATCGACCAGCCACTCGCGCGATTTGGCGCCCCGGTCCACGATGTCCATCAGCACCAGGTGGCCGCCGGGCGCGAGGAGTTCGCGGATCCGGGGGAGGACCGCCCCGTAGTCGTCGCGGTGGTGGATGGTGTTCACCGAGAAGACCAGGTCGAAGCGGCCGTCGGCGGCGGCGGTGACGTCCTCGTAGGCGCGCACCCGGAAATCGACGTTGTCCCGCGGGTGGGCGGTGCGCGCCATCTCTATCTCCCGCGCGGCGATGTCGACCGCGAGGACGTGCTCGTAGCGCTCGGCGAGCATGCCGGTGAAGCGCCCAGAACCGCAGCCCAGATCGACCGCGCGCCCGCCGCGCGCGGGGACGTGCGCGGCCAGCCACGGCCGGTAGAGGCAGTCGGTGTCGGCTGCGAACGTCCGGTACAGCTCTGCCAGTTCGTCGAAGTGGACCGTCTCGTCGGACACGTTCGGGGTCATCCTCTCGGGTGGACGGCGGGGCGGCGCGGGGTCACGGGGTGCGCCCCACCGCGCCGAAGGCGTTGCCGGTGGCGGTGACCCCGGCCTGCGGGCCGCCGGGGCCGTCGGGCCGCCAGTCGTGGATGGGGACCAGTCCCGGCTCCAGCAACTCCAGCCCGTCGAGCATACGTACGAGCTGGGCGCGTGTTCTGCTCACCATCGGCGTCGCCCCCTTCGCCCAGACCCTTACCACGTCCGCCACGCGCGGGTCGAGGTCGGCGGAGATGTGCGTGGCCACCACATGGCTGCCCGGCGGCAGCACCGCGCACAACCGCGCCAGCAGGGCGGCGGGTTCGTCCTCCTCGGGCAGGCAGTGCAGGACGGAGACCAGCAGCACCCCCACCGGCTCGGTGAGGTCCAGCGCCTCGATCTTGGCCGCCTGCCGCAGGATCGCCTCCGGCTCGCGCAGGTCGCCGTGGAAGGCCGCGGTGTGCACGTCGTCGGTGTGCAGCGCGCCCATGTGGGCGACCGCCACCGGGTTGTTGTCCACGTAGGCCACCCGTGTGCCGGGTGCGATCCGGTGGGCGATCTCGTGCACGTTCTCCAGCAGCGGCATCGGCAGACCGCAGCCGATGTCGAGCAGCTGGCGGATGCCGACCCCGCCGACCAGGGTGCGGACCGCCCGGGCCAGGAACAGCCGCTGCGCCCGCACCCGCACCCGGGCGTCCGGGGTGAGCGCGAGGTTCTCCTCCATCAGCTCCCGGTCGGCCTCGTAGTTGTCCTTGCCGCCGAGGAGGTAGTCGTAGGTACGGGTGGAGTGGGGGGTCGAGCCGTCGGGCAGGCGCGGCCTGCCCGACGCGCCCGAGGAGCCGGGTGGCTGCGCCATGGGTGCCTCAACTTCCGCCGGGGTAGCCGATCTTCGGGTCGATGAACTCGTCGGTGACGAGGTCCGAGGGCGCCAGGTTCTCCTTGAGCGCCTTCTTCTGCGCGGCGAAGACCGGCTTCGTCAGGTCGATCATGCGCTGGACGCGCCGCTCGTCGAAGTCGCCGGTGGTGGTGTCCGCGCCCTCGGCGTCGTTGGCGGCGATGCCGAGCCGCTTCAGCCGGTCGGCACTGTACTCACCGATGGCGCGGGTGAAGACCTCGTCGCTGTCGTACGCCTCGCTGATCCTCACCACGGCCTCGATGGTGGGCAGCGGGTCGGCGAGGAAGTCGACCTGCGCCTGCTGCACCAGGGGCACCAGCTTCTCCAGGCACGGCGCGAGCTTCGCCCGATCCTGGGGGCGGATCGACAGCGGGGGGCCGTAGTTGGGGTAGCCGGCGTCGTAGAGCATCTGGAACTTCACGGGCTTGCCCCACTCCTTCACCTCCTTCTCGTAGATGTACGGGTCGTCGACCGCGTAGCCGGCGGAGGCGATCTTCCCGCCCTCGGCGACGAAGCGGGCGGGGGAGCCTTCGTTGGAGGGGTCGACCTGGCCCTTCTTCAGGATGCCGGCGCCGATGAGGTAGTCGACGTAGGTGTCGCCCTCGAAGGTGAGCACCGTGGTGTCCGTTGTGCCGATGTCGGCGATCGAGGCGAACTGCGGGTACGTCTTCGGATCCCAGAAGATCATCTGCGGGTCCTTCTCCAGCATCGCCAGCACCGCCAGGGTGGGCTGGGACCTGGAGAGCTGGATGGACTCGTCGAAGCCGCCCAGGATGCCCAGGGTGACGCTCTTGTCGGCGTACATCTGGGCGGAGACGGGCTGGAAGCCGATGGCCGGGCCGCCGGCGCGGATCTCCAGGTCCACCCCGGTGTCGTGGCCGCCGGCGGTGAGGGCGGCGGTGGTGCTCTTGGCGTCGGCGTCGATGGCCGGATCGGGGCCGAGCAGCCGGTACACCGGCCCCTCGGAGGAGGTGTTCGGCAGCCACTGGCCCTGCACGACGATCTTCTCGGGGCAGACGCCGCTCAGGTCGACGGCGCTCGCGGCGAGGGGGGTGGTGGACGCGCTCTTCGCGGGCTGCTTGCCGTCGCCGTCACCCCCGTCCGTACCGCAGGCGGTGGCGAGGCAGAGCAGCGCGGCGAGGGCGGCGGGGACGGACGCGGTGCGTGCCGACCGGTTCAGGGGCATGGGGAAGGTCCTTTGAGGGGAGGGGTGGTCATCGGGCGGCGCCCCGCATGCAGGCGGACACCTCGGCGGCCAGCGCCGCCAACTCGGCGGAGAAACGCAGCCGTTCCGCGCGGGGGTAGGGGAACGGCACGGGGAACTCGCCCGCGACCCGCCCCGGTCGGGGCGTGAGGACGACGACACGGGAGGAGAGCAGCACGGCCTCGGTGACGGAGTGGGTGACGAGCAGCGCCGCGAAGCGCTCGGCGCGGTGCAGCCGCAGCAGGTCCTCGTCCAGGCGCTCGCGGGTGATCTCGTCCAGCGAGCCGAAGGGCTCGTCCAGCAGGAACAGCCCCGGCCGCAGCGCGAGCGAGCGGGCCAGCGAGGCGCGCATCCGCATCCCGCCGGAGAGCGCGCCGGGCCGGTGCCCCGCGAACTCCTCCAGGCCCACCAGCTCCAGCGCCTGCGCCGCCCGCTCCCGGCGCTCCTGCCTGGGCAGTCCGCGCAGCTCGCCGAAGAGTTCGACGTTGGCGCGGACCGTCCGCCAGGGCAGCAGGGTCGGGTCCTGGAAGACGTAGCCGACAGAGCCGGCAGAGCCCTCGTGGACGCTAACGCGCCCCGCGGTCGGCGCGGTGAGCCCCGCGGCGATCCGCAGCAGCGTGCTCTTGCCGCAGCCGGAAGGGCCCACCACGGAGACGAACTCCCCGCGCGCGACGGTGAGATCGACCCCGCGCAGCGCCTCGGTGCCGTCGGGGAAGCGCATGCCCACCCCGTCGAGGCCGAGCACGGGGGAGTCGTCGGCCGCGGACACGGCGCCCCGGGTGTCCGCCACCGTCATTCGAGTCCACCGCCCCTGTACCCGCGGCCCCTGCCGGCGACCGCGGACCGTTCCCGCCCGCTTGACTCAGCGTCACGGGGCCGTCGGGAGGGATCTTAGCCGAAGAGGGTCAGCAGGGCGGCGGGAAAAGGGAGTTGGGGATCTCCACACTCACCGGCCGCCGGATGGAGCCGTCCCACACAGGCCGACGGCCCGCCCCTCCCCGGGAGTTGCGGGGGAGGGACGGGCCGCCGGTGGAAAGCGACTGCGGGGTACGGGGGCTCAGGCCGCCGGCACCGGGAAGGTCGGGTACTCGACCCCGGAGACGTACTGCACGACCCGCACGACCTGGCAGGAGTAGCCGAACTCGTTGTCGTACCACAGGTAGAGGATCGCGTTGTCGCCCTCGACCTTGGTGGCGCCCGCGTCGACGATCGAGGCGTGGCGCGAGCCGATGAAGTCGCTGGAGACGGCGTCCGGCGCGGAGGTGAAGTCGATCTGGCGGCGCAGCGGCGAGGTCAGCGAGACCTCGCGCAGGTGCTCCAGCACCTCCTCGCGGGTGGTCTCCTTCGCCAGCTGGAGGTTCAGGATCGCGATGGAGACGTCCGGTACGGGCACCCGGATCGAGCTGCCGGTGATCTTCGCCTTCAGCTCGGGCAGCGCCTTGGAGACGGCCGAGGCGGCGCCGGTCTCGGTGATGACCATGTTCAGCGGCGCGGAGCGGCCGCGGCGGTCGGCCTTGTGGTAGTTGTCCAGCAGGTTCTGGTCGTTGGTGAAGGAGTGCACCGTCTCCACGTGGCCGCGCAGCACACCGTACTCGTCGTCCATCGCCTTCAGCGGCGGCACGATCGCGTTGGTGGTGCAGGAGGCGCAGGACAGGATCCGCTCGTCCGGCTTGATCATGTCGTGGTTGACGCCGTGGACCACGTTGAGCACGTCGCCCTTGCCCGGGGCGGTCAGGACGACCTTGTCGATACCGGGGCGCAGGTGGTGGGAGAGGCCCTCGCGGTCGCGCCACTTGCCGGTGTTGTCGATGAGGATGGCGTCGTTGATGCCGTACTCGGTGTAGTCGACCTGGCTCGGGTCGTCCGCGTAGATGACCTTGATCGCGTTGCCGTTGGCGACGATCGTGCTGGTCTCCTCGTCCACGGTGATGGTGCCCTGGAACTGGCCGTGGATGGAGTCGCGGCGCAGCAGCGAGGCGCGCTTGACGAGGTCGCCCTCGGCGCCCCTGCGCACGACGATGGCGCGCAGCCGCAGGCCGTTGCCCGAGCCGGACTTCTCGATCAGCAGCCGGGCGACCAGGCGGCCGATGCGGCCGAAGCCGTAGAGGACCACGTCGCGCGAGGCACCGCGCTCGATCTTCTTGTCCCCCGTGGCGCCGGCGACGGCCTCGGCGGTGAACTCCGCGACGCTCAGCCCGCGGTCGTCGGCCGCGTAGGTGGCGGCGAGCAGGGCGATGTCGATCTGCGAGGGGCCGAGGTCGAGGTCGGCGAGGGCCGTCAGGAACGGCATCGTCTCGGTGACCGAGAGCTCCTCACCGGCGATCTGACGGGCGAAGCGGTGCGTCTTGAGGATGCTGACCACCGACTTGTTCACCAGCGAGCGGCTGTGGACCAGCACGGTCACATCGCGCTCGCGGTGCAGCTTCCCGATGATCGGGATCATCGCCTCCGCGATCTCCTCGCGGATCTTCCAGTCGGTGAACGAGTCGTCGTTGACAGTCACGGGTATCTCTTTCGAGCTAGAGGGCGCTCACATGTTAACCACTCGGTTCGATCGACCGGCTATCGGGATCCGGCTTCGACGGCCCTACGTGACCCGAATCACGGCCGGTGGGAGGGGGTGCGAAGGTTTCGGGGGCCCGGCGGCCGTCCGGGTAAGGGCGGCCGGGGCGGCTCGCCGGCAGTACGCGAGGATGGCCCGATGACCGACGACAGTGTGCTGCTCGGGACCCGGGGCGAGGCCGCGTACCTCACCCTGAACCGCCCGCGCGCCCTCAACGCCCTCAACCACGCCATGGTGGCCCGCATCGACGCGGCCCTCACCCGCTGGGAGCGCGATCCGGCCGTACGGACCGTCGTCCTGGCCGGCGCGGGGGAGCGCGGCCTGTGCGCCGGCGGCGACATCCGCGCCATCCACGACGACGCCCGCGCCGGCGGCGGTGCCTCCACGGCGTTCTGGCGCGACGAGTACCGCCTCAACGCCCGCATCGCCCGCTACCCCAAGCCGTACGTGGCGCTGATGGACGGCATCGTGATGGGCGGCGGCGTCGGCCTCTCCGCCCACGGCGGCGTCCGCATCGCCACCGAGCGCTCGCGCATCGCCATGCCGGAGACGGGCATCGGCTTCCTCCCCGACGTCGGCGGCACGTACCTCCTCGCCCGCGCGCCCGGACAGCTCGGCACCCACCTCGCCCTGACCGGTACGGCTGTCGGCGCCGGCGACGCGGTGCTCTGCGGGCTGGCCGATCACTTCGTACCCTCGGGCCAACTCCCGGAGCTCGCCGACCGGTTGGCGTGTGAGCCTGTCGAGGAGGCGCTACACCGCCACGCCGCGGACGTCCCCGACGCACCCCTGCGCGAGCACCGCGAGTGGATCGACCACGCCTACGCCGCCGACAGCGTCCCCGAGATCGTCGAGCGGCTCCTGGCGAGCGGCGAGCCCGCCGCCAAGGAGACCGCCGAGACCCTCCTGGCGAAGTCCCCCACCTCCCTGAAGGTCACCCTCACCGCCCTGCGCCTGGCCCGCGAGGTCCCCACCCTGGAGGACGCCCTGCGCCTGGAGTACCGCGCCGCCCGCGCCCTGCTGCGCACTCCGGACCTGGTGGAGGGCATCCGCGCCCAGGTCGTCGACAAGGACCGCCGCCCGCGCTGGTCCCCGCGCACCCTTGAGGAGGTCACCGAGGAGTTTGTCGCCCGCTGCTTCGCCCCCCTCGGCGCCGGGGAGCTGACCTTCCCCTGACCACCTCCGATTCGCCCCGCACGCCTGTGCGGAGCCCGGTATCGTTCACGCCCGAGCAGAACCCCGTGCACACCCCAGCCAGGAGACGGTGACCCGTGACGGACGCGATCGTGGTGGGCGCCGGCCCCAACGGACTGGCCGCCGCCGTCACCCTGGCCCGCCAGGGACTCTCCGTCACCGTGCTGGAGGCCGCCGACACCATCGGCGGCGGCACCCGCAGCGGCGAGGCGATCCTCCCCGGCCTGCTGCACGACCACTGCTCCGCAGTCCACCCGATGGCGGTCGGCTCACCCTTCCTGAACGACCTCGACCTGGCCCGCCACGGCCTGCGCTGGCGCCTGCCCGAGATCGACTGCGTCCACCCCCTCGACGACGGCACGGCGGGGGTCCTGCACCGCTCCGTCGAGGAGACCGCGACGGCCCTGGGCCGCGACGGCAGACGCTGGCGGCAGCTCTTCGCGGGCCCCTCCGCCGCGTACGACGAACTCGCCGGCGACATCATGGGACCCCAGCTGAGGATCCCCCGCCACCCCCTGCTGCTGGCCCGCTTCGGCCTGCCCGCCCTGCTCCCCGCCACCGCGCTGGCCCGCCTCTTCGCCACCGAGCAGGCCCGCGCCCTCTTCGCCGGGGTCGCCGCGCACGCCTTCCAGCCGCTGCACCACCCCCTCAGCTCCAGCATCGGCCTGGGCATCCTCACCGCCGGCCACCGCCACGGCTGGGCGGTCGCCGAAGGCGGCTCCCGCGCGATCACCGACGCGCTGGCCGCGCTGCTGACCGAGCTGGGCGGCACGATCGAGACGGGGGTACGGGTCCGCGCGGCCGGCGATCTGCCGCCCGCCCGCATCACCATGTACGACCTCGCCCCGACGGCCGTGGCGGACATCCTGGGCGAGCGGCTCCCGCCGCGCAGCGCCCGCGCGTACCGCAGCTACCGCTACGGGCCGGGCGCCTTCAAGGTCGACTTCGCCGTCGAGGGCGGCGTCCCCTGGGCGGCCGGGGCCGCGCGCCGTGCCGGCACCGTCCACCTGGGCGGCACCCTGGCCGAAGTCGCCGCCGGCGAACGGGAGATCCAGAGCGGGCGGCTGCCCGCGCGCCCCTTCGTCCTGGTCGGCCAGCAGTACCTGGCCGACCCCGCACGCTCGGTGGGCGACATCCACCCGCTGTGGACCTACGCCCACGTCCCCAACGGCTACACCGGTGACGCGACGGAGGCGATCACCGCGCAGATCGAGCGCTACGCCCCCGGCTTCCGCGAGCGCGTCGTGGGCACGGCCGTTTGCTCCACCGCCGACTTCCCCGTCTACAACCCCAACTACGTGGGCGGCGACATCCTCACCGGCGCCAAGACCATCCCCCAACTCCTTTTGGGGCCCCGGGGGTTGGCCAATCCCTATCGTACGGGCCTGCCCGGCCACTACCTCTGCTCGGCCGCCACTCCGCCCGGACCCGGGGCCCACGGCATGTGCGGTTACCACGCGGCCCGTACGGCGCTGGCGGCGCTGTAGCTTGACGGGGTGGTGGTGTGCTCCGGGGGTGCTGCGTCTTGTGGGGCGGGGCCTCTCCGCGACAACTCCGAAAAGCCATAGGGATTGACTTGCCATCGGTCGATTTGCTGCTCTGTCGGGGGCCTGCGTTGCGGTGCGTCTTTTCGGAGTCGTCGCTCCGGGCCCCTCACATGGGGGGCCGGGTGCGGGTGCGCTCGGGGTGCGTCGCTCCGGGCCCCTCGCACGGGCGGGTGGGGTCCTGGTGCGCTCGGGGTGCGTTCTCGGTCGGGGGCCCTTACTCATGGGTATCCCCTGCTCGAAGAGCTTGGGGAGGCACTGATCACCGCGACGCCTGTGCTTCGCATGGACGACGGGGAACTCCGGGCAGGATCTAGGGGCCGTCTGGCGCCACTACTATCCCCTCGCGCAGTCGCCCGTCGCGTACCTCCACGACCCGGTCCACCGTGTCCAACTGCGCGCGATCGTGCGTGACCAGCACCGTCGCCGTGGTTCGCTGGCGGGTGAGGCGGGTGAGCAACTCGATGACGGCTGACCCGCGTTCGTGGTCGAGGGCGCTGGTGGGCTCGTCCACCAGGAGCACCGTGGGGGCGTTCATCAGCGCGCGGGCGATGTTGACGCGCTGGCGTTCGCCGCCGGAGAGTTGGTGGGGGCGGCGCGCCGCGCGGTCTGCCAGTCCCACGGCGTCTAGTAGTTCCATCGCCCGCCCTCGAACGCCGCGTGGTCGGCGGCCGTCGAGTTGCGCCATCACCTGGAGCTGCTCGACGGCGGTGAGGGAGGCCAGCAGATGGGGCTGCTGGAAGACGATGCCGATCCGGCGGCAGCGCAGCTCGGTGAGTTCCTTGCGGGTCAGGCCGGCGGTGTTGGTGCCGTCGATGACGACGGTGCCGCGGTCGGGGGTGACGAGGGTGGCGGCTACGGCGAGCAGGCTCGACTTGCCCGAGCCGGAGGGCCCGACCACGGCGGTCAGGCTGCCGTCCGGCACCTCCAGCGTGACGTCGTCCAGCGCGGTCAGCCGGCCGGCGCCGTCGGGGTAGGTGAGGGTGACGGCGGTCAGGTGCAGGCTCATCGGGCGCTCCCCAGGGCGGTCAGCGGGTCTACGGAGGTGATGCGGCGTACCGACAGCCCGGCCCCCAGCGCACCGAGTACGACCATCACGGCGGCCGGGAGCAGCACGGTGGACGCGGTGAGCAGGAACGGCACGTCCCCGCCCGCGAGCAGCGCCCCCAGGCCGGCGGCGAGCGCCGTGCCCAGCGCGGTGCCGCCGACCAGCAGCACGAGGGCCTGCCCCAGCGCGTCGCGCAGCAGGGTGGCGGTGGAGGCGCCGAGCGCCTTGAGCACGGCGATGTCCCCACTGCGCTGGATGGTCCACACGGTGAAGAAGGCGCCGATGACCAGCGCGGAGATCGCGAAGAGGAAAGCGCGCATCAGCTGCAGTGAGCCGTTCTCCGAGGTGTAGGAGCCGATCGCGGCGAGTGAGTCGTCGCGGGTGACGGTCTTGGTGCCGGTCGCCTTGTCGAGGGCCCCGACGTCGGCGTTCTTGATGGTGCTGAGCGCGATGACGGTGGCGGCCGGGGCGTTGCCCGTACCGGTGGGTGGTGCGGTGCGCCGCCAGACGGTGAGGTCCGTCCAGATGACCGGGGTGTGGCTGAAGAAGGCGTCGCCGCCGATGGCCGCCACGCGCAGCCGCTGCCCGGCCAGGGTGAAGCCGTCGCCCGGCTTCACTCCGAGGTCCCTGGCTGCGCCGGTGGACAGCACCGCCGTACCCGCGTTGATCTGCTTGCCGTACGGGGCGAGCGTGGAGCCGGGCCCGACCCCGAAGACGGAGACCCCGGCGCTGCGGCCGCCTGCGCCGGCCCGCGTGGTGGTGATGCCCAGTGGTTCGGCGCCGCGTACCCCGGGCGCCTGCGACCACCGCCGCCACTGCCGCTCGGAGACGGCGGAGTTCGCGTAGGACAGCTTCGTCCCCTCGCCGGGCGCGCCGAAGGCGATCCGGTCGGCGGGCAGCGAGGTGATCGCGGAGACGTTCTGCTGCCCCAGGCCGGCGGTCAGCCCGGACAGCAGCCCGACCAGCAGCGTGATCAGCACGATGACGGTCCCCATCAGGGCGAAGCGCCCCTTGGCGAACCTCAGGTCTCTCCAGGCTACGAACACAGCGCGGGCCGGCCCTTTCTGCGGGTGGACGGGGGAGGAGCGGAAGGCCGACTCGGCACAGGCCCCCAGCAGTACGCCCCCACCCTCGCCGCCCCGACCCCCGTGCCGCATCTGGCGGGAGAGGGCACTTCACGCACCGAAGGACGGCACCCCGCCTCCACCTTTCGACAGAGGCGCCGCCGCGCCCGCATCCCTACAGTGGTACGGACCGTGACCATCTCCGCCCCCACGCCCGCACCGACCAGCCGCGCCCTGACCTGGTGCCTGCACCTGCTCTTCGTCGGGCTGCTCGCCCTGGCCGCCGTCCGCGCCGTAGCCGACGACGCCCCCCACGCGGGGGCGACGGCGGTAGCCGCCGCGCTCTGCGCCCTCGTCTACGCCGCCGGTCCCGCCCTGCCCGCGATCCGCCGCTCCCGGCGGGGCGCCGCCCTGTGGCTGGCGGCCGTGGAGGCGTGCTGGCTGGCCCTGCTCGCCCTGACCGCCGACGGGGTGTGGCTCGCCTTCCCGCTCTACTTCCTCCAACTCCACCTGCTGCCGCGCCGCGTCGGACCGGCCGCCGTCGCCCTGACCGCCGCGGGCGCCGCCCTGGGCTTCGCCGCCCACCGGGGCACCTTCGACGCGGCGATGGCGATCGGCCCCGCCCTCGGCGCGGCGGTGGCGGTCGCGGTGGTGCGGGGCTACCAGGCCCTCTACCGCGAGAGCGAGGAGCGCCGCCGCCTGATCGAGGAACTCACCACCACCCGCGCCGACCTGGCCCGCGCCCAGCACACCGCCGGCGTACTGGCCGAACGCGAACGCCTCGCCCGCGAGATCCACGACACCCTCGCCCAGGGCCTCACCAGCATCCAGCTCCTGCTGCGCGCCGCCGAGCGCGCGCTGCCCCCCACCGCCGCAGGCGCGGCCCGCTACGTCGAGCAGGCCCGCCAGGCCGCCGTGGACAACCTCGCCGAGGCCCGCCGCTTCGTCGCCGCCCTCGCCCCGCCGGCCCTGGAGGACACCACCCTCGCCGGCGCGCTGGAGCGCCTCTGCGCCACCGCCGCCGCCCGCCACCCCCTCACCGCCCGCTTCCACCTCACCGGCGAGCCCGCCGCGCTGCCGACCGCGCACGAGGTGGCGCTGCTGCGCATCGCCCAGTCCGCCCTGGCCAACACGGTCCGCCACGCCGGCGCGACCACGGCCGAGGTCACCCTCGACCAGGGGGGAGACGGCGTCACGCTCACCGTCACCGACGACGGCAGCGGCTTCGACCCCGACCGGCTGTCCGTACCGGACCCGGCAGCAGGCGGCTACGGACTCGCGGCGATGCGCGCCCGGGCCGAGGCCCTGGACGGCACGCTGACCCTCGCCTCCGCCCCCGGCCGCGGCACGACCCTGACCGCGCGCCTCCCCCTGCCGCCGCCGGTGTCCGCCGACCCCGGCCAAGCCCCCGACCCCGAGGCCCGCCCGTGACCGACACCCCGATCCGCCTGCTCCTGGCCGACGACCACCCCGTCGTACGGGCGGGCCTGCGCGCCGTACTGGAGACCGAGCCCGGCCTCCTCGTCGTCGCCGAGGCCGCCACCGCCGAGGAGGCGGTCGCCCGCGCGGCCCGGGGCGACATCGACGTCGTCCTCATGGACCTGCGCTTCGGCCCCGGCATGGGCGGCGCGCAGGCCACCGCGCTGATCACCGCGCAGCCACGCGCCCCCCGCGTCGTGATCGTCACCACCTACGACTCCGACGCCGACACCCTCCCCGCCATCGAGGCCGGCGCCACCGGCTACCTCCTCAAGGACGCCCCGCCGGAGGACCTGGCCGCAGCGGTACGCACCGCGGCGGCCGGGCGCACCGCACTGGCCCCCGTGGTCGCGGACCGCCTCATGCACCGCCTGCGCACCCCCGCCACCACGCTGACCCGCCGCGAGACGGAGGTCCTCACCCTGGTCGCGGAGGGCCTCTCCAACCAGGCCATCGCCCACCGCCTCCACCTCACGGAGGGCACGGTCAAATCCCACCTGGCCCGCGTCTACACCAAACTCGCCGTCGACTCCCGCACCTCGGCGGTGGCCACGGCCACCACCCTGGGCCTGATCCGCCGCTGACCACCCCGCGCGGCACGTCACCGAAAAGCCGCACGGAACCGGAAAAGGGCCGAGGGGCCCGATCGGATCTCTCCAATCGGGCCCCTCGGCCCTACGACTCTCACGAGTCGGGACGACAGGATTTGAACCTGCGACCCCTTGACCCCCAGTCAAGTGCGCTACCAAGCTGCGCCACGTCCCGATGCCCGGTGTGGATGCGGGTTTCCCCGTGCCGACCGCGCAGGAGAACAATACCGCACACAGGGGGGTGCTCCGCAAAGTCGATATCCGGGCGGACCGCGCATCCCGGGGCGTGCTGTGAGATGCGTCTCCCCGGCGGCGGCGGAACGGGGGCCTCACCACACCGTGTGCAGCTCCGCCGGTGAGCGGTGGATCATCGAGGGCCGCATCCGCGCCGGACGCGCCGGGTCCAGCCGCAGCTGCGGCAGCCGCGCCGTGAACGCCTCCAGCGTCAGCCGGAGCTGCTCCTCGGCCAACTGGTGGCCCGGGCAGCCGTGGACGCCGTAGCCGAACGCCAGATGGCGGACCGGCTCGCGGGTGATGTCGAAGACGTCCGGGTCCTTGACCGCGTGCTCGTCGCGGTTGGCCGAGCCGAAGGCCACGAAGACCGAGGCGCCGGCGGGCAGTTCGGTCCCCGCCAGCATCACCGGCCGCGTGGTGATGCGCCGGAAGCCCTGTACGGGGGAGTCGTAGCGCGCCGCCTCCTCGATCGCGGCGGGGATCAACCCGGGTCTCTCCACGATGAGTTGCCACTGCTCGCGGTGGCGCAGCAGGTGCAGCAGGGTCGTGCCCAGCAGGGCGCTGGTGGTGAAGTGCCCTGCCGCCAGCAGGTTCTGCAGCTGCGAGGCGATCTCGTTGCGCTGCTCGCGCGACAGCTCGCCCGCGCCGGGGGCCAGCGCGTACACCGTCTCGCTGATCAGGTCGGCGCGCGGATCGCGGCGCCGGGCGCGGGCGTAGGAGTCGAGCAGGTGCTGCATCGCCACCACGTCCTGCGCGGCGCGGATCTGCTCCTCGGGGTCGAGGGGCTGGAAGAGGAGGGACTCCGCGCGGTAGCTGCCGGCCACCACGGCGGGGACGTCCGCCGGCTCCAGGCCCAGCAGTCGGCCGATGACCTGGCCCGGGAGGCGGCGTGCGTAGTCGCGCATCAGCTCGCCGCGCCCGGCCGGGAGGAGGCCGCCGAGCAGGGCCGCCACGCGCTGTGTCGCGTACGGCAGCGAGGAGGCGACCTGGGCGGCGGTCAGGCCCCGGTTGACGGGCGCGCGCAGCCGGCGGTGGGCGTCGCCGTCCGAGGCCACCACCGCCCGGTAGCCGCCGAAGCCGGTCGCCAGCACCGCGAGGGCGTCGCGGCCGGGCATGACGTCCGGGGTGAGCGCGTTGGCGGAGGAGAACTCGGCGGGCCAGCGCAGGACTTCGCGTACGTCCTGCGCCCGCGAGACGAGCCAGGCGTCCAACTCCGGTACGAAGGTGAGGCCGGCGGTCTCCCGGGCGCGCCGGTAGTGCGGGTAGGGGTCCAGCTGCCAGGCCCGCAGCGCCGCCAGTCGCTCGTCCACGCTCCCCCTTTCGGGTGGGCGGCACCTCGCGGCGCCTGCCGCCCGATTTCGTGGCGACTTGCCCTTTCCCCTCATGGTTGCGCCTTCGCGGGCGGTTGAGGGGGTCATCTGCCTTTTTGCCTAGGTATACAGGGCTGTGCGCACAGGTCGGGCTGCGGCGGGCGTACGCGGGTGCGGCGGTCACGTGCTGCGAACGGGCGTGTACCCAGCGGCATTTGAGTAGTCGTACTCAGGCCGCTCCGCCGCCCTGGCGGCACGCTGGCTGCCATGACCCCACCCATGAACCGGCCGCCCAGCTCCGCCTTCATGTTCCAGGCGGCAGCGGCCTTCGCCGTCGCCCTGCTCGGCACCGCCTACGGCATCGCCAAACTCCCCCTGGAGGCGGAGGCCCGCGGCTTCCTCGCCCTGGGCCTGGCCTTCGTCACCTCCTCGGCCTTCACGCTGGCCAAGGCCATCCGCGACCGCCAGGAGACCGAGCAGGTCACCTCCCGCGTCGACAAGGCGCGCCTCGACAAGCTGATCTCGGAGCACGACCCCTTCGACGTCAAGAACCTCTGATCCCGTCCCCCCGGCCCTTCGCCCGGGGGGCGGGGGAGCCGCGGCGCTTCGATACTGGAGTCATGGACCGCAGCGCGCAGCTTCTCGACGCCGTGTACGACGGGGACCTTCCCGGCCTCACCGGGCTGCTGGAGGGGGCGGACGATCCGCCGGGGGCGCTGCGGGCGGCCCTGTACGAGGCCGCCGTCGAGGGGCGCGCCGACCTGGTGCACGTACTGCTGGAGCACGGGGCCGACCCCGACGCGCCGGGAGTCGAGCCGCAGGACGGGCTGCCGCTGTGC
Source organism: Streptomyces polyrhachis (assembly GCF_042663125.1). Taxonomy (NCBI): domain Bacteria; kingdom Bacillati; phylum Actinomycetota; class Actinomycetes; order Kitasatosporales; family Streptomycetaceae; genus Streptomyces; species Streptomyces polyrhachis. Next base: position 39,061 of record NZ_JBHSZO010000030.1, on the reverse strand, counting down.
GCCGCCGCCTGCTGGGGGCACACGGACGTCGTCGGCGAGCTGCTGCAGGCCGGGGCGGACGCGGCGCGCGGCGAGTGGGACGGCAACACCGCGGTGCTGTGGGCCGCCGCCAACGGGCACACCGCCACCCTGCGCCTCCTCCTCTCCCGCAGCTTCGACACGGCGGACCGGACCGGCAGGACCGTCACGGCCGTCACCGACGACTCCGGGCGCACCCCGCTGCACCGCGCCGCCGCCCGCGGCTCCCTGCAGGCCGTGGAGGCGCTGCTGGAGGCAGACGCCGACTGGTCCGTACGCGACGACGAGGGCCTCACCCCCCGGCAGACCGCCCTGGCCTGGGTGGACGTCGACCTGGCCGCCGAGGTGCGCCACCGGGCCCGCATCCTGGCCGAGGCGGAGCCCGGGGACCGCGTGGTCGTGCGCGAGGAGGTCGCGCCGGACGACTCCACGGTGCTCGTCGCCGAGGTCGTACGCGACGGGGAGCCGCGCGCCTGGACCGACCTGCAGACCGGCCACGCGGCCGTCGCCGACCTCCTCGCCTCGTACGAGGAGCGGTAGGACCGGGGAGAAAAGCCCGAGGGCCCGGCGGCGACCGGTGAAGGTCGCCGCCGGGCCCTCGGGGCGGCCGGGCGTCAGACGCCCGCGAGCTCGCGCTCGTCGCCGTCGGTCTTCGCCGCCGCGGAGTGGGACTCCAGCCGCTTGCGCAGCTGCTCGCCCTCGACGTCCACGTTCGGCAGGACCCTGTCCAGCCAGCGCGGCAGCCACCAGGCGTGCCGCCCGAGCAGCGCCAGCACCGCCGGCACGATGGCCATCCGGACCACGAAGGCGTCCAGCAGGACGGCGACCGCCAGGCCGAAGCCCATCATCTTGACCATGTCGTCGCCCGCGCCGATGAAGCCGGCGAAGACGCTGATCATGATGATCGCGGCGGCGGTGACGACCCGCGCGCCGAAGCGGAAGCCGGTCACGATCGCCTCGCCCGGCCGCTCGCCGTGGACGAACGCCTCGCGCATCCGGGTCACGAGGAAGACCTCGTAATCCATGGCCAGACCGAAGACCACGCCGATCATGAAGATCGGCATCATCGACATGATCGGGCCGGTCGACTCCACCCCGAACAGGCTCGCGAGGTGGCCCTCCTGGAAGACCAGCACGACCGCGCCGAGCGCGCCCAGCACCGACAGCAGGAAGCCCAGGGCCGCCTTCAGCGGCACCAGCACCGAGCGGAAGACCAGCAGCAGCAGGACGAAGGCCAGGCCCACGACCAGCGCCAGGTAGGGGACCAGTGCGTCGTCGAGCACCTGGGTGAAGTCGATGTTCACCGCGGTGGTGCCCGAGAGGTACAGCTCCGCGCCGGTGTCGGACTTCAGTTGCGGGGCCAGCTCGCGGATGTCGTGGACCAGCGTCTCGGTCTTCACGTCCGTCGGGCCGGTGCTCGGCACGATGCTGATCGTGGCGGTGTCGCCGGCCTTGTTGAACATGGCCGGGCTGACCGATTCCACCCCGTCGACCGTGCCGAGCCGCTTGCCGATCTCCTCGGCGGCCTGCTTGGCGTCGTCGGCGTCCGCCGCGTCGACCACGCCGAGCAGCGGGCCGTTGAAGCCGGGGCCGAAGGACTCGGAGAGCAGGTCGTACGCCTTGCGCTGGGTGGTCTCCGTGGGGCTGGAGCCCTCGGAGGGCAGCCCCAGCTCCATCTTCGACACCGGCAGCGCCAGCGCGCCCAGGGCGGCGACGGCCGTCAGCAGCACCACCAGCGGCCGGCGCAGGACGAAGCGCGACCAGCGGGTGCCCATGTTGGGCTCGGCGGTGGCGGGGTCGTGGGGAGCGGGCACGCCGGTCTGCGGGTTGGCGTCGCGGACCTTGCGGCCGAAGACCCTCTTGCCGACCAGGCCCAGCGCGGCCGGGACCAGGGTGAGGGCGATGAGCACGGCGAGTGCGACCGTACCGGCGGCGGTCATACCCATCTTGGTGAGCATGGGGATCTGCGCCACGGAGAGACCGACCAGCGCGATGATCACCGTGAGGCCGGCGAAGACCACCGCGGAGCCCGCCGTGCCGACGGCGCGGCCGACGGCCTCCTCGCGCGAGTGCCCCTCGGTCAACTCCGTGCGGTAGCGAGAGGCGATGAACAGGGCGTAGTCGATGCCGACCGCGAGGCCGATCATGGTGGCGAGGGTGGAGGTGGTGGCGGAGAGGTTGAGCGTGGCCGCCAGCGCCGTGATGGAGGAGATGCCGATGCCGACGCCGATCAGCGCGGTGAGGATCGGCAGCCCGGCCGCGATCAGCGAGCCGAAGGTGATGACCAGGACGACGAGCGCGATGCCCACGCCGATGATCTCGCCGTGGCCCATGTCGGGTTCGGCCATGAGGGCGTCGCCGCCGGCCTCGACCGTCAGCCCCGCCTCGCGGCCGGAGTCCATCGCCTTGTCGATGTCCGCGCGGGTCTTGTCGGTGACCTCCATGGCGGAGACCTTGTAGTTGACGGTGGTGTAAGCCGTACGGCCGTCCTCGCTCACCGCGCCCGGGGTGGTGAAGGGGTCGCCCACCGCACCGGCCTGGCCGCCCGCGAGCTTGTCCAGGACCCTGCCGACGTCCGCCTTGTTGTCCGCGGAGGTGATCTTCTCGCCCTCGGGGGCCTGGAAGACCAGCCGTGCGGTCGCGCCGTCGGAGCTGCCGCCGGGGAAGCGCTGCTCCAGCAGGTCGAAGGCCTGCTGGGCCTCGGTGCCGGGGAGTTTGAAGTTGTCGGCCGGGGGCTTGGCGGCCGTGGAGGCGCCGACGCCCGCGAGGACGAAGACCGCCAGCCACAGCAGGCCGACGAGGATCCGGTGCCGGAACGAGAACCGGCCCAGTTTGTACAGAAGGGTTGCCACGGACGGCACTCCTTGATCGTCAGATGAGTGGACAGGTGCATCCACCCCGGCGACGAGAGCGGCGTCGGCCAGGTGGAACGGGGGAGACGGGGACGGGGTCACCGGGCCGCGGTGAAAGGGCGGCCCCGGCGTTACCTGATGCCGAGGGCCGGAAGGACCACCGCGTCGAGATAGCTGGTGAGGTAGTCGAGGTCGGGGGGGCGGCCCTCGATCAGGTCGCGGCCGATGAACGCGCCGAAGAACATGTGCGGTACGAACTCCAGCGCCGGGGTGCCGGCGGCGACCTCGCCGCGCTCCACTGCTTGCTGTAGCAGCGCCTCCAGCCGCTCGGCCTCCGGGAGGACGAGCAACTCGCGCAGTGCCTGGTGGAGTTCGGGGTTGGCGTGCGCCGCGTGGGCGAGCCCGCGCATCAGCGCGTGGTCGTGCTCCGCGTCGCGCATCCCGCACCGGGCCAGCTCCAGCAGGTCGCCCCGCAGGCTGCCGGTGTCCGGATCGGGCTGCGCGGCCGTCTTCGCGTGCCGCAGCGCGGTCGCGACCAGTCGGGGCTTCCCCTGCCACTGGCGGTAGAGGGTGGCCTTGCTGGCGCGGGTGCGGGCGGCGACGGCGTCCATGGTCAGCGACTCGTAGCCGTGCTCGCGCAGCAGCTCCAGCACGGCCTCGTACAGCTCGTGCTCGCGCTCGGTGCTGAGCCGGGTGCGGCGCGAGGGGGTCGCGGGGGTCTGCGTCATGCGCGGCTCCCTTTCCGGTCTCCGGCTCGAACGAAACGGTTTCGTACGCCTCGTACAGCGTAAGGTCGCCGCCAGCGAAACGGGGTCGTTTCGCATGTGGGCTCCGTCACGACGGCGGCGGTCGGCGGAAGTTGTCGGAAATGAGCAGAAGGCCCGATGTGCGCGACGGCGGATGGAGATCACTCCGCGCAACCGTTCGACGGCTGTCGGTAATCGGCGCGCGAATGAGCGCAGGGGTCGCTACTCTGAGAGGGACGGAACGCCTCTTCTCACCGGGGAAGCACCGACAACCTCGGCCCGTCCCGGGGCACGCCCAGCACCAAGGCTGTGCCACCGGAGCTGCGACACCGGCGCCACCGCGTCCGTAACGCTTGATCACCCACGTCCTGGTGCCGAGTTCCCCGGCGACAGCAGGGCCGATCCGGTTCCCAGATACGGAGGATGCAGGTGTCCGACATCCAGACAGGCAGGCCGACCGAGGCCGAGCGCGGGGTCCGCGCGGGCGTGCACGCTTCCGACGAGCTCAGCAGCCTTGAGGTCTGGGCGCGCTCCGCGCCCATCCGCCTCGCGGGCTACGAGGACGATCTCGCCGAGCCGCACATCCTGCCGGGCATCGACTGACGCACCCGGCGCGTACCCCGTACGCCCCGAACGCGGCGGACGGCCCCCGCTCCCGATAGGGGAGGAGGGGCCGTCCGCCGCGGTGGTGCCCGGCGTTGTCAGCCGACGAACACCCGTACCGCCGACTTGAGTTCCGCCACGCCCGCCTTGGCGTCCGCGAAGAGCATGCCGGTGCGCGGGCCGGTGTACAGCTCGTTGTCGATGCCCGCGTAGCCGTGGCCCATCGAGCGCTTGATCACCACCACGCTCTTGGCCTTGTCCACGTCCAGGATCGGCATCCCGGAGATCGCGTTGCCCGAGCGGCGCGCGGCCGGGTTGGTGACGTCGTTGGCGCCGATCACCAGGGCCACGTCGGCCTGGGCGAACTCGCCGTTGACGTCCTCCATCTCCTTGAGCTGCGGATAGGGCACGTTGGCCTCCGCGAGCAGGACGTTCATGTGCCCCGGCATCCGGCCGGCGACCGGGTGGATGGCGTAGCTGACGTCCACTCCGTGCCCGGTCAGCAGCTGAGCCAGGTCGCCCAGCTCGTGCTGGGCCTGGGCGGCGGCCAGCCCGTACCCGGGCACGATGATCACCTTGCTCGCGTACGCCAGCTGGATCGCCACGTCGTCGACCGAGACCGACCGCACCTGCGTGTCGCCGCCGCCGGCCGCGGCCGCCGTCTCGCCGCCGGTGCCGAAGCCGCCGACGATGATCGCCGGGATGGAGCGGTTCATGGCGTCCGCCATCAGCTTGGTCAAGATGGCGCCCGAGGCGCCCACCAGCGCGCCCGCGATGATCAGCACCGGCTCGCCCAGGACGAAGCCCGCCATGCCGACGGCCGTCCCGGTGAAGGCGTTGAGCAGCGAGATCACCACCGGCATGTCCGCGCCGCCGATCGGCAGCACCATCGTCACACCGAAGGCCAGCGAGGACACGGTCAGCAAGGTCAGCGCCAGTACGCTGCCCGGCTCGACCACCAGCCAGGCCGCCGAGCCGGTGAAGACCAGCGCGAGGACGATGTTGAGCGCGCGGGCGCCGGGGAAGACGATGGGCTGTCCCGTGACCGTGCCCTGCAGCTTGGCCGCCGCCAGCAGCGAGCCGGAGAAGGTGACCGCGCCGATCAGGATGTCCAGGCCGCCCGGCACCGTGGTCTGCGCGCCGAGCAGTTCGACGTGCTCGTGCTGCACCAGCTCGCCGATGGCCAGCAGCGCCGCCGCGCCGCCGCCGACCGCGTTGAAGAGGCTGACCAGTTGGGGCATGTCGGTCATCTGCACGGTCCGCGCCGTCCACAGCCCGGCCGCCGAGCCGACGAGGATCCCGGCCAGCAGCACCAGCCAGCCGGTCGTGCTCATCGAGCCCTTCTCGACCAGCAGGACGCCCGTCGCCGTGATGGCGACGGCCATCGCGGCGGCCGAGAGGGTGTTGCCGCGGCGGGCCGTGGCGGGGGAGTTCATCAGGTGCAGGCCCAGGACGAAGCAGGCCGCGGCGGCCAGCAGCACGTAGCGGACGGTGGTCTCCAGGTCGCTCATCGGGCACTTCCCTGCTCGTGGGGGGTCTGCTCGGGCAGCGCCTGCGCGGGCCGGGCGGTGGGCCTTGCCTTGAACATCTCCAGCATCCGGTCGGTGACCGCGTAGCCGCCCACCACGTTCATCGCGCCGAAGGCGACCGCGACGAACGCCATCGCGTACTCGGGCGCGGAGTCGGCGGCGGAGGTGATCAGCATCGCGCCGATCAGCACGATGCCGTGGATGGAGTTGGCGCCGGACATCAGCGGCGTGTGCAGGGTGGCCGGCACCTTGCTGATCACTTCGAAGCCGACCAGCACGCTCAGGACGAACACGGTGACGGCGGTGAGCAGGTCGAGGCTCATATGGCGCCCCTTACGGAGGAGTTGACGACGGAGCCCTCGTGGGCGACGACCACACCCGCCTGGATCTCGTCGTCGAGGTCGATACGCAGGACACCGTCCTTGAGGAGGTGGGTCAGCAGGGCGCCGATGTTGCGCGCGTACGCCGTGGAGGCGGCGGTGGCCATCACGGACGGCAGGTTGCCCGCGCCGATCAGGGTCACCCCGCCGTCCAGGACGGTGGTCTTGTCGGGCTCCGACAGCTCGACGTTGCCGCCCAGTTCGCTGGCGGCCATGTCGATGACGACCGAGCCGGGGCGCATCCGCTCCAGCGCGGCGGCCGTCACCAGCAGCGGGGGGCGCCGGCCGGGGACGCGGGCGGTGGTGATGACGACATCGGACTTGGCGATGTGCTCCTCCAGCGCCGCCAGCAGGGTCCGGTTCTCCTCCTCGGTCAGCTGGCGGGCGTAACCGCCCTCGCCCGCCGCGGAGTTGACGCCGTCCAGCTTGACGTAGCGGGCGCCCAGGGACTCGATCTCGCCCTGCGCCTGGGGCCGTACGTCGAAGCCGCTGACGATCGCGCCCAGCCGGCGGGCGGTCGCGATGGCCTGCAGGCCCGCCACGCCGGCGCCCAGGATGAGCACCGCGGCGGGCTTGGACGTACCGGCGGCGGTGGTGAGCATCGGGAAGTAGCGGTCGTAGGAGTCGGCGGCCAGCAGCACCGCCTTGTAACCGGCCACGTTCGCCTGCGAGGTGAGGGCGTCCATCGACTGCGCGCGGCTCAGCGTGCGCGGCAGCAGGTCCAGGCTGACCTGGGTGACGCCGCGCTCGGTGAGCTGGCGGACGCGTTCGGGGTGGCGCAGCGGGTCGAGCAGTCCGACGAGGGTCTGCCCGGAGCGCAGGGCGGCGGCCTCCTCGGCCTCCGGCGGACCGACGCACAGCACCACGTCGGAGCGCTCCAACAGCTCCCCGATGCCGAGGACTCGCGCCCCCGCCGCGGTGTAGTCGGCGTCGGTGAACCAGGCGGCGGCCCCCGCGCCGGACTCCACCACCACCTCCACGCCGGCCGCCCCGAGCCGGGACACGGCCTCGGGGGTGAGGGCCACCCGCCGCTCACCGGGCGCGCGTTCCCTGAGAACCCCCGCGATCAGACCTGCCATGTGTCGCTCTCCCTCAACGCTCGACCCGCAACGCGCCTGCCGCGACGCACGGTTGTACGAGGTGCCTGGGTGGTGCCCGCCGCACGCTAGCGGAAACCGGACGTATTGCGGGAGGTGTGAGGCGGCCTGGACCCGATCACCGTTTTGTGCACCGCCATGGCTGTGAACTGCACGGTTGTGGCGAAGGGCGGCGCCGGAGCGGCGGGAACGAGAGGCAAATCACTGCCGCGCCGGGGCCGCGGGCGGCGCGGGCGCGTCCGATTCGTTCAAGACCGCCGGGTCCGCCGCGCCCTACCGTGGGGGCATGAACGCACGATTCAACGCCATCGGCATGGTCGTCTCCGACCTCGCCGCCTCGCTCGCCTTCTACCGGCTCCTCGGTATCGACATCCCGCCGCAGGACGCGGGGGAGCCCCATGTGGAGGCCCAACTGCCCGGCGGGGTACGCCTGATGTGGGACACGGAGGAGAGCGTGCGCGCCTTCGACCCGCAGTGGCGCCCCCCGGCGGACCCCGGCCGCCTCCAGCTCGCCTTCGCCCTCGACACCCCCGCCGGCGTCGACAAGCTCCACGAGCGCGTCACCGGCGAGGGCTACGGCTCGCACCGCGCCCCCTGGGACGCCCCCTGGGGCCAGCGCTACGCGACGGTGACCGACCCGGACGGCAACCGCGTCGACCTCTACGCGCCGCTGGCGCCCTGAGGCACCAGCGCCCGCAGCGGTACGCCCGCCAGCGCCCTGACCTCGCGCGCCAGATGCGACTGGTCGGCGTACCCGGCCCGCACCGCGACGTACGCCAACGGCACTCCCGCACGGGCGAGTTCGAGGGCGCGGTTCATCCGCAGCACGCGGGCCAGGGTCTTGGGCCCGTAGCCGAAGACCGCGAGTGAGCGCCGGTGCAGCCGGCGCTCACTCAGCCCGCCCGCCCGCGCCAGCTCCGCGACCGGGCGCCCGGCACGCAGCCCGGTGACGACGGCGCCACAGCACCGCGCCCGGCAGCCGCGCCGCCGTCCGTTCCCCGTACATGACTTCCAGGATGCCCGAACGGGTACGCGGGGTCAGCCCGTACGGGATCCGGTGGCGCTCAGCCCTGCGCGTCCTCCAGGCGGAAGCCGACCTTCATGCCGACCTGCCAGTGCTTGACGGACTCGCCGTCGAGCTGGCCGCGGATCTGGGTGACCTCGAACCAGTCCAGATTGCGCAGGGTCCGGCCGGCGCGGGTGATGCCGTTGGTGATGGCGTCGTCGATCCCCTCGTGCGAGGTGCCGACGATCTCCGTGACGCGATACGTGTGGGTGCTCATAGCACCACCGTGCCGCACCTCGCGCGGGTGCGCGAGGCGGTGTGCGCCACTCGTTGAGCGGGGGGAGGGGCCTACGCCCAATGCCCCGGCCGGTGCAGGCTCCGCGGCAGCCTCGTCGTGCTGTCGCCGCTCGCCGCGGTCAGCTGGGACTGGGTGAGGAAGAGGCAGTCGCGCAGGTCCGCCCCCGCCAGGCGGGTGTCGCGCAGGTCCGCGCCGGTGACGTCCGCCCAGCGCAGGTCCGCCCCGCGCAGGTCGGCCGCCACCAGCAGCGCCCCGCGCAGGCTCGCGCCCCGCAGGTCGGCCGCGCGCAGGCGGCGGCCCATCAGGTCCGCGCCCCGGTGGTCGCGGCGCCGGCCCGGGACGGCCGCCGCGCGGGCCAGCTCCGAGGCCCGCAGCAGCAGCGCGCCGACCGAGGCCCGCAGCGCCGGCACGTCCGCCTTCGCCAGGACGTCGGCGGCGGAGAGGGTCAGCTGCTCGACCTCGGCGAGGGCCTCGCGCAGCTCCCCGTGCACCGGGCGGGCGGCGGGGAGGTCGAGGGCCTCGGCGGCGTACCACATCAGCTCGTGCAGCTGCCGCATGACCGGCAGCGCCGCGAACATCTGCGCGGCCGTCTCGGGCGCCTCGCGCCAGCCCCGGCCGCCGAACGTCACCTGCGAGACCTTCTGCCCCGCGCCGAAGCAGTCGAAGACGGTGCAGCCGGGATACCCCTCTGTACGCAGCCGGGCGTGGATCGCGCAGCCGTGGTCCTCGCGCAGATTGCGGCAGGGCTCGCCACCCGCCTTGGCGTGCGCGAAGTCGCGGGAGGCCGCGAAGGGCAGCGCGACGCAGCACAGCCCGAAGCAGCTGCCGCAGTCGGCCCGCAGGTCCGTACGCATCGTTCGCCGCTCTCCTCGCCGGGGGGTTTCGCGTCCCATTCTCCGGTACGGGAGAAGGCGCGCGTCCCCTGCCGACTCACCGCGCTGCCGGCAGCGCCACCTCCCAGGTGTCCACCGCGAAGTGCAGCCCCATGCCGTGGCGCTCGTAGAGCCCCAGCGCCCCGCTGGCGTTGCGCGTGTCCACGCCCAGACCCACCGTCTCGCGCCCTAGCCCCGCGAAGGCCGCGAAGGCCCGCCGCAGCAGGAAGCCGCCCAGCCCCCGGCCGCGCGCCTCGGGCAGCACGCCCAGGACCTCGACCCAGCCCATCGACTCGCGGTCGTTGCGGCCCAGCATGACCGCCGCGTCCTCGCCGTCCACCGAGGCGATCCAGCACAGCGACCAGTCGCGGGCGGCCACCGCCGGGTCCGCCAGCCACTTCTCGTAGCCGAGCGGCTGGAAGTCGAAGTGCTCGGCCATGGCCCGCTGGCGTATCGCGTGCAGCAGGCGCCGGTCCGCCGGGTCGGAGCAGTCGCGCACCGCGATCCCGGCGGGGGGCTCGGGCAGGGGGTCGCCGCCGGTCGAGACCGCCTTCTTCAGCACGTGGTAGCGCCGCACGATCTGCCAGCCGCGCTCCTCGATCAGCGCGAGGTCCAGGGTCGGCGCCGCGTTGAGGTGCAGGTGTACGACGGCGCGGGCGGCGCCGTTGGCCGCCGCGACCTCGGCCGCCCGCCGCTCCATCAGTTCGAACAGGTGCACGGTCATCGCCGGGCGGTCGGGAAGCACGTACTGGTCGATGTCGATGCGCTCGCCGTGGGAGTCGTCCCACAGCAGCCCGTACCCGACCAGGCGGCCCGCCCCGCCGGCCGCCCCGCCGCCGGTGTCCTCGAAGGCCAGCCAGGAGTTGTGCTCCAGGTCCGCGTCCGGCTTCCCGAGGTCGGCCAGGACGTCCGCGAGCTCCGTCTCCGGGTGTCCTATCTCCAGGGTGTCGATCTCGTTGAGAAGCTCGCAGACGAGCTGGGCGTCCTGCACAGTCGCCGCACGCACGGTGGTGTCCATGCCCGCCAGCTTCGGGGGCGCCGCGGGTCGCGCGCAACGTATTTCCCCACCGCGCGAAGTCCACTCCGACAGCCGCACCCGAGTTGCGGGATCCAACCCCCCCGCTCGAACAATTAACCCGAAAAGCCCACAACAATCCGGGAGGTTGTCCGTGACCCGACGACATTCGTCGCGATCACCCGTTCACATATCCCGAGCCGTGGCGCTCGCCCTGGCGGTGTCCCTCACCGCGGGCGCCTGGGGTGTGAGCTCGGCGGCCGCCCCCGCGGCGGATGCCGCCGAGCTGCACCTGCAACCGGTCACCGACGCCGGCCCCGACCCGTGGACGAAGTCCACCGCGACGCCCGCCGCCGGCTCCTCGGCCCCGCCGCCCGCCACCGCCAAGCCCCCGAAGCAGGCGCCGGCCCCCCGCGCGCTCTCGGGCGCCACGCAGGGGCTGTACGGCGGCACGCTCGACAAGGCGAGCTGCGACGTGGAGAAGCAGATCCGCTTCCTCGACGCCAACCACGACAAGCGCGACGCCTTCGCGAAGGTCGAGGGCGTGAAGTCCGACGAGGTCCCCGTCTTCCTGCGCTCCCTCACCTCCGTGGTGCTGCGCGCCGACACGCGCGTGACCAACCACGGCTTCGCCGACGGCCGCGCGACCACCTTCCAGTCGGTCCTGCAGGCCGGTACGGCCGTCCTCGTCGACGACCACGGCGTGCCGCGCGTGCGCTGCGCCTGCGGAAACCCGCTGACGAAGGCCGGCGCCACCCCGTCGAAGGTGGTCTACAAGGGCGAGGCGTGGACCTCGTACCGCCCGGAGCAGGTCGTCGTCGTCGACCGCTCCACCACGGTGATCAACACCATCGTGATCGTGGACGTCGTCACGAACGTCTGGATCGCGCGCCCGGTGGAGGACTCCGGCAAGCCGGACGACAACGTCGTCCCCGCGCCCCCCGACCCCGGCCCGATCCCGCCGGTCCCGGCGCCCGACCCGGACGGCGGCGAGTCCCCGGCCGCGCCGCTGCCCGCGCCCACCGGCCTGGAGGGCGCGGCGACCGGCCCGACCACCGTCCGGCTGACCTGGGACCCGCAGCGCGACACCAACGAGGTGACCGGCTACGAGGTCTACGTCAAGGGCCGGCCCGACCCGGTCCGCAAGACCAAGGTGACCGACGTCGAGATCGACGGACTGGAGGCCGGTACGGAGTACGTCTTCACGGTGAAGGCCGTCGGCGGCGACCGGACCTCCGAGGCCTCCGAACCGCTCACGGTGACCACCCCGGCGCAGGAGGGCGGGAGCCCGCCGCCGGAGGAGCCGGGCAGCCCCCCGGAGATGCCGGCGCCCGAGGAGCCGGGCGCGCCGGAAGGCGGCGGCCAGGACGGCGGCGAGGTCCCCGGTGACGCCCCCGGCGGCCGGGACGCGCCGGAGGAGCAGACCGAGGAGCTGTCCCCCGAGGACGGCCCGGCCTCGCTGGAGCCCGCGGCCTGGCGGGACCTCGACGCCCTGCGCGGCGCGTACGGACTGCCGGTGCTGAAGGCGGCCGGCGAGTAGCGCCGCCCGCCGGGTACGTCGCCGCCCCCCGACCGCGGCTGGTCGGGGGGCGGCGACGTACCGGTGCCGTCAGTGCTGCCGGTGCGGCCGGCCCTGTCGGCCCTGTCGGCTCACCCTCACGGCGTCGCCCGCAGCACCACCTGCTCGCTGCCGCTCAGCCCGCCGGAGTCGGTGTACTCCGCCACGAACACGGCGATGATGTTGCCCTCCGCCGGGTCGTGGCCGTCGATCGGCGAGGTCTGGATGGTGCCGGTGCAGCCGCTCGCCGTCGTCTGCGGGTGGCCGTGGGTGTCGTGCCCCACGATGTACGTCACCCGCACCGCCGCGCAGTCCACCGGCTCCCCGTCGGTCACCCGCACCTCGAAGGCCACCGCGTCGCCGAAGTGGAAGGGCTGGCCCGCCGCGGGCTTGACCAGGTCCACCGCGGGCGGCTGGTTGCCGACCCGTACCACCGCGTACTGCGCGGCCGAACGGCCGTGCTCGTCCGTGACGTTGAGGGTGGCGCGGTAGGTGCCGTCCGCCGTGTACGTGTACGAGGGACTGGCCTTGGTGGAGTCGGTGTCGCCGTCGCCGTCGAAGTCCCAGGCGTAGGACAGGCGGTCGCCGTCCGGGTCGGACGTGCCGGCGCTGGAGAAGCCCACCGCCAGCGGGGCGGGGCCGCTCGCCGGGTCGGCCGCCACCTTGACCCGGGGCGCGTGGTTGCCGCCGGGGCCGATGTAGTCGATCCGCGAGAGCTTGGCGTCCGGGTTCTCGGAGAAGTAGCCGTCGCCGTACTCCAGTACGTACAGCGCGCCGTCCGGGCCGAATTCCAGGTCCATCGGGTTGTCGAAGGTCGGCGCGGCCAGCGAGGGCAGCAGCGGCGTGATCGAGGTGACCGCGCCGGAGTCGTCGCGGCCGAGGAGTTTGGCGTAGTCGCGCGTCCACTCGTGGAAGATCGGCAGCCCGTCGAAGGCCGCGGGCCACGCCACCGAGCCCTCCTTGCCGGCGATGCGCGGGTCGTGGTCGTAGGCGGGGCCGGCCATCGGGCCGATGCCGCCGGTGCCCAGGCCCGGGAAGCCGGCCGAGGGGCCGTAGGAGTACCAGACGTCCGGGTGGGCGACGGGCGGCAGCTCGCGCAGCCCGGTGTTGTGCGGCGACTCGTTCACCGGGGCCGCGCAGTCGAAGGGCTGCCCCGAGGCGCCGGTGGCGAAGTCGTAGTCGGTGTAGGGGAGTTGATCGGTGGCGCAGTAGGGCCAGCCGTAGTTGGCGGCCTTGGTCAGCGCCGTCCACTTGCCCTGGCCGGCCGGTCCGCGCAGCGGGTTGGCGGAGCCGGCGTCGGGGGAGTAGTCCGCGACGTAGACCTCGTCGGTCTCGCGGTTGATCTCCATCCGGAAGGGGTTGCGCAGGCCCATGGCGTAGATCTCGGGGCGCGTCTTCGCCGTGCCCGGGGCGAAGAGGTTCCCCTCGGGTATCGCGTACGAGCCGTCGCTCCTGACCCTGATCCGCAGGATCTTGCCGCGCAGGTCGTCGGTGTTGGCGGAGGTGCGCTGGGCGTCGAAGGCGGGGTTGCGCCCGGCGCGTTCGTCGATGGGCGTGTAGCCGCCGGACTGGAAGGGGTTGGTGTCGTCCCCGGTCGTCAGGTAGAGCAGCCCGCGCGAGTCGAAGGCGATGTCGCCGCCGACGTGGCAGCAGATGCCGCGGTCCACCGGCACCCGCATGATCTTCTGCTCGGAGGACAGGTCGACGTGGTCGCCGCGCCACTTGAAGCGGGAGAGCTGCAAGTGCCCCTTGTAGCGGTCGAATTCGGCCTGGGTGCCGGTGAAGGGCGCGTCGCCCTCGTTGACCGGGGTCACCGGGTTGTCGACCGGGGTGCCCAGCTTCGGCGAGTAGTAGAGGTACACCCACCGGTTGGTGCGGAAACCGGGATCGATCGCGATGTTCTGCAACCCCTCCTCGTCGTGCTGGTAGAGATCCATCTTCGCGGCGAGCGAGTTGACGCCGGTGGCCGGATCGTGCAGCCACACCTCGCCCTTGCGGGTCGTGTGCAGGACGCGCCTGTCCGGCAGGACGGCGAGGTCCATCGGCTCGCCGGGCCGGTCGTTGAGCACGACCTTCTCGAACTCCGTGTCCGGTGGCGGCGCCTGGGCCCCGGCGGGCTCCGCCACCGCGGCGGGCGCGCCCAGAAGGGCCGCGGCAAGCGCCCCGGCCAACACCGTGCTGAGCTTTCGGAACATCGTGCCCCCAACTCCCGGTGTACTTCGCGGGTAGCTGCACCTGACTGAGTACAGCGCTGTGGAGGCTAGGGCACTTTTGCCGGGTCGCCAATATGTACGACCGGAGAGAAACAAACTTTGTCCCGGGAGAGGCGAAACCCGGTCATGGTCACCGGAGCCGCCCCGCTACGACGGCGCGGGTGGCCGCCGCCTCACACCGGCGTGTGCCCCCGCAGGTACGTCCCCACCGGCTCCGGCACCCCGCCCTCGATCGCCTGGGCGTACGGCGTCCACCGCAGCTGCTCCGGCGTCAGCGAGGCCCCGTCCGAGGGGTCCTCGGTGAGCAGCTGGCAGACCACCGCGGTGTCCCCGTCCGCCTCCGGGCGCAGCGCCTGCGAGCCGTCGACGAGGTAGCCCGTCAGCTCGTACGCGATCCGCGCCGCCGCCGCGGACGCCGACTCCGCGGGCTCGTACCCCCCGGACGGCAGCCCCCAGACGCCCTCCCGCTCGACCATCAGCACCCGCCCGCCGTAGACCACGACCGCCTGCACCCCGCCCTTGCCGCCCTGCTGCGGAAACATCGCCGCACCGCCCTTTCGTCCGTCCGCCGTGTCGGCCCGATCCCTACCCCCGGTGGCCCGGGTGCGGAAACATCCCCGCAGCATCCCCGCAGCAGGGGGAGCCATCCCACCCCCGCCGTCACCCCCCGGGTGGATGCCGCGGCCCACCCGCTCTGGTGTGCTCGCGGAACGGACGACCGACGAGGAGCGATGCGATGCTGACGGAGCGCTCGACCCTGACCCAGTTCCTCATCGAGGAGCGCCGACGTCACCCCGGTTCGAGCGGAGAGCTGAACTCACTGATCCTGGACGTGGCACTGGCCTGCAAGGCCATCGCCAAGCGCATCGCCTCGGGCGCGCTCAGCGACCTGGTCGGCAAGGCCGGCGCGGTCAACGTCCAGGGCGAGCAGCAGCAGAAGCTCGACATCGTGGCCAACGAGATCTTCCTGCAGACCAACGAGTGGGGCGGCCAACTCGCCGGCATGGCCTCGGAGGAGATGGAGGACCCCTACGCCATCCCCCAGCAGTACCCGCTCGGCAAGTACCTGCTCACCTTCGACCCGCTCGACGGCTCCTCCAACATCGACGTCAACGTGTCGGTGGGCAGCATCTTCTCCATCCTGCGGGCCCCCGTCCCCGGCAAGGCCGCCGGCACCCCGGACTTCCTGCAGCCCGGCACCGAGCAGGTCGCCGCCGGATACGCCGTCTACGGTCCCTCCACCGTGCTCGTCCTCACCGTCGGCACCGGCGTGCACGCCTTCACCCTCGACCCGGCACTGGGGGAGTTCTTCCTCACCCGCCAGGACATCCACCTGCCCGAGGCCACCTGCGAGTACGCGGTGAACACCTCCAACCGGCGCTTTTGGGAACCGGCCGTACGCCGCTACATCGACGAGTGCCTGCAGGGCGTCGGCGGCCCGCGCGGCAAGGACTTCAACATGCGCTGGGTGGCCTCCCTGGTCGCCGAGACCCACCGCATCCTCACCCGCGGCGGCGTGTTCATGTACCCGCGCGACTCCAAGGACCCGGAGAAAGAAGGCCGGTTGCGGCTGCTCTACGAGGTCAACCCGATCTCGATGCTGGTCGAGCAGGCGGGCGGGCTGGCCACCACCGGCCGCGAGCGCGTACTGGAGGTACGGCCGACCGACCTGCACCAGCGCATCGGATTCATCTTCGGCAGCCGCGAGGAGGTCGAGCGCATCACCCGCTACCACGCGGAGCAGGGCGACGGGAGCGACGAGCAGCCCGAGAGCTTCAACCCGCTGTACGGACCCCGCGGCCTCTTCCAGGCGCGCTGAGGCCCAACCCCCGCCAGCGTCCACCCCCGCCAGCCCGGACCCACCGAGGGAGCCCCCATGTCAGCGAAGCACCCCGTCGTCGCCATCACCGGCTCCTCCGGCGCCGGCACCTCCTCCGTGATGCGCACCTTCGAGCAGATCTTCCGCCGCGAGAGCGTCAACGCCGCCTTCGTCGAGGGCGACAGCTTCCACCGCTACGACCGGATGGCCATGAAGGGCGAGATGGAGCGCGCCCTGGCGGACGGCGACCACGACTTCAGCCACTTCGGCCCGGAGGCCAACCTCTTCGAGGACCTGGAGGAGCTGTTCCGCGCCTACGGCCGCACCGGCACCGGCCAGGTCCGCAAGTACCTCCACAACGCGGAGGAGGCCGCCCCCTACGCCCAGGAGCCGGGCACCTTCACCCCGTGGGAGGACCTCCCCGCCGGCACCGACCTGCTCTTCTACGAGGGCCTGCACGGCGCGGTGGCCACCGACAAGGTCGACGTCGCCGCCCACGCCGACCTGCTGATCGGCGTCGTCCCGGTGATCAACCTGGAGTGGACGCAGAAACTGCACCGCGACAGGTCCAAGCGCGGCTACTCCACCGAGGCCGTGACGGAGACGATCCTGCGCCGCATGCACGACTACGTGCACTACATGTGCCCGCAGTTCTCCCGAACGCACGTCAACTTCCAGCGCGTTCCGATCGTCGACACCTCCAACCCGTTCATCGCGCGGACCATCCCCACCCAGGACGAGTCGATGCTCGTCATCCGCTTCGCCGACCCGCGCGGCATCGACTTCCCGTACCTGCTGTCCATGCTCCACGACTCGTTCATGTCGCGCCCCAACACCATCGTCTGCCCCGGCGGGAAGATGGACCTGGCGATGCAGCTGATCTTCACCCCGATGCTGTGGCGCCTCCTGGAGCGCCGGAGCACAGCGCGTTGAGCACACCCCCGTAGAAGCCGCAGGCTCCCGTACCCCTCCCAGGAGGTCTCCGTGACTGTTCGCGTCGGCATCAACGGCTTCGGCCGGATCGGCCGCAACTTCCTGCGCGCTGTGCGCGCCTCGGGCGCCGACATCGAGATCGTCGCCGTCAACGACCTGGCCGACAACACCACGCTCGCCCACCTGCTGACGTACGACTCGATACTCGGCCGCCTCGGCGCCGAGGTCGAGGCGGACGACGACGCGATCGTCGTCGACGGCCGGCGCATCACCACCCTCGCCAAACGCGACCCGGCCGAGCTGCCCTGGAAGGACCTCGGCGCCGAGATCGTCATCGAGTCGACCGGCTTCTTCACCGACGCCGTCAAGGCCCGTGCGCACCTCGACTCCGGCGGCGCCCGCAAGGTGATCATCTCCGCGCCGGCCAAGCACGAGGACGTGACGGTGGTGATGGGCGTCAACGAGGAGGAGTACGACCCGCGCACCGACACCGTCATCTCCAACGCCTCGTGCACCACCAACTGCCTGGGCCCGATGGCCAAGGCGCTCGACGACGCCCTGGGCATCGAGCGCGGACTCATGACCACCGTCCACGCCTACACCGCCGACCAGAACCTCCAGGACAACATCCACCGCGACCTGCGCCGCGCCCGCGCCGCCGCCCTCAACGTGGTCCCCACCTCCACCGGCGCCGCGAAGGCCATCGGCCTGGTCCTGCCCCGACTCCGGGGAAGACTCGACGGGTACGCCATCCGCGTGCCGGTGCCGACCGGCTCCGCCGTCGACCTCACCTTCGAGGCGGCCCGCGAGACCTCCGTGGAGGAGGTCAACGCCCTGATGGAGGCGGCGGCCGACGGCCGGATCCTGCGCTACTCCACCGCCCCGATCGTCTCCTCCGACATCGTCACCGACCCCGCCTCCTGCGTCTTCGACGCCCCGCTGACCAAGGTGATCGGCACCCAGGTCAAGGTGGTCGGCTGGTACGACAACGAGTGGGGCTACTCCAACCGCCTGGCGGACCTGGTCACCTACGTCGGCAGGAGCCTCTGAGCCATGACCGCCGCCTCCCCGCGCCCCGCCGCGGCCCCCCGTCCCCATCCGCACCCCGACCCCTTCCCCGGCCTCGACGACCTGAGCGGCCGGCGCGTCCTGGTGCGCTGCGACCTCAACGTCCCGCTGAGCGGACCGGCCGGCGCACGGGTGATCACCGACGACGGGCGTATCCGCGCCTCGCTGCCCACCGTGCGCCAACTCGCCGACGCGGGCGCCCGGGTGGTCGTCCTGGCCCACCTCGGCCGCCCCAAGGGCGCCCCCGAGCCCGCCTACTCCCTGGCCCCGGTCGCCGAGCGGCTCGCCGAACTCCTGGGCGCGCCGGTCGCCTTCGCCACCGACACGGTGGGGGAGTCGGCCGCCGCCGCGGTCGCCGGCCTCGCGGACGGCGGGGTGGCGCTGCTGGAGAACGTACGCTTCGACGCCCGCGAGACCGCCGGGGACGAAGCCGAACGCGGGGCCTTCGCCGACGAACTCGCCGCCCTGGCCGACGCGTTCGTCTCCGACGGCTTCGGCGTGGTGCACCGCAAGCAGGCCAGCGTCTACGAGATCGCGCAGCGCCTGCCCTCCGCCATGGGCACGCTGGTCGCCACCGAGATCGACGTACTGCGCCGCCTGACGGTGGACCCGCGCCGGCCGTACGCGGTGGTGCTGGGCGGCTCGAAGGTCTCCGACAAGCTCGGCGTCATCGACAACCTGCTGGAACGCGCCGACAAGCTGCTGATCGGCGGCGGCATGGTCTTCACCTTCCTGGCGGCGCAGGGCCACGGCATCGGCCGCAGCCTCCTGGAGGAGGACCAGATCCCCACGGTCCGGGGCTACTTCGAGCGGGCGCGCGCCAAGGGCGTGGAGATCGTGCTGCCGACGGACGTGGTGGTGGACACCGCCTTCCCGGACGGCAGCCGCACCCCCGCCCCGCGGGTCGTGGCGGCCGACGCGATCCCGGCGGACGCCTTCGGCCTGGACATCGGCCCCGACTCGGCCCGTACCTTCGCGGCCGAACTCGCCCGCGCGCACACGGTGTTCTGGAACGGCCCGATGGGCGTCTTCGAAGCGGAGGAGTTCGCCGCGGGCACCCGCGCGGTCGCCCAGGCCCTCACCGGCGTGGACGGCCTCGCGGTGGTGGGCGGCGGCGACTCCGCCGCGGCGGTGCGCCTCCTGGGCTTCGACGAGACCGCGTTCGGCCACATCTCCACGGGCGGTGGAGCCTCCCTGGAGTACCTTGAGGGCAAGACGCTCCCGGGCGTCGAGGTACTCCAGGGCAAGTGAGCCAACGCGAGGCGGAGCCCGGGCCGGCGTGACGCCGCCCGGGCTCCGCTCCGTGCGGCGTGTGACGGGATGGCACCCGGCGGTGGGGGTCGGGGAGGGGATCAGGGGTGGGGCGCGCGGGATGCCGGGCCCGACGGACCACTACATCAGCGCTGTCCTGAGGCTGAGCCCAGGTGCCGCCCCTCGCGATCATCATGGATCCGGCCTGGGCGCTTGTGCCTCCGGCGGCGGAAAACAGCTCGCGCAAGAGCCGGTCGGTCGGCACTCTGGTCCTCTAGTCGAAGGGGGCCGAGTGGCGGCAGCACAGGGTTTCGCATACGAGGAGCGGGGCGACGGCTCCGTGGTGATCCTGCACCGCGGTCGGGTGGCGACGGTGCTGCGCGGGGGCCGGGGGGCACAGTTCGTGCGTGAGGTGGCGGACGGGGATCCACAGCTGGTGATGGCCCGCTGGACGGGTAACTACCGGCGTGGCAACGAGCGGACGGCGCGCCGGCATC
The DNA here is from genome assembly GCF_042663125.1 of Streptomyces polyrhachis. Classification (NCBI taxonomy): domain Bacteria; kingdom Bacillati; phylum Actinomycetota; class Actinomycetes; order Kitasatosporales; family Streptomycetaceae; genus Streptomyces; species Streptomyces polyrhachis. Next base: position 19,306 of record NZ_JBHSZO010000030.1, on the reverse strand, counting down.
CGCGCAATGCGCGCTGAGAGGGCGGGTGGAGTTACGGGGGCGGTGGCCGCGACGGCAAGTCCGCGAGGCTCAACGTAAGACTTCAGCCGCCCGGCCCCGCCGGCAGCCGCCCCCGTACCCACCCCACCAGCCGGGGATCGTCCAGGCCCGTCGCGTCCACGCTTGCGCCCGAGAAGTCGTCGTCGGCTGTGTAGGCGTTGCGGGCGGCCAGGCAGCGCAGACCCGCTGCCACCGCCGCGCGGACGCCGTTGGCGGAGTCCTCCACCGCTACCGTTTCGTGCGGGGCCAGGCCCGTCAGGGTCAGGACCCGTTCGTAGACCGCCGGGCTCGGTTTCAGGTCGGGGACCTCCGTGCCCGTGACCACCGTGGTGAAGCACGGGCCGAAGGCGGTGTCCAGGAGGGGTTCGACCCAGGCGCGGGTGCCCGTCGTCGCCACGTGGACGGCCACGCCGTGCGCGGCCAGCTCGGCGAGCAGCTCCCTCGCACCGGGGCGCGGGGCGATCCGGCCGGCCTCGACCAGTTCGCGCATGAGCCGCGTCTTCTGCGGGTGCAGGCGCGCGGCCAACTCCCGTGCCTCCCCGGGCAGTCGGCCGCTCGCCTCGAACCAGAACGCCAGCCGCCGCTCGCCGCCCGCGATCCGCAGCAGCGTGCCGTACGTCGCCACGTCCCAGCGGTCTGGCAGGCCGGCCTCCTCGAAGGCCGCGTTGAAGGCGACCCGGTGGCCGTCGCGCTCGCTGTCCACCAGCGTGCCGTCCACATCGAAGACGACGGCCCGCAGCGGCCTCATCGCACCCGGTCCAACCGCTCGCGGATCCGGTCGAGGACCGCCCCGACACTGAAGCCGTGGTGCGCCATCACGTCGCCGCCCTTGCCGCTGCTGCCGAAGCCGTCGATGCCGATGGCCAGGTCGACCACCCCGGCCCAGCCCGAGGTGACACCCGCCTCGATGCTGACCGTCAGCGCCTCGGGGTCGGGCGTGTAGAGCGTGCGGTCCAGCGCCGAGACCACCCGTACCGCACGGCCCTCGGCGCGCAGCGCCTCGGCGGCGGCCTCCGCCAGTGAGGACTCCGAGCCGGTGGCGACGATCTCCACCTCGACCGCCCGCCCCGGCCCGGGCTCCTCCCGGCGCAGCTGCGGCAGCGACTGCCGGGAGAGGATCAGCGCGGTGGGGCCGTCGGTGCGCTCCAGCGCCAGCCGCCACGCCTCCACCGTCTCCGCGTCGTCCGCCGGCCGCAGTACGCGCAGCCCGGGGGTCACCCGCAGCGACTCCAGGTGCGCGATGGGCTGGTGGGTGGGCCCGTCCTCGCCGACCGCGATGGAGTCGTGGGTGAAGACGTAGACCACCGGCTGCCCCATCAGCGCCGAGAGCCGCAGCGCCGGGCGCAGGTAGTCGGCGAAGACCAGGAACGTACTGCCGAAGACCCGGTAACCGCCGTGCAGGCTCATCCCGTTGAGGATCGCCGCCATGCCGAACTCGCGGATGCCGAAGGCGATCGCGGACCGGGAGAAGTCCGCGCGGTCGATCACCTCGCCGATCGCCGTGCCGGTCGACTCCGCCAGGTCCGCCGAGCCGCCCACCAGCTCCGGCATCACCGACAGCGCCGCCTTCAGCGCCGCCTCGGAGGACTTGCGGGTGGCACGCGCCTTCCCGCCGACGACACCCTCCAGCGCCGCGTCCAACTCCTCGGGCAGCCGCCGCTCCTGCCTGCGGCGGAACTCCGCCACCCGCTCGGGCGCCCGCGCCTCCAGCGCCTGCAGCTCCGCCGTCCAGCGCGCGTGCTCCGCCGCGCCCTGCCGCGCCAACTCCGCGCACGCCGCCCGTACGTCGCCCGGCACGGTGAAGGGCGGGTGGTCCCAGCCGATCAGCTTCTTCGTCTCCGCCAGCACCTCCTCACCCAGCGGGGAGCCGTGCGCCTTGGACGTGCCCTCCACGCCCGGCGCCCCGTCGCCGATGACGGTGCGCACCGCGACGAAGCTCGGCCGCCCGTCCGCCGCCGCGCGGGTGAGCGCCCGGTCGACGGCCTCGGTGTCGGTGCCGTCGGGCACCGACTCGGTGTGCCAGCCGTACGCGGCGAACCGCGCCAACTGGTCGTCACTGCAGGAGCGTTCCACCCCGCCGTCGATGGTGATGGAGTTGTCGTCCCACAGCACGGTCAGCCCGCCGAGCCCCAGATGGCCCGCGAAGGACGCCGCCTCGTGGCTGATGCCCTCCATCAGGCAGCCGTCGCCCACGATCGCGTACGTGCGGTGCCCGGTGACCTCCGGATAGCGCGCCCGCGTCATCCGCTCCGCCAGCGCCATCCCCACCGCCATCGCCATCCCCTGGCCGAGCGGGCCGGTGGTGCACTCCACGCCCGGCGTCTCCCCGTACTCCGGATGCCCCGGCGTCTGCGAGCCCAGCTGGCGGAAACGCCGCAACTGGCCCTCGGGCAGGTCGTATCCGAAGAGGTGCAGCAGCCCGTAGAGCAGCGCCGAGCCGTGCCCGGCCGAGAGCACGAAGCGGTCGCGGTCCGGCCAGTGCGGGTCGGCCGGGTCGTGGCGCAGATGCCGGCTCCACAGCGTCCACGCCATCGGCGCGGCGCCCATCGGCATCCCCGGATGCCCGGAGTCCGCCGCCTGCACCATGTCCGCCGCGAGCATCCGCAGCGTGTCGATCGCCAGGCGGTCGGTCTCGGCCGACAGCCGCGGGGGCTCCTGCTTGAGGTCCGTCATCGCTCTTCCCCTCCCTGGTATCCCCGCGACTCCGTCGCCGTCGTACGCAACTCCTTGACAGCCGCCGCCTTTCCACCCGGGTACGCGTACATCCACGACCCGGAGATGAAGACGTCGGCGCCGGCGGCGGACGCGCCGCTGATGGTGCGGCCGGTGATCCCGCCGTCGACCTCCAGCTCGATCGCCAGCCTGCTGTCGTCGATCATGCGGCGCAGTCGGGCGATCTTCGGCTCCACGGCCCGGATGTACGCCTGGCCGCCGAAGCCCGGGTTGACCGTCATCGCCAGCACCAGGTCCGTCTCCTCCAGCACGTGCGCGACCACCTCGGCCGGCGTGTGCGGGTTGAGCGCCACCCCGCTGCGGGCGCCCAGGTCGCGGATGCGGGCCAGGGTGCGGTGCAGGTGGGTGCACGTCTCGGCGTGCACGATGACCAGTTCGCAGCCCGCCTCGACGTAACGCCCCAGCAGCTCGTCGGGGTTGACGACCATCAGGTGCGCCTCGAAGCCGACGGTGCTGTGCGGGCGCGCGGCGGCGATCACGTCGGGGCCGAAGGTGAGGTTGGGGACGAAGACGCCGTCCATGACGTCCCACTGGATGCGGTCCACCCCCGCCTCGCACAACTGCCGTACCTCCTCGCCCAGTCGGGCGAAGTCGGCGGGCAGCACGGAGGGCACGATGAGCGGCTGCCTGGGGCTGGGATCGGTCATGGAACTGCCCTTTCCGTCGCGGGCTGTCACGGGTTGTCGCGGCCTGTTCCGAGCGGTGTCCGGCGGTGTGGGCGGTCTCGGGCGGTGTCGGGCGGTGTCGGGCGGGCCCCGGTCCTCCATCCGACCGCGCCGCCACCGCCGCGCCCTCACCCCGGTAGGTGGAGCGGGGGGTGAGTTGGCAGCCGGGGGAACCCCAAGGTGCCCGGGGCCGTTCGGAAACACCTCCGAAACACGCCCTGGAACACCGCCGCGGTGCGCCGTACGCTGACGGCATGCCTGAGCCGCCCCCCGCCCCCCTGCGTCTCGTCCTCGTCGACGACCACGAGATGGTGCTGCACGGACTGGGCGCGATGCTGGGCCACTTCCCCGGCGAGGTGGAGATCGTCGGGCAGGCCACCACCGCCGCCGCGGCGCTCGCCCGCGTCGCCGACACGCGGCCCGACGTGGTGCTCTGCGATGTGCGGATAGGCAAGGAGAGCGGCCTGGACCTCTGCCGGGACATCACCACCGGCTATCCCGGCGTCAAGGTCGTCCTGCTGACCGTCTACGACGACGAGCACTACCTCTACCAGGCGCTGCGCGTCGGCGCCTGCGGCTACATCCTCAAGCGCATCGACGGCCAGGAGCTGATCGGCCATCTGCGGCGCGTCCGCGAGGGCGAGACCGTGGTGGACCACGCGCTGGCCGGCCGGGTGGCGCTCTCCGCGGCGCGGCTGAGCGCCGGGCAGTTCTGGTCGGGGGCCCATCTGGGGCTCACCCAGCGCGAGTCGGAGGTGCTGGAACTGCTGGTCTCCGGGCACTCCAACAAGGCGGTCGCCGGCCGGCTCGTGGTCAGCGAGGACACGGTCAAAACCCATATCCGCGGCCTCTACCGCAAGTTGGGGGTCTCCGACCGCAGCGGGGCGATAGCGGTGGCGCTGCGGGAGGGGCTCTTCCATTGAGCCCCGGCGGCGCGGAGGGTACGGGCGCCGGCGCGCGGCGCCCTGACGCGCCGGCCCCCTCCCGCCCGGACGCACGCCCGGACGCCGGACCGGACGCGCGCCCGGACCCCCGCCCCGACTCCCGTACGGACCCGGAGGCGCCCACCGCGGCCGAGCTCGCCGCCCTCCTCCAGGCCGACGGCGTCCTCCTCTACGCCATGGACGGCCAGGACCTCACCATCGTCGACATCTGGCCCGCGCACACCTCCGCCGCCTCCCTCACACTCCAAGTGGGCTTCGGCGTCACGGGGTTGGTGGCCCGTACGGCCAAGCCCGTCCTGATCGACGCCGACTCGCCGCGCAACGCCCTCCACCGCCAGCTGCTGCGCCTGAAGCCCACCCAGACGGTCGCCAGGATGTGCCTGCCCCTCCCCGGGCTGGAGGGGCGCGTCGTCGGCGTCCTGGCCGTCCACCGCAGCCCCCACCGGCCCTTCGGCCCCGGGGACTTGGCGCGCGCCGAGCCGTACGCCGCCGTGCTCGGCCTGCGGCTGCACGCCGAGCAGCTCTGGCGGGCGGTCAACCGCCACCGCACCGAGCGCGACCGCCTCGTCAAGCAGGCGGTCTCCGCGCAGGAGGCCGAGCGCCGCCGGATCGCCTTCGACCTGCACGACGGGGTGACCACGGCGCTGGCGTCGATGTCCTTCCACCTCTCCGCCGCCGACCTCACCGTCTCGGAGCTGAGCGAGGCCGACCGCACCGCCGCCGGCGGCCCCGGCGAGCCGGCCCGCGCCCGCGCCCTGGACCGGGCGCGGGCGGAGCTGGTCAACGCCCGCCAGCTCGCCGACCTGGCGTACAACCAGACCCGCGCGGCCATCTCCGGACTGCACAGCCTGGTCCTGGACGACCTCGGGCTGGTCGCCGCCCTGGAGTCCCTGGTCCAGACGGCCGCCGGGGAGGGCGCCCCGGCCATCGAGCTGCTCGTCGACCCGGCCGCCGCCATCGACGACATCCCCGACCACGCGGCCGCCGCCCTCTACCGCATCACCCAGGAGGCCCTGGCCAACGCGGTCAAGCACGCCCGGGCCGACCGCATCGTGCTGTCCCTGCGCCGGGTGGGGGAGTCGGTCGTGCTGGGCTGCGCCGACGACGGCAGGGGCTTCGACCTCGCGGAACGCCGCGCGGCCCGTACCGGCACCGGCGCGGGAGCCGACGGCAGCGAGCACTTCGGCCTCAGCTCCATCGCCGAGCGCTGCGCGATCATCGACGCCTCGCTGCGGGTGGAGTCGGTGCCGGGACGCGGGACGACGCTGCTGGTGGAACTGCCGCTGTAGGGCCTGTATCGAGTTGGCCTTCTGCGTCGCGGTGCCCGGCACGCGCCCCCCACTTCGCGCCACGGTGGCCGAACGTGCCCCCGTTGGCGAGGTCGGTCCCGCATCTACTCACAAGTAGTTAATTCCTGGCCGAAACAAGACCTTACTTGGCATGCATTGATCAGTACGCTGACGCCGTTCTTGATCGATCGATCACCTGCCACGGCGGGTCAACAGCCAAGGAACACACATGAGTTCACGTACAACCCGAGTTGCCGGCCGCGCGTTAGCCGCGCTGGTACTGCTGGCGTCCATAGCCGGCGGGACGACCACCGCGCAGGCCGGCGCGACCGTCTGCCCGCCCGACGAGGACGAGCTGACCATCGGTCAGATCTCCAGCTCCCCGAACGTCCTCAGCTGCGGCCTGGTGGGCAGCGTCGTCGTCTACGACAACACCGGACTCGCCATCCCCGAGCCCGACACCGCCGTCGCCATCGACGCCATCGACCCCTCCGGCACGACGCACGGCTTCATGCTGAAGGTCGCCAAGGACGGCAGGCTCAGCTACGACCTCAGCGAGACCTCCGCTGACACCCCCGACGGCACCGACAGCGCCGACGTGCTGGTGAACCCGACCACCACCGCCCTCGACCAGAGCGCGGAGTCGGACGCCTCCGGCACCGAGACCCCGGACGCGACCGGGACCGAGGTGGCGGACGCCGACGCCGCCACCGCGCTGGGCGCCTGCTCCGACGGGGCGTACGCGACGAAGGACCTCAAGGAGTACGGCACGTACAACTGGTACATCGGCGACGGCGGCATGCCCGGCGCGCTCTCCCAGTACAACGCCCGGCTCGCCTTCGCGGACGCCATCGACAACATCACCGGCAGCTACAACAACTGCGGGTACACCGACCAGGTGGACGCCTCCTCCAGCTACCAGGGCACGACCACCTATGAGGCCGACATCAACTCCAGCTCCCAGTGCACCTCGCGTGACGGCAAGAGCACCTGGGACGCGGGCGACCTCTACGGCGGCCACGTCGCCGTTGCCTGCACCTGGAGCTGGGACTGGGTCGGGATGAAGAACGACCTGCGTGAAGGGGACGTCCGCTACAACACGGCTGACTTCGACTTCACCAACAGCCCGACGAGCGGCTGCTGGAACCTGTACGACATCCGCTCCGTCGGAACGCATGAGGCAGGCCACGTCTTCGGCATGGGCCACGTCGGCTCGGGTCACGACAACCTGACGATGTACACCAACTCCTTCACCTGCACCACGAAGGCGCGCACCCTCGGCAAGGGTGACATCCTGGGCCTGCGCAGCATCTACTAGGGAGAACCGATGAGCCGGTCCGGTCGACAGCTGAGTGCCGTACTCCTCACCATTGCCGCCGCGGCGCCGCTCGCGGCCTGCGCGACGGCGGAGTCCGGCGGCGGTGAGGCGTCCTGCGTGCTGCAGTACACCTTCGAGGGCCGTACGTACACGGACGCGGGCGGCGAGGCGGACTTCACCGTCGGCGCCGAGTTGGGTACGGCGGTGAAGCCTCCCTGCGAGGACACCGGCGGCGCCGACCCGGCCGAGCAGCCGACGAAGGAGACCGCCTACCGCGTCGCCGGCGTATCCCCGCAGGTGGCTGTCGCAGTGGGGACGTCACCGCAGGACGCGCAGCTGGTCGCGGTGCGTACGGACGGTGAAGTACCGCCGGAGGTAAGGAAGTTGCTCGACGGCTCGTAGAGCCGAAGCGGGGGTGGTTCACCGGCGCCGGTGGACCACCCCCGCGCTCGGTGCGCCCGCCGGGCTATCCCTCCGTACGGGCCGGGCTGTCCGGCGCCAGTACGCCCAGCCCGAACAGGTCCACCACCTGCTCGATCAGCACGTCGGCGCGCGCGGCGTCGAGATAGCCGTCGGCGAACAGCTGCGAGAGCCCGTAGACCAGCGCCTGAGCGGCGATGCGGACCAACTCCGGGTCGGTGCGCCGCAGTTCGCCGCGCTCCTGCCCGGCGGTGATCGTCTCGGTGATGTACCGGGTGAACGCCTGATGCCCCTCCTCCAGCGCGGGGGTGCGCTGCGCGCCGAAGAGGGCGCCGCGCAGCAGCGCGAAGCGGTGCGGATAGGTCAGCGCGTAGTGCGCGAACGCCGTGCCCAGTGACCGGAACGGCAGCGCCCGCGCCGACTCCACCGCCGTCAGCTGCACCCCGGCGAAGTCCACCGCGACGGCCTCGGCGACCGCCGCCAGCAGCGCGGCCCGGTCGGGGAAGTGCCGGAAGGGCGCCGAGGGGGAGACGCCCGCCCGCCGGGCCACCTCGCGCACGCTCACCGCCTCGGCGCCCCCCTCGTCCAGCAGCTCCACGGCATGCGCCACCAGCGCCTGGGGCAGGGCGCCGTGGTGGTAGGGGCGGGAGGGCGTGCGCGCGCTCATGGGGTCAGTCGTACCACACCTTGACACCCGGTCCGCGAGCGGATGTAATCATCGATCACATGAATGTGTGCACTGATTACATGAGGGGAAGCTCGTGGATCTGCGACACGGCGGCTGGGCCCGCGAGGTCGACGCCGAACTCCACCCGAGCCAGGGCCGCGTCCCCGAGGGCCTGGCCGGGACCCTCTACCGCAACGGCGCCGGCAACCACCTCTCCGACTACGTCATCGACGGCGACGGCCTGGTCAGCGCCGTGACCTTCACCCCCGGCCGCCCGGTGCGGGTGCGCTCGCGCTACGTCCGCACCCCCTCGTACGAGGCGGCCCTCGGCGCCCGCGACAAGCCGGGAGCCCCCCGCCCCCCGGTCCGCCTGGGCGGCGCCAACGCCCCCGGCGGCCGGCTGCGCAACCTGCTGCGGCCCCCCGCCACCCAGGCCAACACCTCGGTGGCGGTGATCGACGGCCGGCTGCTGGCGCTCTGGGAGGGCGACACCCCCTGGGAGCTGGACCCCGCCACGCTCGCCACCCTCGGCCGCTGCGACCTGGACGGCGCCCTGGAGCCCCCGGGCCGCCCCGGCAGCCCGTACTCCGCACACCCCTGCTGGGACCCGCGGGCCGGCGAGCTGTGGAACTTCGGCTGCGTCTACGGACCGCGCCCCCAGCTGGTCATCTACCGCACCCGGCGCGGCGGTTCGACCCGGCGGCTGCGCACGATCCGCCTGCCCCACCGCTACATGGTCCACGACTTCGCCATGACCGCCACCCACCTGGTCTTCTGCCTCGGCCCCGTCATCCTCGACCTGCGCGCGATGATGTCCGGCCGCCAGCCGGCCTTCCAGGCCATGCGCTGGCACGCCCAGGAGCCCACCCGCATCCTGCTGGTCCCGCGCGCGGGCGGCCCGGTGCGCACGGTCGAGGCGGACCCCTGGTTCCAGTGGCACTTCGCCGGCGCCTGGGACGACGGCGTCGACATCGTCTTCGACCTGGTGCGCTTCCGCTCCTGGACCGTCATGCACGAGGCGCTCGGCAGCCTCGGCCACCTCACCGACCCCGACTGCCTCCCGGTCGGCCGGCTGTGGCGCTACCGCGTCGACACCGCCGGGAAGGTCGAGTCCCACCAGCTCCACCGCATGCCCACCGAGTGGCCCACCATCGACCCGCGCCGCGCCACCACCGGGCACCGCCAGGTCTACGGGGCCGCGCTCACCGACCCCGGCGGGGGAGTGGCGTTCTCCGCCCTCGTGCGCTTCGACACCGAGCGCGGCGAGGCGGACACGTACGACTACGGCCCCGGACGCCTGGTCGGCGAACCGCTCTTCGTCCCCCGCGACCCCGCCCGCCTCGACGACCAAGGCTGGCTCGTGGGCTACGTGAACGACATCATCGGCGGACGCACCGACCTCGTCGTCTTCGACGCCCAGGCGGTCGCCGACGGCCCCGTGTGCACCCTGCCCGTACCCGAGAGCCTCGGGTACACCTTCCACGGATACTTCTTCCACGGACACCTCCTCGGACAGGAGAGCACCCCCTGATGACCACCGCCCAGCGCATCACCTCCTACACACGCGGCCGCCTGGTCTTCGACGTGGCCGACCAGGGCCCCCTGGACGGGGAGTTGGTGCTGCTCCTGCACGGCTTCCCCCAGACCTCCCGCTCCTGGGACCGCCTGGCCCCCCTGCTGCACGCGGCCGGCTACCGCACCCTCGCGCCCGACCAGCGCGGCTACTCGCCCGGCGCCCGCCCGCGCGGCCGCTTCCCCTACCGGCTCTCCCAACTCGTCGCGGACGCCGAGGCACTGATCCGTACCGCGGCGCCGGACGGCCGCAAAGTCCACGTGGTGGGCCACGACTGGGGCGCCGCGGTGGCCTGGGCGCTGGCGGCCGTCCACCCGCAGCGCCTGGCCACCCTGACGGCGCTCTCGGTCCCGCACCCGGCGGCGTTCAGCCTGGCGCTCCTCAGCAGCCGCCAACTCCTGTACTCCTGGTACATGTTCGCCTTCCAGGTCCCCTGGCTGCCGGAGCTGCTCCTGCGCCGCCTGGCGGCGGGCTCGCGCACCCGCGTGATCAAGGGCCTGACGGCGGCCGGCCAGACACCGGAGGCGGCCGCCAGGGACACGGACTTCGTGGCCCACTCACCCGCCCTGACCCCGGCGGTCAACTGGTACCGCGCGATGCCCTTCAGCACCCCCGCGCACCTCGCACGCATCACGCTCCCGACCCTGCACGTCTGGAGCGACCGGGACCCGGCCCTCACCCGCAGGGGCGCCGAGCTGACCCGCAGGTTCGTGACGGGCCCCTACACCTTCCACGTCCTGCCCGGCACGGGGCACTGGATCCCGGAGGAGGCGGCCGAGGAGGTGGCGGGGCTCCTCGGCGCACACCTCGCCGCGCCGCTCACCGCGTAGCCCGCGCCGCCTTCGCGCAGTTGGCCACCAGGCGCTCCTGGGCCGCCGCCGTGTTCGAGGGCTCGCCCGCCCAGGTGCGCAGGGGGCCGCTGACCAGGGCGCGGCCGAAGGAGAAGGTGACCTGCCAGGGGCGGCCCCGGGAGGTCACCGCCCGGCTCAGGTCGGTCAGGTAGGCGCAGACGTCGGCCGTGGGGTGGCCGCCGGAGAGGAAGGCGATGCCCGGTACGCCGGCCGGCACCGTGTCGCACAGCACCTCGAAGGTCGCCGCCGCCACCTCCGCCGCCGCGGCCGGCGCCGCGCGCAGGCCCGGGGTGACGAAGTTCGGCTTGAGGACGATGCCCGCCAGGTCCACGCCCGCCTGGTCCAGCTCCTCGAAGACCCAGCCCAGCGCGAGGCGCGTGGCGTACGCCGAGGACTCCAGGTCGTGCCCGCCGTCGGCGAGGACCTCCGGTTCGACGACGGGCACGAGGCCGTGGCGCTGGCAGAGCGCCGCGTAGCGGGCCAGCGCGTGGCCGTTGGCGCGGGCGCTGTAGGTGGTGATGGTCCGTACGTCGAAGACCGCCCGCCATTTGGCGAAGGCCGCCCCGCGCTCGGCGTACGAGGCCAGCCGCCCGCCGAGGCCGTCCAGGCCCTCGGTGATCAGCGCGCCGTCGCCGCCCGGGAGCGGGGAGGTGCCGGTGTCGACCTTGATGCCGGGCAGGACGCCCAGCTCGCGGGAGGCCGCGGGGAACGGCCGCCCGTCGGCGAGGCGCTGGCCGAAGGTCTCGTCGCACAGGATGATGCCGCTGACGGACTCCGCCAACCCCTTGGGGGTGAGCAGCAGTTCGCGGTAGTCGCGGCGCGTCGTCTCGCTCGCCTCGATCCCCTCGGCCGCCAGCCGGGCCGACATCGTGCGGATCGACTCGTCGGCCGCCAGGATGCCCCGCCCGCCGCCGGTGAGCTGCCGGGCGGTCTCGGCGAGGGTGGGTCGCTCGGTCGGAAGTATGGTCGTCATGGGCCGAGGATCGGCCCCGCCGGCGCGAGCGCGCATCACCCCCGGGGGCGAGAGAGGGTGTGAAACGCCGCCCCGCCCACCCGCTCCCCGTCGCAGACGTGCCGGACGAACAGCCGGGTGGCGGCGGTCGGTTCGGCCGAGGTGCACAGGTGCCAGGGGCGGTCCAGCGGGGTCCCGGCCACCGGGTGGACGGCCAGCTCGCCGCTCTCCAGCGCGCCGCGCGCCGCCTCCTCGTGGACGAGCGTCACCCCCAGCCCCTGGCGCGCGGCGGCCACCGCCGCCCCCGAGGTGCCCAGGGTGAGCAGCGGCGGCGCCGCCTGCAGCCGGGTCAGCAGCGACATGGTGGTGTTACGGGTCCCCGAGCCCTGCCCGGTGAGCAGCCAGGTCGCCGTCAGCGGATCGCCCACCAGCCCCGGACGACCCACCAGGACAAGGCGGTTGGGCCGCCGCGCCCGCGTCACCAGGCCGCCCGCCCCGCGCGGCGGGCGGCCGGCGAGGGCGACGTCGACGGCGTGGTCGGCGGCCAGCGCGAACAGCTCGTCGCGGGGCAGCACCGAGAGCGACAGCTCCACCTGCGGATGGTGCGCGGCGAAGGAGGCGATCAGCGCCGGCAGCACGTACTCGCCCGCCGTCGCCACCGCGCCGATGCGCACCCGCCCCCGGTCCGCCTCGTGCACCGCCCCGGCCGCCTCCCGCAGCAGGCCGAGGAGCTTGCGCGCGTACGGGGCGAAGGTCGCGCCGGCGTCCGTGGGCACGATGCCGCGGCCGGACTTGGTGAAGAGCACGGTGCCCAGCGCCGACTCCAGCGCGGCGATCGCCGCCGAGACGGCCGGCGGGGTCACGTGCAGCGCCTCGGCGGCGGCCCGCACGCTCCCCGCCCCGTACACCGTGAGGAAGGTCTGCAGCCGGGCCCACGTCACCGCGGCGGGCAGCTCGGAAGAGGACGTCATCGTTAACCGCTCGCTTATCTGTCACCACGAAAGTCTCAATTGTAGTTTATCGGTGGGGAGTTGAGAATGGAACCGCATCGTGGAGCCGACCGGAAGGGGACAGGCGATGACGATCAGCGAATCCGGCGCCGAGACCAAGGAGCGCTGGGACCCGGGCGTGCAGAGCTACGCCGGGATGGGCTACTGGAACGCGGACTACGTGCCCAAGGAGACCGACGTACTGGCGGTCTTCCGGGTCACCCCGCAGGACGGCGTCGACCCGATCGAGGCCGCGGCCGCCGTGGCGGGGGAGTCCTCCACCGCGACGTGGACCGTGGTGTGGACCGACCGCCTCACCGCCAACACGCACTACCAGGCCAAGGCCTACCGGGTGGACGAGGTCCCGGGCCGGCCGGGCGAGTACTTCGCGTACATCGCCTACGACATCGACCTCTTCGAGGAGGGTTCCATCGCGAACCTCACCTCCTCGATCATCGGCAACGTCTTCGGCTTCAAGCCGCTCAAGGCCCTGCGCCTGGAGGACATGCGCATCCCCGTCGCGTACACCAAGACCTTCCAGGGGCCCGCGCACGGCATCGTGATGGAGCGCGAGTTCCTCAACAAGTACGGCCGCCCGCTGCTCGGGGCGACCATCAAGCCCAAGCTCGGCCTGTCCGCCCGCAACTACGGGCGCGTGGTGTACGAGGCGTGCCGCGGCGGGCTGGACTTCACCAAGGACGACGAGAACATCAACTCGCAGCCCTTCATGCGCTGGCGGGACCGCTTCCTCTTCGCCATGGAGGGCGTCAACAAGGCCGCCGCGGAGACCGGCGAGCTGAAGGGCCACTACCTCAACATCACCGCCGGCACGATGGAGGAGATGTACCGCAGGGCCCGGTTCGCCAAGGAACTCGGCAGCGTCATCGTCATGATCGACCTGACGATCGGCTACACCGCGATCCAGTCCATGGCCCACTGGTGCCGCGAGAACGGCGTGCTGCTGCACCTGCACCGCGCCGGCCACTCGACGTACACCCGGCAGAAGACGCACGGCGTCAGCTTCCGCGTCATCGCCAAGTGGTGCCGCCTGATGGGCGTGGACCACATCCACGCCGGCACGGTCGTCGGCAAGCTGGAGGGCGACCCGGCCACCACCCGCGGCTTCTACGACACCCTGCGCGAGGACAAGGTGCCGCTGAACCCGGCCAACGGCATCTTCTTCGACCAGGACTGGGCCTCCCTGCCCGGTGTCATGCCGGTCGCCTCCGGCGGCATCCACGCCGGGCAGATGCACCAGCTGCTCGACCTCTTCGGCGACGACGTGATCCTGCAGTTCGGCGGCGGCACCATCGGCCACCCGCACGGCATAGCCGCCGGCGCCGAGGCCAACCGCGTCGCACTGGAGGCCATGGTCAAGGCCCGCAACGAGGGCCGCGACCTGCTCCGCGAGGGCCCCGACATCCTGCGCCAGACCGCCAAGGGCTCCCCGTCGCTGGAGGCCGCGCTCTCCACCTGGGGCGACATCACCTTCGACTACACCAGCACCGACGCACCGGACTTCATCCCCACACCCAGCGTTGCGACGTGAGGGCCCTCTGGGCAGCTGTGGGGACAAGGGAGTCCGGCACATCCGGCGATATGAGCGAGACCGACGAAAGGAGTACACCGTGAAGTTGCGCTACGGGACGTTCTCGTACCTGCCCGACCTCACCGACGAGGAGATAGCCGCGCAGGTCCGCTACGCCCTCGACCGGGGCTGGCCGGTGTCGATCGAGTACACCGACGACCCCCACCCCCGCAACATCTACTGGGACATGTGGGGCCTGCCCCTGTTCGACCTGGCGGAGCCCGACGGGGTCCTGGCCCAGATCAACGAGTGCCGCGCCACCTACCCCCAGCACTACGTGCGCGTCCTGGCGTACGACGCGACGCTCGGCCGGCAGTCCACGGCCATGTCCTTCCTCGTCCAACGCCCGGCCGAGGAGCCGGGATTCCTGCTGGAGCGCCAGGACGGCCCGGACCGCACCCAGCGGTACTCGGTGACGTCCTACGCGACCACCCGGCCGGCCGGAACCCGGTACGCGGGCGAGTGATCCCATGCAGTCGCCGAAGGGTTTCGGGTACCCCCGGCCGTCCCAGGGCGGACCGGCACAGCGCGGAGCGGCACAGGGCGGACCGGCACAGCAGCCGGAGGTGACGGCGGAGCCCCCCGCTCCCCTCGCCGACGACGCGCGGCTCGACCTCTCGGCGGACGAGGCGGCGGCCAGGGTCGAGACGACCCTGGCCGCCCTCGACGCCGAGCTCGTCGGACTCGCCTCCGTCAAGCGGCGGGTGCGGGAGATCGCCTCGCTGCTCCAGGTGGACCGCGCCCGCGAGCGGTTCGGGCTCACCTCCTCCAAGCCGACGCTGCACATGAGCTTCACCGGCGGCCCCGGCACCGGCAAGACCACCGTGGCCATGCGGATGGCGTCGATCCTGCACGCCCTGGGCTACATCAGGACGCCGCGGGTCCACGTCGTCACCCGCGACGACCTGGTGGGCCAGTTCATCGGCCACACCGCGCCCAAGACGAAGGAGGCGCTGGCACGGGCGGCCGGCGGCGTGCTCTTCATCGACGAGGCCTACTACCTCTTCCGCCCCGAGAACGAACGGGACTACGGGCAGGAGGTGATCGAGATCCTGCTCACGGAGATGGAGAACGAGCGCGGCGACCTGGTGGTCGTCTTCGCCGGCTACCCCGACCGGATGGGGACCTTCTTCTCGGCCAACCCGGGCCTGAGTTCACGGGTGCCCCACCACATCGCGTTCGAGGACTACGACCGTACGGAGCTGATGCAGATCGCCGAACTGATGGTCGCGGAGGAGAACTTCCGCTTCGACCCGGCGGCACGTGAGGCGTTCTCCGACTACCTCACCCGCCGGATGAAGCGGCCCAACTTCTCCAACGCCCGCAGCGTCCGCAACGCCATCGAGCGCTGCCGGCTGCGCCAGGCACGCCGCCTGGTCGCGCTGGACCGGCCGCTGGGCAAGGCCGACCTCATCACCATCACCGCCGAGGACGTCTACGGCAGCAGCCTCTTCGACGACACCACCGAACAGGAGGGACCCGCCCCTGGATAAGCGGCGCCTATCGCGTCATCGATACTTTCGCTTTGACTTCACACGGAGATTGCCGGACGCTCCTCCAGGGACGGGAGGGAGCGACACCCCCACGTCCCTGGCGGAACCGACCGGTCGGCCGGCTCCCGTATGCGCACGAGCGGACGCACTCGATGCGTGTACGCGCATACCACGGAACGAGGTTGAAGCAGGACATGGGCAGCAGCATCGAGGACCCGACCGACCAGCTGACGGTGACCCCTCCCAAGGAGTGGGCCGCGGGCGTACCGGCCGTCGTACACGCCATCCAGTACTCACTGCGGGAGAACTCGGCCCGCCGGACCGCGCTGACCCTGCTGAACATCAACCAGACCAAGGGCTTCGACTGCCCCGGCTGCGCCTGGCCCGAGCCCGCCCCGGGCAAGCGCCACAAGAACGAGTACTGCGAGAACGGCGCCAAGCACATCAACGACGAGGCCACCACGCGCCGCGTCACCGCCGACTTCTTCCGCGAGCACTCCATCGCCGAACTCGACGGCCACTCCGACTACTGGCTCAACCAGCAGGGCCGCCTCACCGAGCCGATGGTCAAGCGCCCCGGCGCCACCCACTACGAACCGGTCGACTGGGACGAGGCGTTCGACATCATGGCGCGCGAGCTGCGCGCCCTCGCCTCCCCCGACGAGGCCCTCTTCTACACCTCCGGGCGCCTCAACAACGAGGCCGCCTTCCTGCTGCAGCTCTTCGCCCGCGTACTGGGCACCAACAACCTCCCCGACTGCTCCAACATGTGCCACGAGTCCAGCGGCTTCGCCCTGGGCGAGACCCTCGGCATCGGCAAGGGCAACGTCACCCTCGACGACATCCACCACGCCGACCTGGTCTTCGTCGTCGGCCAGAACCCCGGCACCAACCACCCGCGGATGCTCTCCGCGCTGGAGGAGACCAAGGACAACGGCGGCAGTGTCGTCGCGGTCAACACCCTGCCCGAGGCCGGGCTGATGCGGTTCAAGAACCCGCAGCAGGTCGGCGGCGTGATCGGGCGCGGCACCGCCATCGCCGACCAGTTCCTCCACATCCGCGCCGGCGGCGACCTCGCGCTCTTCCAGGCCCTCAACCGGCTGCTGCTGGAGGCCGAGGACGCCGCGCCCGGGACCGTACTGGACCAGGACTACATCGCCGCGAACACCGTCGGCTTCGAGGCGTTCGCCGACGGCGCCCGCACCGTCGCCTGGGAGGACGTGCTGAAGGCCACCGGCCTCAGCCGCGCCGAGATCGAGGAGGTGCACCGCCGCGTCCTGGGCGCCAGGAACGTCATCGTCTGCTGGGCGATGGGCCTCACCCAGCACAAGCACGGCGTCCCCACCATCCGCGAGGTCGTCAACTTCCTCCTGCTGCGCGGCAACGTGCGCCCCGGCGCCGGCGTCTGCCCCGTACGCGGCCACTCCAACGTCCAGGGCGACCGCACCATGGGCGTCTGGGAGCAGATGCCGCAGTCCTTCCTGGACGCGCTGGGCAAGGAGTTCGGCTTCACCGCGCCCACCCGTCACG
Source organism: Streptomyces polyrhachis (assembly GCF_042663125.1). Classification (NCBI taxonomy): domain Bacteria; kingdom Bacillati; phylum Actinomycetota; class Actinomycetes; order Kitasatosporales; family Streptomycetaceae; genus Streptomyces; species Streptomyces polyrhachis. The sequence goes on along the minus strand of NZ_JBHSZO010000030.1, from coordinate 2,255 downwards.
GACTGGACTCGGTGGGCGCGATCCGCGCCATGCGCGACGGCGCCGCGAAGGTCTTCGTGGGCCTCGCCGGCAACTTCGTACGGGCCACGCCCGACAGCGAGGTCACCGAGGCGGCGCTGCGCCGCTGCAGCCTGACCGTGCAGGTCTCCACCAAGCTCAACCGCTCCCACACCGTGTGCGGCGAGACCGCGCTGATCCTGCCCACCCTGGGCCGCAGCGACCGCGACGTCCAGGCCACCGGCGAGCAGTTCGTCACGGTGGAGGACTCCATGAGCGAGGTGCACGCCTCCCGCGGCCGCCTCGCCCCCGCCTCCCCGCACCTGCTGAGCGAGGTGGCGATCCTCTGCCGCCTCGCCCGCCGCACCCTGGGCAAGGAGGACCCCATCGCCTGGGAGGATTTCGAGGCCGACTACGGCACCGTCCGCGACCACATCTCGCGCGTCGTCCCCGGCTTCGAGGACTTCAACGCCCGCGTCGACAGGCCCGGCGGCTTCGCCCTGCCCAACCCGGTGAACTCCGCCGTCTTCCCCACCAGGAGCGGCAAGGCGCAGTTCAGCCTCAACGAGTTCACGATGCTGGAGCCGCCCCCCGGCCACCTGGTACTGCAGTCGCTGCGCTCGCACGACCAGTGGAACACCATCCCCTACGCGATGAACGACCGCTACCGGGGCATCCACAACGCGCGCCGCGTCGTCCTGGTCAACCCCGAGGACATCACCGAACTCGGCCTCACCGACCGCCAGTCGGTCGACCTGGTCAGCATCTGGCACGACGGTACGGAACGCCGCGCGGCCGGCTTCTGCGTGGTGTCCTACCCCACCTCGCGGGGCTCGGCGGCCTCGTACTACCCGGAGACCAACGTGCTCGTGCCGCTCGACAGCGTCGCGGACATCAGCAACACGCCCACCTCCAAGGGCATCATCGTGCGCCTGGAGCCGGTGGCGGACGCGCACTGACCGCGCCCATGCGGGAGCACCGGGCCGGACAGGGCTGAACGGAGAGGCGGTCCGCAGGGGGATGCCGGTGAGGAGCAGCAGGCACGCATGGCCCGCGGTGGCCGCCGCGCTGAGCGCGGCCGGGTGGGGGGCGAACCAGTTCACCCCGCTCGCCGTGGTCTACCGCACCCGCGAGGGCTGGCCGACCGTCCCGGTCGTCGTGATGTTCACGATGTACCTCGTCGGCCTCGTCCCCGGGCTGCTCCTCGGCGGCGCGGCGGCGGACCGCTTCGGACGCCGCCGCGTCGTCTGCCTCGCACTGGCCGCGACCGCCGCCGCCAGCGCGCTGCTCGCCCTCGCCCCGATCACCCAGCAGGTCGTCTACGCCAGCCGGTTGACGACCGGCGCGGCGGCCGGACTGCTCCTCTCCGCCGCCACCGTCTGGCTTCAGGAGCTGTGCGAGAGCTCGGGCCGCGACGGCGCCCGGACCGCGATGTACGCCACCGGCGCCGGCTTCGCCTCCGGCGCCCTGGTCGGCGGCGTCGTCGCCGAATGGGCCCCCGCCCCCATGGTCGCCCCGCCGCTGCTGCACACCGCGCTGACCACGGCCGTACTCCTCGCCGCGCGCCGCGTCCCCGACACGTCCCCCGCCGGCCCGCCCGGAACGCCGCCCTCGCGCAGGCACCGCTGGGGCGTCGTGCTGCACCCGCGCTTCGTCCTGGTCGTCCTGCCCGCCAGCCCCGCCGCCTTCGCCGCCGCCACCGTCGCCTACGTCGTCCTGCCCCCGCTGGTCGTCGACCGCGTCCACGGCCACGCGCCCCTCTTCGGCGGCCTCGCCGCCGGCGTGACCATCGCCATGGGCATCGCCGTCCAACCCCTCGCCCTGCGCCTGGACTCCGCCGGCAGCGCCCGCTCCACCCTGGTCGCGATGGCCACCGTCGTCGCCGGCCTGCTGGTCGCCGCCGACGCCGTCCTGCGCGACTCCGCCCTCACCGCACTGGGCGCGGCGGTCGTCCTGGGCGCCGGGTACGGGCTGACGCTGGCCTCCGGACTCAAGGAAGTCGAGCGCCTCACCCCCGACCGCGAGTCCTCCACCGCCTCCTCCGTCTACCAGGGCGCCACCCACTCCGGCTTCCTGACCCCGCTGCTCCTGGCCGTCTCCGCCGGCGCCGCCCCCTACCCCGCGCTGCTGGCCGGCCTCGCGGCCCTGGGCGTGCTCTTCCTGGCACTCACCGCCCGCTACAGCCGCCGCAACCTACCGGCCCGACCGGGCAGCACCCGGCCGGCGCCGCACCACCGCACTACTCCCCACCCACCCCA
>NZ_JBHSZO010000029.1:0-78801 GCF_042663125.1 Streptomyces polyrhachis | reverse complement strand
GACCTGGCGACCGCGCGGCCCTCGCGGCGGCGCACCGTCGCCGAACTCACCGTGCTGGCCCTGGCGGTGGGCGGCATCGCGGCGCTGCGCCGGCGCGGCGCCGCCGGCAGCGGCGAGGTGGACGCGCTGCTCAGCGCGGCGTCGGTGCTGGCGGCGGTGGCCGCCGCCGCGGTGTTCGTCCGCCTCTACCCGCTGCCGCTGCGGATGGCGGGCCGCCCGGCGGCGGGCTGGCGCGGCGCGGTCGGCTTCCTGTCGCTGGCCCGCGCCGGCCGTACGCACGCGGCGGCGGCCCTCCCGCTGCTGGCGCTGCTGATCGCGCTCACCACCGCCTCCTTCGGCGGCTCGGTCCTCGCCGGCGTCGAACACGCCCGTGAGCGGGCCGCGTTGTACGCGGCCGGCGCCGACGCCCGTATCGAGTCGCCGCCGGGCAAGACGCTGCCCGAGGGGTTCGCCGCGAAGGTGCAAAAGGTCCGCGGCGTGGACGACGCGGTCGCCGTGCGGGTGGAGCCGGGCTTCCCGCTCGGCGCGTCGGGCGAGCTGGTCTCGCTGGTGCTGGTGCGGCCCGAGGAGTACGCGCGCCTCGCCGAGCGCCTCGGCTTCGGCACCTTCCGGGCGGCCGAGCTGACCCGGGGCGACCAGGTGTCCTCACTGCCCGCCCTGACCTCCCCGCACGTCGCGGAGACGGCCGTCGAGGGGGTGTTCACGATGCAGCCGCCGATGGGCCAACTGCGCCTGCGCGCCGCGGCGGAGCTGGACGGCACCCCGGCGTGGCCGGGCGGGGCCTTCGTCGTCGTCAACGCCGAGCAGATCGCGAAGGACTACCCGGAGTACACCGCGGGACCGGCGGCCGGCCGCCCCAACCTGCTGCTCGTCGCCGGCGGGAGCATCGACGCCGCCGCCCTGCGGGCCGCGGTCAAGGAGGCCCGCGCGGGCTCCGTCACCCTGCAGGCCGAGACGAAGGCCGGCTTCGGCGAGTCCCCGCTGCAGCGCGGCGCCGAACGCCTCTACGCGGTCGCCTCGTTGGCCGGGATCGCCTTCGCCGTCCTGGCGGTGCTGATGTCGCTGCTGCAGGCCGCGCCCGAACGCACGGCGCTGCTGGCGCGGCTGCGGACGATGGGCCTGCCGCCCGCCCACGGCCGCCGGCTGCTGGTGCTGGAGGCGCTGCCCCAGGTGCTGCTGGCGGGCGCGGTGGGCGCGCTGCTGGGCGTCGCCTCGGTACGGCTGGTCGAACCCGGCGTGGAACTGGGCGTACTGGCGGGCGCGTTGAGTACGAGCAGCGGCCTGGAACAGCTCCTCGACGCCCGCCTCACCCCCGACCCGGCGGCGCTGCTGCTGCCCTCGCTGGTCATCCCGGCGGTGGTGCTGGCGGCAGTGCTGGGCCAGGCGTGGTGGACCTGGCGGCAGCGGGCCGCGACGGAACTGCGGGCCGGAGACCGGGAATGAGGGGGGCCTGCGTGACCCACGGGCCCGCACCGACACCTATGACGAGACCTGCGGCGAGACCTGCGACGAGAGCCGCGACGAGACCTGCGATGAGACCCATGAGAGGAGCCCGCCGGTGACCCAGACGACCCGCACCAGCGCCGGTACCGCCCCCGGTGCCGGCCCCCGGACCCTCCCGGCGGCGGCCTCGCTCGCCGAGCTGGAGCGCCAGGCCGCCGCCCGCGAGACGCGGCCGGCCTTCGGACACGACGCCCTGATCGTCTGCGACCAGGTGGTACGCATCTTCACCGCCGACGGGGTGGAGGTGCAGGCGCTGCAGGGGCTCGACCTCCTGGTGGCGGAAGGGGAGTTGCTGGCCCTGGTCGGCGCCTCCGGCAGCGGCAAGTCCACGCTGCTGAACATCCTCGCCGGCCTGGACGTCCCCTCCGCCGGCCAGGCCCGGGTGGCCGGCGCCAACCTGCTGACCATGGATGCCCGCGAACGGCTGCGCTACCGCCGCGAGACGGTCGGCTTCGTCTGGCAGCAGACCGCCCGCAACCTGCTCCCCTACCTCACCGCCCTGCAGAACGTGATGCTGCCCATGCAGCTCTCCGGCGCCCGCACCCGCCGCCGCATCCGGGTCGAACGGGCGGAGGCGCTCCTGGAGTTGATGGGCCTGTCCGACTGCCGCGACCGCCGCCCCACCGCCCTCTCCGGCGGCCAGCAGCAGCGCGTCGCCATCGCGGTGGCCCTGGCGAACGACCCCTCGGTGATCCTGGCGGACGAGCCCACGGGCGAGCTGGACTCGGCGACGGCGGAGCAGATCTTCGCCGCCTTCCGCACCGCGAACGAGCACCTCGGCACCACGATCGTGATCGTCACCCACGACCAGACAGTGGCCTCCGAGGTCCGCCGCACGGTGGCGATCCGCGACGGCCGCACGGCCACCGAGGTCCTGCGCCGCACCGAGGTGGACGAGCACGGCCGCGAATCGGTGGTAGCCCGCGAGTACTCGGTGGTAGACCGCTCAGGCCGCCTCCAACTCCCCACGTCCTACACAGAGGCCCTGTCCATCCGCCACCGAGTCCTCCTGGAACTGGAACAGGACCACATAGGCGTCTGGCCGGACGCCGCGGAAGAACCCCCCAGCCCGACCGGCACGTGAGCCCGAAACACAACCGCACTCAGCCCGGCCGGCGCTTGAGGCCGAGGCGCGAAGCGCCGAACCAGCCCGGCCGGCGTTTGAGGCCAGAGGCGCGAAGCGCCGATCCGGGGGTTCGGGGGCAAAGCCCCCGCAGCGCAACCGCACTCCAGCCCGGCCGGCGTTTGAGGCCATGGCGCGAAGCGCCATTCCAGCCCGGCCGGCGTTTGAGGCCAGAGCTGCGAAGCAGCGATCCGGGGGGCCGGGGGCGCAGCCCCCGCAGCGCGACCGCACCCTCAGACCGGCGTAACCCCGAGCCCGGGGAGCCCCCCACGCCGGACGGCCACCGACCCATAAGGCGTCCGCAACCGCAGCCAGCCACCAACCGAGACAAGCTCCACCGCCGCCCCCGGCCACAACAGCCCGAAGACGTACGCCGCGTGCGCAGCACGCACCGGCAGTGGACTCCCCCCCAACCCCCGCCCCCAGATCTCCCCCCCGATCCGATCCAGCTCCGCCCGCACCCGCTTGTCCTCCGGCAGCTCCGCCACCCGCGCCCGGAACTCCGCGATCCCCGCCGCGACGGCCGCCCGCAACGCCTCCGCGTCCGGCAGCCCGCCCACCGGCTCCCAGCCGCCCCGCGGCGGCAGCATCCCCGCCCAGGCGGCGCCGGCAACAGCCGCGGGAACGGCGACCTCCACCCCGTCGAGCGCCTCCAGCAGCTCCCCGGCGGAGACCGTGACGTCCACCTCCCCCACCGGGGAGGCACCCAGCGGCAGCGTCCGTACGACGACGGCGTCCAACGCCGGCGCCCGCCCGAACACCGCGATCCCGCCCCCGGCGGAGCCGGAAGAGCCCCCGGCCCCAGCGGAGCGCAACCGCACCGCCGCCCCCCGGTCGTACCGCAGCAGCCGCCCCAGGAAGGCGGCGAGCGCCGCCGCCTCCCCGGGCCCCGCGAGCGTCAGCTTCACGCCGCCGCCGCTTCCGGCTCCTCGAAGTACACGCCGAGGAACGCCCGTTCGCCCTCCGACAGCCGTCGGGGCCGCCCCGAGGCGAAGTCGAAGGGCACCACGACCGTCGAGGCGCGGACGTAGACGGCGTCGTCGTCCTTGACCTCGTAGGCGATGGTCGCGGAGGCGGCCCCGATCCGGGTCACCCACAGGTCGATCTGCACCGGCTCGTGCCGGTGGACGAGCTGGCGCTTGTAGTCGATCTCGTGCCGCGCGACGACGGAGCCCCCCTTGAAGGAGGCGTCGCCCTCGCCCGGCGCCAGGCGGAACATGAAGTCGATCCGCGCCTCCTCCAGATAGCGCAGGAAGACCACGTTGTTGACGTGCCCGAAGGCGTCCATGTCCGCCCAGCGCAGCGGGCAGCGGTAGGTGTGGCGCAAGACTCAGCCCCGCGTCAGCTTCTTGTAGGTGGCGCGGTGCGGACGGGCCGCGTCCGCGCCCAGGCGCTCCAGCTTGTTCTTCTCGTACGAGTCGAAGTTGCCCTCGAACCAGAACCACTTGGAGTCGCCCTCGTACGCCAGGATGTGCGTGGCGACGCGGTCGAGGAACCAGCGGTCGTGGGAGACGACCACCGCGCAGCCGGGGAAGTCCAGCAGCGCGTTCTCCAGGCTCGACAGGGTCTCGACGTCGAGGTCGTTGGTGGGCTCGTCGAGGAGCAGCAGGTTGCCGCCCTGCTTGAGGGTCAGCGCGAGGTTGAGGCGGTTGCGCTCACCGCCGGAGAGCACCCCGGCGGGCTTCTGCTGGTCCGGACCCTTGAAGCCGAAGGCGCTGACATACGCGCGGGACGGCATCTCGACCTGGCCGACGTTGATGTAGTCCAGCTCGTCGGAGACGACGGCCCACAGCGTCTTCTTGGGGTCGATGTTGGCGCGGGACTGGTCGACGTAGGAGATCTTGACCGTCTCGCCGACCTTGATCGCGCCGGAGTCCGGCTCCTCCAGGCCCTGGATCATCTTGAACAGCGTGGTCTTGCCCGCGCCGTTGGGGCCGATGACGCCAACGATGCCGTTGCGCGGCAGCGTGAAGGAGAGGTCGTCGATGAGGACCTTGTCGCCGAAGGCCTTGGAGAGGTTGCTGACCTCCACGACGATGCTGCCCAGTCGCGGGCCCGGCGGGATCTGGATCTCCTCGAAGTCCAGCTTGCGCATCTTGTCCGCCTCGGCGGCCATCTCCTCGTAACGCGCCAGGCGCGCCTTGGACTTGGCCTGGCGCCCCTTGGCGTTGGAGCGCACCCACTCCAGCTCGTCCTTGAGCCGCTTGGCGCGCTTGGCGTCCTTCTGGCCCTCGACCTTCAGCCGGGACTGCTTGGTCTCCAGGTACGTGGAGTAGTTGCCCTCGTAGGGGTAGGCGCGGCCGCGGTCGAGCTCCAGGATCCACTCGGCGACGTTGTCCAGGAAGTACCGGTCGTGGGTGATCGCCACGACGGTGCCCGGGTACTTGGCGAGGTGCTGCTCCAGCCACTGCACCGACTCGGCGTCGAGGTGGTTGGTGGGCTCGTCGAGGAGGAGCAGGTCGGGCTGCTCCAGCAGCAGCTTGCACAGCGCGACGCGGCGCTTCTCGCCGCCGGAGAGGTTGGTGACGGCCCAGTCGCCGGGCGGGCAGCCCAGGGCGTCCATGGCCTGCTCCAGCTGGGCGTCGAGGTCCCAGGCGTTGGCGTGGTCGAGGTCCTCCTGCAGCCGGCCCATCTCGTCGAGCAGCGCGTCGGAGTAGTCGGTGGCCATCAGCTCGGCGATCTCGTTGAACCGCTTGAGCTTGGCGATGGTGTCCGCGGCGCCGTCCTGGACGTTCTCCAGGACGGTCTTGGACTCGTCCAGCGGGGGCTCCTGCAGCAGGATGCCGACGCTGTAGCCGGGGCTGAGGAAGGCGTCACCGTTGGAGGGCTGCTGCAGACCGGCCATGATCTGCAGCACGGTGGACTTGCCTGCACCGTTCGGGCCCACGACGCCGATCTTCGCCCCGGGCAGGAAGCTCAGGGTGACATCGTCGAGGATCACCTTGTCGCCGTGCGCTTTGCGCGCCTTGCGCATGGTGTAAATGTACTCAGCCAAGAGAAACCGTCCGGCGGTGTGGATCGAGCGATGGGCAGATACACCCCATCTTGCCCGACGCACGCACAGGGACGAAAACGAGTCCGCGCCCCTCTCCCCCACCAGCCCCTTTCCCACCCACCGCCCGTCGACTCCCCGCGGAAACACGGTGCGCCCCGCCCCGCAACGTGCCCGCCCCGGGTCCCGGAGCGGAAAGCTCCGGGACCCGGGGCGGGCGTGAGGCCGAGGCCCGACGTGGGCGTCAGCCCGGGCATCCAGGATCCAGTGCGCGCGTCGGCCCGAAGATCCGGAGCGGACGTCAGCCCGGAGGGAGCGGGCGCGCGGGGTTACGCGCCGGCGCTCTTCCTGCGGACCAGGAGCACCACACCGCCGCCGGCCGCGACCAGGGCGACCGCCACACCGGCGATCCACGGGGTGGCACTGCTGCCGCCCGTCTCGGCGAGGTCGTCGCCGCTGCCGCCGGTGGAGGCCGCCGAGGGCTGCGGGGCCGGGGTGGCCGGGCTGTCCGCGGGGGACGGCGCGGTCTCGCAGTCCAGGACGCCCTCGAAGACCTTGCTGAAGCCGTTCGGCCCAGTGATCGTGATCTTGTACGCCTGGTCCTCGCGGACCGGGACGGTCACCGTGCGGGACTCACCCGGCGCCACCTCGTACGTCTGCCCCGCCAGCTCGAACGGGAACGACTCGTCCCCCTCGTTCTTCGCCGTGACGTCCACGCCGCCCTTGGCGCAGTTCTTGTGCGCGGTGACGGCGGGGATCGCACCCTGCTTCGCCCACGTGGCCGCCGCCGTGGCCGTGACCGTCGAGAGCTCCGAGCCGGCGAGGATCTGCACCTGGCTCTTGGCGAACTCCCCGATGCCCGTGAAGGCCCGGCCCACCGGCACCTTCGTGGCCGCCCGCACGCTCACCGCCGCCGAACCGTCCGGCGCACCGGCGGGCACGTCGAGGTACAGCTCGCTGCCGTCGACGGCGCTGGCCACCGCCTTGCCGTCCTTGTCGACGACCTTGACGCCGGCCGCCGCGCCCTCCTTCGAGAGCGCGAGGTCCGCGGCCGCGGCGTCGGTGCGCACCGTGATCGGGCCCAGCCGCTCCCCGGACTTGCCGGAGACGGCCGCGGGCTCGAGCCGCAGCGAGGCCGAAGGCTCCTCGCTGTCCTGCGCGTTGTCGTACAGGAAGTCGGCCAGCTTCTCGGCGGCCGGGTCCTTGGCCTCGATGTCCACCTGGTCGGAGAAGCGCCAGATCGCGACCTGCGTGCCGGCCGCGGCGGTCGCCTCGGTCAGGCTGCCGGCCCCGGCCCTGCCCGCCAGCCCGGCCAGGTCCTTCACCTGCGGGTAGGAGTTCTGCAGGATCCAGCGGATCCGGCCCGCGTCCTGGTTGTCGTGCAGCGAGGACTCGGCCCAGGGCACCTCCTGGTAGCGCGCCTCGGACTGCGTGGGGTGGCCGAAGTCGATGCAGTACGTCTGCAGCGTGGCGCCCTCGTCCACCGCCATCTCGAAGAGCCCGGCGCCCAGTTCGTCGGTGGAGCCGTCCTCGTGGTGCAGCACGGCCCGGTCGGCGGTCTTCAGTCCGCCGAGGGTGGCCGTGGCGCCGCCGGCCGGGGCGGGCTGCGAGTCCTGGGCGGCGGCGGGCGCCGCCGTGGTGATCGCGGCCGCACCGAGCAGTCCCGCGCCGAGCAGTGCCGCGGTGAGCCGGACGGACCGCGAAGCGCGGCGCGTCCCGGATATGGAGTTCATGTACGTCATTCCCCTCCGGCGGGATGGTCCGTGGGGGTCCCCGCCAGCGATATCGGTCCACGGAGGTCGGCCGTGGAGACGCGCCGCATGCTAGGGAGACGCCCGTCCCATACATCCCAATCGCCGTTCCTGGACGGCCGATCCGGACAGAACTGTTACCAAGAGCCCCGCGGATACCGGACGTAACAGGAGCAACAAGAGCCGCCGCCGAACGCGCCCTCCCTCGCCTTCCCAGCCCGCCCCGGCACCGCGACCTCCCCATCCCGCCCGCCCCATCCCGCCCGCCTCAGCCCGCCGCCCCGCTCAGCGCCGCCACGCCCTGTGCCGCTCCCCCCGCCGCCCCCGGCACCGCGACCTCCCCCCTGCCCTTCGCCGCCCGGTGGAACGCCGAGGTCCCGCGCGCCAGATCGTGGCCCATGGACAGGGCGTCGATCTGCGCGTCGGCGAACTGCCTGCCCTCGTGCTCCCGTTCCCGCACGCGCAGCCTCCCCCGCACGATCACCGGATCCCCGATCGAGAGCGAGGAGGCGGCGTGCTCGGCCAGGGCGCGGTTCGCCCACACCGTGTAGAAGCTCCGCGCCCCGTCCGTCCAGCCGCCCGCCCCCGGGTCGTAGCGCCGCTCGGTGGTGGCCAGCCGGAAGCGGATCGCCGGCGTGCCGTTCTGCGACACCCTGAAGTCGGGCGCGGTCGCCACGTTCCCGACGACGGTCACGAGTGTGTTGTTCATCAGTGGGTCCTCCCCGCGGTCAGCGTGCACTCGGTCCTGCGCGACCCATGTTTCCGCCCCGCCGCCCCGTCCGCGACCCCCTGTGGACAGCGGGCACCCTGGGGAGAAACCGGCCACCCGCACGAGTGAACGACCCACCCTGACCAGCGAGTTCAGCCCACCAGCCTCAGACCCGCGCCACCCCGCCGGCCGCCACCGCGTACTGCCCGCGCACCTCCTTGTAGCGCAGCAGCTCCGCCGCCACCGGCTCCAGCACCCGCGCCCGCCCGCACCCGGCCGCCGCCTCGCGCAGCCGCCGCTCGGTGTCCTGCCCGTAGCGCCGCGCCGGCCCGCGCGCCGCCAGCCGGCACACGGTCGCGGTCAGCGGGCCGCTGCCCGCGCACACCAGCGCGAAGCCGAGCAGCATCTGCCAGGAGACGTGGGCGAAGCCGACCGCCGCGCAGACCAGCCACAGCAGGCACAGGATCTGCAGCATGAACAGCGCGTTCTGCGTCGCGCCCACCACCGACCACCACCGGGGCCGCTCCAGTACGTGCGCCGCGCCGACCGCGCCGGCGGACGTCTCCAGCTCCTCCGCCAGCCCCTCCGTACCGCGCACCGCCGCCTCGTGCACCGCCTGCGCCCACGGCGCCGGCAGCCCCTCGGCGGCGGTCGCGGCCACCGACCGCACGGCCTGCTCGACGACGGGCCGCGAGGCGGCGACCGCCGAGGCGCGCTTCCCCGCCGCGCAGACCCCCGTCTTCCCCCGCGCCACCGCCCCGGCCCGGCGCCGCTGGGCGGCCTTCTCCGCCCTGGCCGCCTTCGCGGCGGCCTTGGCGCCCTTGTCACCCTTGGCGGCTCTACCGTCCTTACCGTCCTTGGCGCTCCCGCCGTCCGCGCCACCCTCGGCGCCCGCGCCGCCTTCCGTACCCTCAGCGCCCCGCGCCTGCGCCCCCTCCGCCGCGGTCCCGCCCGTCCGCTCCCCCGCGCTCCCCCCCGCGTCCTCCTCCGCCCGCATCCCCGCGATCATCCCCGCGACCCGCGACCCCACCAGCGCCGCGCCCGGATCCGCCCCCGCGTCCACGGCCGCCACCTGCCGCGCCTGGTACCAGCCCCACACCTGCCCCCAGCACGAGCCGTACGCCCGCTCCGCCTCCTGCTGCCACCGCCGCTCGGCCGCGAGCCCGGCGGCCCGCGCCCCGACCGCCTCCGACAGCCGTTCCTCGAACTCCTCGCGCGCCGGCCCGCTCAGCCCCGCAGCCCCCTCGGAGACGTACACCGACTCCAGCCGCGCCACCGCCCCGTCCAGATCGGCGGCGAGCCGGCGCTCGGGCGCGCCGCGCTCCCCGACCAGCGTGACCAGCTCCGCGCGCAGCTCCGCGATGCCCTCCCCGGTCTGCGCGGAGACCGCCAGCACCATCGCGCCGGGCTCCCCGTGCTCGCCGAGCGCGAGGCCGTCCTCGTCCAGCAGCCGCCGCAGATCGTCCAGCACCTGCTCGCAGGCGCCGCCAGGCAGCCGGTCGGCCTGGTTCAGTACGACGAGGGTCACCTCCGCGTAGCCCGCGTAGGGGCGCAGGTAGCGCTCGTGCAGCACCGCGTCGGCGTACTTCTCGGGGTCCACCACCCAGATGAACGCGTCCACCCGCCGCAGCAGCCGCTCCACCTCGGCCCGGTGCGACTCCACCGCCGAGTCGAAGTCCGGCAGGTCCAGCAGGACGAGCCCCCGCAGCCCCAGGTCGTCGCGCTGCGGCCGGGGCACGACCGCCGGCAGCCCCAACCGCTCCAGCAGCTGCGGCGGCGCCTCGTCGCTCGGCCCGCGCCAGGCGCAGGCGCCGGCCTCGTCGGTGGTGGGGCGCCGGGAGCCGACCTCGGCGAGCGTGCAGCCGGCGAGCGCGTTGAACAGGGCGGACTTGCCGCTGCCCGTCGTACCGGCGATGGCCACGACGGTGTGGTCCAGGGAGAGCCGCTGGCGGGCGGCGGCCTCGTCGAGCACCCGCCCGGCCTCGGCGAGCATGTGCCCGTCCAGGCGCGTACGGGACAGGCCGACCAGCTCGCGCAGCGCTTCGAGCCGGGCGCGCAGCGGCGCGGAGACCTGGCGGCGCTCGCCCTCTCCCCGCTCACGCTCCTCACGCCGGCCCTTGCCCTCCCCCGCGCGCGGTGCGGGGGTGGACGCCTCGCCCTCGGCGGGGGGCGTCAGCTCCAGCGGCTCCTGCCACGCCCGCCCGGCGAGCCAGGGGTCCTCCTCCAGCCGCAGCCCCCGGGCCGCGGGAGCGCCGCCGTCCTCACGGCCGGAGGTCCGCCGCGCGATCAGCCCGTCGTTCCACATCAGCGCTTCTCCCTCATCTTCTCCAGTACGGACAGCGCGGCGATCAGCCCCACCTGCTGATCGGGCTTCGTCTCCAGCGCGTTGACCGGCGCCAGCCGTCGGCGCCGCTCACCGTCGAGCACCTGGTCGAGGTAGGTGATGAGCAGCAGCCGGGCGCGGTCGTAGTACGTACGGGCGCCCTCGGAGCCGAGCAGGGCGCCCAGGCTCTGGGCGGCCGGACGGGCGCGCTCCTCGCCGCCGAGCAGGACGACGGCCATCAGCGCGGCGGCTGCCTCCGCGTCCCCGTCGGCGGCGCGGTCGCTGGCGCGGACGGCCTCGTCGGCCAGCTCCTCCAGGCAGCGCCGCCAGCGCCGGGCGGTGAGTCCGATGCGCTGCAGGGGGTCCTCGGTCTCCTTGGCCCGGCGGTCCAGACCGGCGGTGACGACCGCCGGCTCGCGGCGCAGTTCGGCGGCGGCGCGCTCGTCGGCGGCGGCGACGGCGCAGTGCAGCAGGGCGGCGACGCCGGTGGCGACCGCGTCGAGGAACTCGCCGTCGTCGCCCGACTGGCTCTCCCACAGGGCGAGGGCGTCGCCGGAGAGCACGGAGCCGTCGGAGACCTGCCGCTGCACCCGCTCGACCGCCTCGTCGTAGGCGGTGTCGATGCGCTGGGCGATCCGCAGGGCGGCGGCCAGCTGGGAGGCGGAGGCGGCGGCCAGCGCGGGGAGGCGCTTGCGCAGGGAGGCCAGGGCGCCGCGGGCGGTGCGCTTGGCGGCGGAGGCGCGGGCGGCGGGGTCGTAGGCGCGGTGGGAGAGCCAGTTGCGCAGGTCCTGCACGGCGGTGGCGGGCAGCAGCCCGCTGGTGCCGCCGGCGGACTCGGGCAGCTCGGGGATGGTGAAGCGGGGGGTGTTGCCCAGTCCGGCGCGGTGCAGCAGGGCCGCGTACTGGCGGGAGAGGTCGGGGGCGACCTGGTGGGGGACCCGGTCCAGGACGGTGACCAGGGCGACGTCCAGCTCCTTGGCGCTGCGCAGCAGGTTCCACGGCAGGGCGTCGGCGTAGCGGGAGGCGCTGGTGACCAGGACCCAGACGTCGGCGGCGCAGAGCAGTTCGGCGGCGAGGTCGCGGTTGGCCTCGACGGCGGAGTCGATGTCGGGGGCGTCGAGGAGGGCCAGGCCGCGGGGCAGGGCGTCGTCGGTGACCAGGCGCAGGCACCGCTCGGCGGCCTCGCGGCGCTCCTCGTCGGCGTCCTCGTCCTCGCCGGCGGCCGCGGCCGTACTGGAGGCGGGGGCCGTACGGTCGAAGCCGGGCAGAATGCGGCGGTCCTCGAACCAGGCCAGGTCCTCGGGGTTGCAGACCAGGACGGGCAGCCGCGTGGTGGGCCGCAGCACACCGGCCTCGGTGACGCGCCGCCCGACGAGGGAGTTGACAAGGGTGGACTTCCCCGAGCCGGTGGAGCCGCCGATGACGGCGAGCAGGGGGGCGTCGATGCTCCGCAGCCGGGGCACCAGATAGTCGTCGAGCTGCGCCAGTAGCTCCACCTGCCCGCGTGTCGCTCGCGCCGCCCCCGCGAGGGGCAGCGGAAACCTCGCGTCGGCGACACGCTCCCGCAGCTCGGTGAGGGCGCTCAGCAATTCCGGCCGTACTTCCAAGGACACCACTTGCGCAGAATGCCCACTTTTAACGAGTTTTGAAAGGATATGACGCTCATACGCGCCCGGCGCCCCACGGATGCGTGAGCGGACGCCCCCTGTCCGAAAGCACCCCCTCCCACCGATAACGACTGGGCAACACAGCTCCGGGAGCCTGAGAAAACCGATGCGCAGACCACGTCGGCCTGCGATTATCAGGACGCTTCACCGAACCTCCACAAGCCGACCCCGCGGTGAAGCGATGCGTGGACCAGCTCACCGGACGCTTATCCTTGTCCCGGCAAGGCCCCGGCTCCCGAGCGGCCCACCACGCCGTCCCGGCCCGCGTAGCTCAGTGGATAGAGCAGGTGCCTTCTAAGCACTTGGCCGCAGGTTCGAGTCCTGCCGCGGGCACGCCTTCAGACCCTTCCAGCGGGAGGGTCTTTTTGCTGGTCAGGAGCGGTTTTCGGTCAGCGGCGAGGAGAGCGGCAAGGGCGCCCCTGGCAGCTGGATCCGTCCGGCTGAATCCGGTCAGGGGCGGCCTCCGGCGGCTGGATTTCCCGAAAACGTCCCGAAGTTTCGGGCCACCCGCTGCCCTGCCTCACCCCGGCCCGCACGCCCTTCGCGTGACAGCGCCCAGTCCGGATTCCCCACGGACGGCCAGTTGGGATGTCACGCTCCGCAGCTCATACCTTGGCCTCAGAGGTCACTCACCCGGCTGGGGGAGGGGGATCGTTCCGGCGGCCGACGCCACCCCGCCGCGGTCGATGCGACGTTCAGAACATGACCAGTGTTGAACGGACGATGAAGGCGCTCTGGAGCGCCTGGTGGCAGCGATGGCCGCGCTGGGTGGCCTGGGCAACGATGCTGTGGGCGGTGCTGTACACCGGCTTCGGCCTGGCGTGCGCGCTGAGCGGGACCTCCTTGCTCTACCACGGCGGTGACTCAGGGACCTCCGGGCTGGGTTGGGCGGTCGTGGCGGTGGGTGCGCTGGGGACGTTGGTCAGCGGAGCGGTGGTGCTGTTCGGTCTGCTGCCACCGTTGCGGGTGCTGCTCTGGGTGGTGTGCGGGCTGGCAGGGATCACCGCGTTCAGCCTGCTGATGGACGTGATCACGCTGATGCTCGGTCAGGGAGTCGACAACTGGGCCTCCGCTGCGAACAAGGCCCTCGCGGCGGTCGGGGCGGTCCTGCTCGCGGCCACGGCCCGGTCCGACCGCATGTCCGCCGGTACTGCTGCACGAGCCCCGTCCGCTGCACCGCAGCGCCTCCAACTCGCCGCCTGGGCGGGGACGCTGGCCTTCGTCCCGTACGCGGCGATGAAGCTGGTCTGGGCGTCCGGTGGGACGTTCGCGGGGATCACCGGTGAGGAGATGCTCGCGGTCTCGGAGCGGAACGGCGCCTCGGAGATCTTCCTCACCCTGGAGTCCTGGGGCCTGGACCCCACCGCGCTGCTGGCCGTGCTCGGCGTTTTCCTGCTCTGGAGCCTGGTCCGCCCGTGGGGGCAGGTCTTCCCGCGCTGGACGCTGCTCCTGCGCGGCCGACGGGTGCCGCGCTGGCTCCCGCTCGCCCCGGCCCTGCTCGGCGCTGCCACGCTCGCCCCGTACGGTGTCGTGGGGGTCGGATACCTGGCCCTGGCAACGGCCGGTCTGGTGACGATGCGGCTCGGCGACTTCCACTCCTCTGGCGACGCGCTGCTGGTCGGCTGGATCGGGATGGGCGCCTTCGCCGTCTATGGCATCGCCCTGACCATCGCGGTCCGCTCGTACTGGCTTCGGACACGTCCCGCCTGCCCGATGAGTGTCAACACAGAGTGACCGTCTGCGGCCAGTCAGATCCCCGTTAACTGGCCGCTCATGGGGGATTTCAACCCCAGGGTGCGGACCGGCGCGGTGTGAACGGCCTCTGCGGACATGCGCCGGCGCAGCAGCAGGACCTCGGTCAGGGCCCGGGTGCCGGCCGCCTGGCCGTGCGCGGCCCGCGCCGCCGCCCAGAAGGCTTCGTGCGTGGCGGTGAAGGTGCCCTGCTCGCGGGCGCTGGCCGGAGCAGTGGACCCGGCCAGCGCGCCTGGCTTGGCCAGCAGCTCGTTGGCCCGCAGCACCACCCGCACCCGCTGTCCGATGAAGCGGGCCGGGACCGAGTAGTAGCACTGGCGCACGGTGATCCTGCTGAAGTCGTCGGTCGGCAGCGGGGCCAGCTGGTCGATCTCGGTGACGAAGTCGAACCCGATCGAGGTCAGCCTGCCGTGGATGACGCTGCCGTCCTCGACCTGGTCGATCGCGGCGATCTTCTCGTTCAGCTCTTCGAGGCTGGCAACGTCGGGCACCGGAACCAGGTGGGTGGGGCGGAACCGGCCGCCCTCGTGCTCGACGCCGCCCTTCTCGTGCGCGCCCTCCTGACCTGGGATGCGGTAGAAGGCATCGAAGCCGAACCTCCGCGAGTTCAGGAAATCCGAAGCCCCTGGGCTGCGAACTGAGGGATGCGGAGGCCGTTTCGGGGTGTCGAAGAGCCCAGTTCATGGAACTGCGGTCGGTTGCCATGCGGTGATTCGATCAGCGTGGGGCGGAGAAGGGCATGGCGTCAGCCCACTCCCAGAACGCGCCGGCCCCTGCGACCTCGCGTTCCATGGCGTCGAACAGTTGCGACGGGGTTGTCCGAGGCGGCACGTCGATTGCGACGTGCCGGTTCCCGCTCCATTCGCTCAGCAGGCCGGCGGAGTCGATTTCGTGCTTGATGCGAGCGGTTGCCTCTGTCAGCCGTGTCGGGTCCGGGTTGGGCATGAGCATCCGCAGGACGCGGTGCCAGGACAGCCCGACCACCTCGTTGACCTCGTCATCCTCCGAGAGGAGCACGCGGTCTCCCAGGGCCGGGTCGTACCGTACGGGAGAGTCTTGAGGAGGTCGACGTGGCGGCGCTGCGGCAGTCGGTGGAGCCGGCGGCGGGTGCGCGCCGGCTGCGGGTGATGAGCTGGAACCTCTGGCTGGCCGGCGGGTACGTCCGGGACGCGCGGGCCAAGCAGGTGCGGGTGGTGCGGGAGGCCGACGTCGACGTGGTGGGGCTGCAGGAGACCGACGGGGACACCGCGCGGGAGCTGGCGGCCGAGCTGGGCTCGGATCTCCAGCAGGCCGGCACCGGGCTGGCCGTGCTCAGCCGACACGAGATCACGGGGCAGGCGCAGGCGCCGGGGCTGGACTTCTACGGGGGGGCCGGGCGCGCGGGTGCGGTTGGACTGCGGGCGGGAGGTGGCGCTGTGGAGCACGCACCTCAACCACGAGCCCTACGGCCCCTACGACGCCTGCTTCGACCGGCTTCCGGTGCCGGAACCGCTGGTGCGCGAGGAGTCCTCCGGGCGGGTGGAACAGCTGCGCGGCGTGCTGGCCGCGATGGCCGGCGACCTGGCAGGCAGCGACGGGGTACCGGTCTTCCTGGTGGGGGACTTCAACACCCCCTCGCATCTGGACTGGACCGACAACACCGGCTCGCTGCACTGCGGTTACGGCGCGGTGCCGTGGCCGGTGACCCAGGCCGCCGAGGCGGCCGGGCTGCACGGCTCGTACCGCACGGCGCACCCCGACCCGCTGTGCGAGCCCGGCGCCACCTGGTCGCCGATCCACGAGGCGCACGAGGACGGCAGCGGGCGCCCCGAGCCGCAGGACCGGATCGACTACGTGCTCTACGCGGGCCGGGGGCTGCGGGTCGCGGACTCGCGGGCGTACACCAGCGGCTCGGTGCGGCAGTGGCCCGAGGTCGCGGACAGCGACTGGCCGTCGGACCACGCGGCGGTCGTCACGACGGTCACGCTGGACTGACAGGGCGGGCGGGATGGTCCGGTCCAACTGCCGGACCGCACCCGCTACGTCAGCAGCCTCCGCAGCACCGCCTCGATCTCCCGGGCGGTGAGTGCGGTGCCGGTGACCAGGGTCTGCACCAGCAGGCCGTCCACTCCCGCGCAGAAGGCGCGGACCGCCAGCGGGTCGTCGCTGCGCAGGCGGGCGAGCGCCGCGAGGTCGTCCACGCAGCGCTGCGCCGCCGGGCGCAGGGCGGGGCGGCGGGCGGCGAGCAGGTACAGCTCGTACTCGGCGACGAACGGCCGTCTGCGCCCGTCGAGTTCGCCCGCCAGGGCCTTCGCGAGCGCGGCGATCGGGTCGGGGGCCGCGGCGGCCCTGCGCAGCAGCGCCGAGTAGCGGTCGACGGCGCGGACGAGCGCGGCGACGAGCAGGGCGTCGACGCTGCCGAAGTGGTAGGCGGCGGAGGTCGCCGGCAGGCCGGCCTCGCGGGCGACCGCCCGGTGCGTCACGGCCGCCACCCCGCCGTGCTCGATGACCCGCAGGGTCGCCTCCAGCAACTCCCCGCGCCGCTGCTCGCCCTTGCGCAGCCGGCCGTCGCGCGCGACGTCCCCGGCGGGCGCGCTCAGTGGGAGCCGCCCAGCTCCAGGGCGACGACCCCGGCCGCCACCAGGGCGATCCCGCCGATCTGCGCCCACGACAGCCGGTCGCCGAACAGGGCGCTGCCCAGCACCGCGACGAGCGTCACGCCGACCCCCGACCAGATGCCGTAGGCGACGCCCAGCGGCACGCCCCGGGTGAGGACCTGGGAGAGCAGGTAGAACGCCAGGGCGTAGCCGGCCACGACGAGGACGGACGGCCAGAGCCGGCTGAACCCCTCGGCCCAGCGCAGGGCGAGCGTCGCGCTCAGCTCCGCACCGATCGCACCGGCCAGCAGCACCCACACCATCGCGACCCCCCGCGCAGAATCTTGAACGTCTGTTCAGGATTCTCCGGCGCGGCCCGGGACGGGTCAACCCACCGCCGGCAGGCCGCGCGGCTCCAGGCGCTCCTCCACCGCCGCCGAGCCCTCGCGGGTCACCACGTATGCCCCCTTGCCCGGTGTCTCGGTCACCGCCCCGGTCAGCTCGGTGCCGTGGTAGACGAGGCCCACCCCGTCGTCCGTGCAGTGCGAGGTGGGCAGGGTGCCGTCGGCGACGAGGCGGTGGATCAGGGGGCGGCGGCCGGCGTCCACGTCGTAGTGGATCCCGTTGCCGTACGGCAGGAGGCCCAGGGCGTCGGTGACCGGGCGCAGTCGCGGGCCGAAGGAGTCGGTGGTGCCGCCCTCGAACCAGCAGATCGAGCCCGCGCTCACCCCGCTCAGCACCACGCCCGCCTGCCAGGCGCGGCGCATGACCGCGTCAAGGCCGTGGACGCGCCAGACCGCGAGGAGGTTGGCCACCGAGCCGCCCATGACCCACACGACGTCCTGCTCCAGGACGGCGCCCTCGACGTCGTCCAGGTTCGGCATGGGGAAGAGCTGCAGCGGCGTCAGGTCGAAACCGGCCACCCGCGCGGCCTCGCCCATCCGGGCGGTGAAGTGCTCGGCGTCGCCGATGGCCGTCCCCACGTACATCACCCGGGGACGGCGGCCGTGCACTCCGGAGAGGTCGACGGCGTGATGGACCAGGGGGCCGAACTCCACCATGGTGCGCGCTCCGGGCCGGTGGCCGCCGGAGGTGGCGAGGATGGTCGGCTGCGTGGCTGACATGCCGGGGAGCCTACGCAGGCGGGCACCCGCACCGGCGCCCGGGTGCGGATCCATCCGCATGGGCGGCGGTCCTGCATCGTGGCTCACTACCGCGTCGTGGGCTCCGGCGACTCCGCAAGGAGGCGTTCGGCTTCCTCTCTCAGCCAGGCGCTCCGAATGATCTCGGCATTCGGGGGGAGAGCGGTCGCGGCATCATGAAGAGCGGTGGCAGCGGCTCTCGGATCGGCGGGGAGCATGCGGGCGGCTTCCGTCAGAGCGCGGGCTGCCACTGCTTCCGCCGCTCCAGCCCGGTCCAGGGCCGCAACGGCGCGAGCGGCCGCCTCGGCAGTGTCGGTTGGGTGGCCGCAACGCCAGTGGGCCCAGGCGAGGTTGAACAGGCAGACGCCTTCGGCGCGGGGATTTTCCATCACCGACGCCTCCTGGCGGCCCTCTCCCAGCATCACGGCCGCCCGTAGCGGCTGCTCCAGCGCCAGCCAGGCCACACCCTGTGCGTTCAGGGCGTAGGCGATCGCCTCCTTGCTGTCTGCGGCGCGGTAGGCACGTACCGCCTCGACACCGGACTCTATGGTCTGTGTCCAGCGGCCCAGGGTGAGCAGGGCGATGGTGCGGGCGTTGGCGGCGCGGGCGGTGGTGAGGAGTTCGTCGCTGGTGGCGGCCAGGGCCGCGAGACGGTCGGCGCCGGTCAGGGCGGCTTCGCCGTCACCGAGGTAGCTGAGGGTGAGACTGCGGGAGAGCAGTGCGTGCTCCTCCCGTTCCGCGTCTCCCAGCTCATGAGCCAACTCTGCCGCCCTCTCCAGGACTTCTACGGTCGTACGCAGTTCGCCGAGCTGGCGGTGTGCGTCCCCGAGGCCGAAGAGCGCGCTTTGCAGCGCTGCCCGATCGTCCAGGCGTTCGGCAGTGCTTACTGCTTCGGTGAAACGGGCCACCGCCGCCTGCATGGGGCCCGCGCTGAGCAGGGCATGACCGTAGCCGAGGGTGTGGGTGAGGTGGGTGGCCGCTTCGGTCAGCCGTCCGTCGAGGGCCTGGTGCATGGCGACGGCGGCGAGGACCGATCCGTGCCAGACGAGCCATTCGCTGATCTCGGCCAGCACCCGCGCGGCCTCGTCGTAGTCCTCGGCGCGCATCAGGTGCTCAAAACGGCTGCGGTACGGGGCCAGGTCCTCCAGCCGCCGCCACGACTCCTCGGGCGTCGTCCGCGTTCCGTACCAGGCGGCGATGGCCCGCTCCACCGCCTGCCGGCCGGTCGCTCCGGCCAGGGGAAGCTGCCCGTAGGCGAGGTCCGCGTCGAGTGGGTGCAGGGCAACGGTCCCGCTCACCCGGTCGGCGTGGATCAGGTGGGTGCGCCGGAGTGCGGCAACGGTGGCCGGGACCGGCAGACCGGGGTCGATACGGGCGGCGACCTCCTCGATGTCGGCGGGGGTGGCGGGGACGCGCAGGGCGGCAAGGATGGAGACGACGGTACGGGCGGGCCCCTCCAGTTGACGCAGGCGGTCTCCTGCAAGGGCGTGCACGATGTCCTCCCGGCGGGAGAAGTCCGCGAGGACGTCCCGGAGTCGGGGGAAGGGGACGGGGGCGTCGGCGGCCGCTCCGACGAGCAGTTCCAGGGCGCGCGGTACGCCGTGGAGTTGGACACCCGCCTGCAGCAGCTCCCTGTCGGAGAGGTCGGCAATGCCGGCGGATCCGTCGCGGTCCAGTTCGCGCAGCAGGGCTGCCGACTCGGTCGCGCCGAGGCCGACGGCGAGGTCGATCCGTGCGGTGAAGCGCCGCAGCTCGGGCGCCAGCCTGGGGGGCACGGTGCTGGTGGCAAGGAGCCGGGGGGCGTGCGGGGCGCGGAAAGCCCATTCCAGCAGGGCGGCCAACTCCTCGTCACGGACCCTTCCGTCGTCGTGGAGCAGTTCCTCCAGATTGTCCAGCAGGACGACGACCCGGTGGCCGTTCAGAGCGTGGTCGAGCGCCGCGAGGCGGCCGTGCACGGTGGTGTCTTCTTCCCAGGTCTTGCGCAGGGCCCTCTCCCGCTGGGGGCCGAGGAGTTCGGCGCAGCCGAAGTAGAAGCTCTCCAGGGAGATCCCCCGGGTGCGTGTGGAGAGGTTGACCAGTCCGTCCGGGCGGGGCCGGGGTTCGAGGGCGACGGACCCGGGGCCGCGGTCGAGGGTGTCCATCACTTTAGCGGCGAGGGCGCTCTTACCGATGCCGCGCCGACCGGTGACGGTCACCAGGCGGATGGCCGGAGCGTACAGGTGCTGGATCACCTCACCGAGCTCACGCACCCGGTTCTTGAACAGTTCGATGCCGTAGGCCACAGGTACTCCCACCACACGGATCGCGGCCGGGGGTGGCGACGCCAGCCGGTTACCGGCAGGTGGGAGCGCGATGGGGTCGGTGAGATCAAGGAGGCGGGCCAGCGCTGTGCGGTCGGTGGGAGGCAGGCCGCGCAGGGCGTGGTCGAGGCGTACGGCGGTGAGCCGGTTCAGTCCTTCCGCGCGGTGGTGCTCCGCGACGACGCCGATGATGTGCTCGCCCACCCAGACGGCGGCGCCCGACATGCCGCTCCACGGGGAGCGGGCCGGATCGGTATCCCTGTCAGGGGCTGTGACCAGCAACTCCAGTGTGCCGTCACGGCGGTTGGAGAGGAGGGCGATCGTGCCGTCTGCCTGGACCAGCTCCCGGTACGAACCGGCTGCCCCATGGCGCAGCTTCCACAGCGGGAAGCCGAGGGCGCAGGCCGCCAGGATCCCGTAGCGGTCGTCCGCGACCGTACCGAAGCGGGCAGCGGGGGCCGGCGGCGCACCCGGCGGCGGCGTGCAGGCCAGAGCAACGAGGTCGGTGTCCGTGCCGCGCCAGGCCACGTTCGCCGGGGCCGACCATTCCTGCGGCCGGTCGGCGTCGCAGCGCACGACCACGTCGGTGGCGTCGGCGACCACGTGGGCCGCGGTGAGGACCACCGTGTCGGTGACCCGGTAGCCGGAGCCGCGGCGTGCCCCACAGGGCGTACTGACGATGATCTCGGCGATCCGGCGCGGGTCGGCGCCGATCAGCGCACTGGAACGCTCAGCGCTCATCGGGTAGTTGGTCATCCGAGATCAGGACCGGAGCACCCGGGGTGTCGGAGTGGGTCGGCTGGAGCGCGAGGGTCAGCCGCTGGGTGGACAGCCGGGTGGAGCGGGCACTGCCCTGGGCATCGAGGACCCAGAAGCGCGCCTTGCCTCCGGCTTCCCGGCTGCGTTCCACGACCACTTCGAGTTCGACGTTCACCATGCCCAACTGGAAGCGCAGTCCCTGGTCGGCGCCTTCACTGACAGCCCGGTTCAGTTCGCTCCGCAGTTGGGCGATCACGTCGGCCAACTCCACCGCGTTCTCCACGTCCGCATCCCCCGCCTCCTGGTCCGCCACTCGCTCATCATACGGAGCTGTGGTCATCTCCGGTCGTAATCAAGTGAGTTGGCGAACCTTTCCGATCCCTGGGTGCGTATCGAAGCAGGACTGTATCGCCGAGGACCCGAGTCTCCAGCAGCCGCATCCGGGCCGTAGAGCCGCCGGGGTAGGAAGCGTCGCCGAGGAAACGCGGGGCCTGGGCCGAGCCGACAAGCAACGGGGCTACAGCAAGGTGGAGTTCATCTGCGAGGTCGAGGGCGAGGAGTTGGGTGTGGACGGTACCGCCGCCTTCCACCAGGAGTCGGCGCACCCCGTGCCGGCCCAGTCCCGCCAGGACTGCCTGCCAGTCGAGAACGGAGCCTGTCGCCGTGACAGTGGCAAAGGCGCCCAGTTCGCGGCGGGTACGGACCAGCGCCGCGTCCACCGTGAAGACGAGTTTCTCGCCGCCGCAGTGCCAGAAGGCCAGGGTGGGATCGAGGTCGCCAGAGCCACTGACGACTACCTTCGCGGGGTGTTCGGGTCGGCCGGCGGCCACGCGGCGTCGGCGGGCGGCGTCGGAGACGAGCAGGCGGGGGTGGTCGCGACGCAGGGTGGTGGCGCCGATCAGGATGGCATCGGCAGCGGCCCGCTCCTCGTCCACCCGGTCGAGGTCGCGGGGGTGGGAGAGCACGAGCCGGTGGGGGGAGGCGTCATCCAGACGACCGTCCAGGGAGACTGCGGCGGAGAGGACGACGTAGGGCTGCAAGGACATCGGGCGGCCGGGTCAGAGGGGGCGGTGGTAGTCGGCCCACGCGATGTGGGATTCGTGGAGCCGTACCGTCATCGCGGTGAGTCCGTGAGCACCCGGACCCAGGTGTCCGCCGTGGACGCGGGCGGCGAGACGGTCGGCGATGAGGCGGGCGAGGTACTCGGTGGTGGTGTTGACGTCGGCGAGGCCGGGGTCCTCGTCGAGGTTGCGGTAGGAGAGCTCGCCGACGACGGCCCGTACCTCCCGGGCGGCCAGGTCCATGTCGACCACGACGTTGTCCGCGTCCAACTCGGGGCGGTGGAAGGTGGCGTCGACCAGGTAGGTGGCGCCGTGCAGGCGTTGGGCTCGGCCGAAGACGGCACCGCGCAGACTGTGGGCGATCATCAGATGGTCACGGACCGTGACAGTGAACACGTGTACTCCGGGGTCGGTGGGAGAAGGGGCTGACAGGGGAGGCTGGGAGGTCAGTGCGGTCCGTAGCGGATGCGGTGGCACAGGCCCGGCAACCTGCCGGTTGCGATGTCGGCCAATACGGAGGGGAGTTCCTCGAAGGGCGACTCTCCGGTGATGAGCGTGTCGAAGACCGGGTCACGCAGTAGTTCCAGGGCAAGCGTGAGGCGGTCGGCCGCGGTGTGCCGAGCGCGCTGTGCGGGCGCCAGAGCCCCGACCTGACTGCTGCGCAGCGTCAGGCGCCGGGTGTGGAAGAGCTCACCGAGCGGCAGGCTCACGGGTTCGTCGCCGTACCAGCTGAGATCCACCAACGTCCCTTCAGCCGCCAGCAGTTCGATGCCTCGGCGTAGTCCCGACCCGGTGGCGCTGGCGTGGAAGACGAGGTCGCAGCCGTCGGCCGCATCGGCCGGCGAGGCGAAGGACAGTCCCAGTGCGGCAGCCACCGCCGCCCGGGAGGGATCGGTATCCACGAGCTGGACGCGTAGGCCGGGAAAGCGGGCCAGCAGGGCGGCCACGCAGCAGCCGACCATGCCTGCTCCCACCACCGCGATCCGGTCACCGATGCGCGGCGGCGCATCCCACAGCGCGTTGAGCGCGGTCTCGACGGTGCCGGCCAGGACGGCACGGCCGGGGGGCACCTCGGCGGGCACAGGAGTGAGGGCCGCGGCGGGAATGTGAAAACGCGTCTGGTGCGGGTGGAGGGAGAAGACCGTGCGGCCGACCAGCTGCGGGGGGCCGTGCTCGACGCGGCCGACGTTGAGATAGCCGTACTTGACCGGCCCGGGGAAGTTGCCCTCCTGGAAGGGGGCGCGCATCGCCGCATACTGGCTTACCGGGACGCGACCTCGGAAGACAAGCGATTCCGTACCCCGACTGACGGCCGAGTAGAGCGTACAAACTGTTGCGTGACCGTCATCAACGCAGGCGGGCAGGCGGGCAGGCGGGCAGGCGGGCAGGCGGGCAGGCGGGCAGGCGGTCGAAATTATCTCGCCTCGGCCTGGAGCTGTTATCCAGAACGAGCGTATGAGGCTCGGCATCGATGATCCTCTGCTAATACGTCCGCTGATGGGTCCCTTCCTCGGAGCGTGATCCTAGGCGATCACATTCGGAGGGAACAGCGACGGCAGGGGAACGGCGCCCGGGTGCGGCCCTCCTGCGAGGGGTGCCCGGGCGCCGGTGGTGGATGCGGGTCAGCTCAGGTCGTAGCGGCCCAGGTTCATGACCTTGTGCCAGGCGGCCGTGAAGTCCCGGACGAACTGCTCCGCCGCGTCGTCGCTGGCGTACACCTCGGCCAGCGCCCGCAGTTCGGCGTTGGAGCCGAAGACCAGGTCGGCGCGGGTGCCCTGCCACCTCGGGCGTCCGGCGGCGTCGCGGCCCTCGAAGAGGGTGGCGTCGTCCGTGACCGGGGTCCAGTCGGTGTCCAGGTCCAGGAGGTTGACGAAGAAGTCGTTCGTCAGGACGCCGGGGCGGTCGGTGAAGACTCCGTAGGGCGTGTTCTGGTAGGTGGCGCCCAGTACGCGCAGGCCGCCGACCAGGACCGTCATCTCCGGGGCGGAGAGGTCCAGCAGGTTCGCCCGGTCGAGCAGGAGGTGCTCGGCGGAGAGGGGGACCCCCTTGGCGACGTAGTTGCGGAAGCCGTCCCAGGCGGGCTTGAGCGCCTCGAAGGACTCGATGTCGGTGGCCTCCTGGGTGGCGTCCACCCGGCCCGGTACGAAGTCCACGGTCGTCTCGTGGCCGCCGTCCCGCGCCGCCTGCTCGACCGCCGCGTCGCCGGCGAGGACGATCAGGTCGGCCAGCGAGACGCGCTTGCCGCCGCTCTGGGCCTCGTTGAACTCGCGCTGGATGCGCTCCAGTTCGCGCAGGACGACGCGCAGTTCGGCCGGCTCGTTGACCTCCCAGCCGTTCTGCGGCTGCAGGCGCAGCCGGGCGCCGTTGCTGCCGCCGCGCTTGTCGCTGCCGCGGAAGGAGGCGGCCGAGGACCAGGCGGTGTAGACGAGTTGGCGGATCGTCAGGCCGGAGGCGAGCACCTGGCGCTTCAGCCCGGCGGCGTCCGCCGCGTCGATCAGCTCGAAGTCCCGTACGGGCAGCGGGTCCTGCCACAAGAGCTCCTCGGCCGGGACCTCCGGGCCGAGGTAGCGCACCAGGGGGCCCATGTCGCGGTGGGTGAGCTTGAACCAGGCGCGGGCGAAGGCGTCGGCGAACTCCTGCGGGTTGTCCTTGAAGCGCCGCGCGATCGGCTCGTAGACGGGGTCGAAGCGCAGGGAGAGGTCGGTGGTGAGCATCGTCGGCTGGTGCCGGACGTCCGGGTCGTACGGGTCCGGTACGGTGCCCGCGCCGGCGCCGTCCTTGGGCCGCCACTGCTTGGCGCCCGCGGGGCTCTCCACCAGTTCCCACTCGTAGCCGAAGAGGATCTCGAAGAAGCTGTTGTCCCAGCTGATGGGGGTGTTGGTCCAGATCCCCTCCAGGCCGGAGGTGATCGTGTCGGGGCCCTTGCCGGTGCCGTAGGCGTTCTTCCAGCCCAGGCCCTGCTCGTCCAGCCCGGCGGCCTCCGGCTCGGCGCCGACGAGGTCGGCGGGGCCCGCGCCGTGGGTCTTGCCGAAGGTGTGGCCGCCGGCGATGAGGGCGACGGTCTCCTCGTCGTCCATCGCCATCCGCTTGAAGGTCTCGCGGATGTCGATGGCGGCGGACAGCGGGTCGGAATTGCCGCCGGGACCCTCGGGGTTGACGTAGATGAGGCCCATCTGGACGGCGGCGAGGGGCTTGTCCAGCTCGTGGTCGCCGCTGTAGCGCTCGTCGCCCAGCCAGGTGGTCTCCGGGCCCCAGTAGACGTCGTCGTCGGGCTCCCAGGCGTCGACGCGCCCGCCGCCGAAGCCGAAGGTGTCGAAGCCCATCGTCTCCAGCGCGACGTTGCCGGAGAGGATCATCAGGTCGGCCCAGGAGAGGCTGCGGCCGTACTTCTTCTTCACCGGCCACAGCAGCCGGCGCGCCTTGTCCAGGTTGGCGTTGTCGGGCCAGCTGTTGAGGGGGGCGAAGCGCTGCTGGCCGGAGCCGCCGCCACCGCGGCCGTCGAGGGTGCGGTACGTGCCGGCGCTGTGCCAGGCCATCCGGATGATGAAGGGGCCGTAGTGGCCGAAGTCGGCCGGCCACCAGTCCTTGGAGGTGGTCAGCACCCCGGCGATGTCCCGCTTGACCTCGGCGAGGTCGAGGGATTCGAAGGCCGCGGCGTAGTCGAAGCCGGCGCCCAGCGGGTTGGCCACGGCCGGGTTCTTGGCCAGGACCTTCAGGTTCAGCTGCTTGGGCCACCAGGGGCGCTCGCCGCCCCGCTCGGTGGGGTACGGGTACTCGTTGCGCCCGTGGACGACGGGGCACTCGCCCTGCGGGTGCTCGAAGTCATCGATGTCCGACATGCTGTTCCTCCGGTGTGAGGCGGGTGTCAGGCGGATGTGATCGGCTCTCTGGCACTTTCCTGGCAGGCGGGGCAGGTGCCCCAGTAGACGACGTCGGCCTCGTCCACCGCGAAGCCGGCCGCGTGCACCGGCTCCAGGCAGGGTGCGTGGCCCACAGCGCAGTCGACGTCGGCGACCGCGCCGCAGCTCCGGCAGACGAGGTGGTGGTGGTTGTCCCCCACCCGGGTCTCGTAGCGGGCCGCGCGCCCCATGGGCTCTATCCGGCGCAGCAGCCCGGCCTCCGTGAGGGCGCCGAGCGCCTCGTAGACGGCCTGGGTGGAGACGGAACCGACCCGCTCGCGCACCCGCGCCGCGACCTGCTCGGCGCTCTGGTGCTGCTCGCCCCGGAGCGCCTCGATGATCGCGGAACGGGCGGAGGTGACCCGCAGCCCGGCTCCGCGCAGGAGCGCGGCGGGGGGGACGGGGTCGGAGGGATCGGTCACGAGGATCACTCAACAACCCAAAGGCGAGAAAGTCAAAGAAATTGTCGTGTCTTGTTTTGGCTCTTGTGCCGGCGGGCGTTTTGGCTCTTGCGCCGGCGGGCGTTTTGGCTCTTGTGCCGGGCGGGCGTCAGTCCTCCCGCGCACCGTCCCCGCCCCCGCCGTGGCGCCGCGCCGCCTCGCGGGCCCGGCTCAGCAGGCTGCGGCGGCTGCTGGGCTCGTCGGCCTCGGGGGTCACCTCGTAGCGGGTGATGTACGCGCTCAGGAACGCCTGCAGGGAGGCCGTCGCCGGGATGGCGATCAGCGCGCCGACCGGGCCCATCAGCGCCGCGCCCGCGATCACCGAGCCGAAGGCGACGGCCGGGTGGATGTCGACGGTCTTCGAGGTGATCTTCGGCTGGAGGACGTAGTTCTCGAACTGCTGGTAGACGATGACGAACCCGAGCACCCACAGCGCCGCCCACGGGCTCACCGTGAAGGCCAGCAGGAACGGCAGCGCACCGGCGAGGTAGGTGCCCACCGTCGGCACGAACTGCGAGACCACGCCCACCCACACCGCCAGCGCCGGCGCGTACGGCAGCCCGAGGATCACGAACAGGATGTAGTGCGCGACCCCGGAGACCAGCGCCATCAGGCCGCGCGAGTAGAGGTAGCCGCCGGTCTTGACGACGGCGATCTCCCAGGCCCGCAGCACCTCCGTCTGGCGCGCGGGCGGCAGTACAGAGCAGATGGCGCGGCGCAGCCGGGGACCGTCGGCGGCGAAGTAGAAGGTGAAGAGGGTGATCGTCAGCAGCTTGAAGAGGCCGCCGATGACGGCCGTGGAGACCGTCCAGACGTTGTCCGCGCTGTTGCGCAGGTAGTTGCGCACCCAGTCGGAGTGGAGGAAGTCGTCCCGCAGCCGGTTCGCGTCGAGCCTGGTGTCGAAGCGGCTGTTGAGCCAGCCCACGGCGGAGTCGATGTAGGCGGGGAAGTTCTCCACCAACTGCCGCACCTGGTCGGCCAGTACGGACCCCAGCAGCCCCACGAAGCCGCCGAAGAAGACCAGCACCCCCAGGAGGACCAGCGCGGTGGCGAGCCCGCGCCGCATCCCGCGCGCGGCCATCCGGTCCACGGCCGGCTCTATCGCCAGCGCCAGGAACCACGCCACCAGGATGTTCAGCAGCAGCCCGAGCAGCTGGTGGAAGGCCCAGCGCGCCAGCAGGAAGCAGCCGTAGAGGGCCAGGGCCAGCACCAGCGCACGCGGCAGCCAGGCCGGCATCCGGTCCCGGAGGGGGGCGGGCGGCCCGGCGGCGGGCCCGGCAGGCGGCCCGGCGGGGGCCCCGGTCTGTTCTTGCTCGTCTTGGTCCGGCACCCGGCAAGTCTGTCAGCCCGGCCCGCGGCCACTGCGGTACGGGCCCGCCGGCCCGCGTTTCAGCAGCCGCCGGGGCCGTCCGCGTCCTGCGTCCGCTCCCGCTCGCAGACGCCCCGCAGCTCCTCGCCCATCCCGTCCATGATCTCCCCCAGCGTCTTCAGCTGCTCCGGGGTCAGCAGGTCGAAGAGGTACCTGCGCACCTCCGTCACATGCCCCCGCGCCGCGGCGTCCAGCACCCGCAGGCCCTCCTCCGTCAGGCGTGCGACCTGGCCGCGGCCGTCGCCGTCGGCGGCGCACCGCACCACGTAACCGGACTTCTCCAGCGCGGAGACCGCGTGCGAGAGCCGGCTGCGCGAGGAGTTCACCTGCTCGGCCAGCTCGCCCATCCGCATGGCCCGGCCCGGCGCCTCGGAGAGCATGACGAGGATCTGGTAGTAAGCAACCGGTATGCCCGAATCACGCCTGAGCTGGCGGTCCAGATGCGCGTTGAAGTCGCGGGAGGCGTGCATGAAGGCGCGCCACACCCGCTGCTCCTCATCCGTCAGCCAGCGGAAGTCACTTTCGGTCATACGCCCAGCATAGCGCCGGTTGAGCTTTCAACAATCTCTTGCTACGGTGGATGAGCGTTCAACAACCGGTCCGAACTCCTGAGACGAGGCCCACCTCATGACCAGCACCCCCGCCAAGATCCCCGGCTACCTCACGGGCACGTGGACCATCGACCCGGTCCACTCCGAGGCCACCTTCACCGTGCGCCACCTGGGCGTCACCAAGGTGCACGGCCGCTTCGACGACGTGGCCGGCACGATCACGACCACGGCGGACCCGCTGGACTCCACGGTCGAGGCGACCATCGTCACGACCTCGGTGAACACCCGCAACGAGGTGCGCGACGACCACGTACGGGGCGAGGACTTCCTCGACGTCGAGAACCACCCGGCGATGACCTTCCGCTCCACCGGCATCCGCGCGCTGGACGACGGCTCCTTCGCCCTCGACGGCGAGCTGAACCTCCGGGGCGTCGCCAGGCCCGTCACGCTCGCCATGGAGCTGGGCGGCTTCGGCGACCACCCGATGGGCGGCAAGGTGGCGGGCTTCGAGGCCACCACCGAGATCAACCGCTCCGACTTCGGCGTGACCGGCGGCATCGCGGGCGCGGCGGTCGGCGAGAAGATCAAGATCACGCTGGACATCGAGGCCGTGTCCCAGGACGCCGCCTGAGGATCGTCCGCCCCTTGAGGGGGGCGGGAGGCGATCGCCTCCCGCCCCCCTCAAGCATGTCCGGATTCCCCCCTGGCCGACAGGGGCCGCCGCCAGCATCCTGGAAAGGTTCCGCTTCACCCGTACCGCGGTTCGCACCTTCCGACCTGTCATGAACAGGACACTCTATGAAGGGAGCGCCGACCATGGCGTGCAGCAACAACTACCTCTGGGCAGGCGAGACCACCTGGTTCTGCTGCGGCGCGGCCTGGGGGCCGTGCGGCAGCGCGGGCGGCGGCGCCTGCGGAAACTGCCGATCCGGCTCCTACCACGGCGCCTGGCCCAACGCCTCGCAGGCCTGCTACGACATCACCCGCCCCGACCTGTGCTCGGGCGAGGGCGGCATCCCGCGACGCGGCTGCGGCTCGGTCATGAAGATCGTCCAGCAGTGCAGCCGCAAGGCGGTCTGCATCACGATCACCGACTGCGGGCCCCGTACCAAGAGCTTCTGCGGCGAGAGCGTCTGCTGCAACGGCGTCTGCCGCACCAACCGCATCCTCGACCTCACCCCGGCCGCCTACTCGGCCATCGCGAGCCTCAGTTCCGGTAAGACCGGCGTCCAGATCTACGAGTGAGGGGCCCGCGATGACTGCCAAGGACTTCGACCGGCGGCGCTTCCTGTCCGCCGCCGCGCTCGGCGGCGCGACGATCGTGGGCGCCACCGCCCTGGGCGGGGTGGACCCCGACGCCGCCTTCGCCGCCCCCTCGCCGCCGCTCGACCCGGCCGTGCCCGCCTCCTCGTTCGTCGAGGGCCGGGTCTCGGCCATCGACGACGGCACCCTGCTGCGGGTCGCCGGCTCCCACGGCGAGCGCACCTCCGTCCGCCTCACCAACGCCACCAGCGTCTGGAAACTGCACCCCGTGCGGCCGGACGCGGTGGAGGTCGGCGACGGGCTCTACGCGCGCGGCGTGGAGATGCCCGACGGCTCGATCGCCGCGGACGCGGTGTGGGTGAACATCGTCAACATCGACGTGGTCATCCGCGGGATCGGCCGCGACCGCCTGGTGCTCGGCCACCACAGCGGCGAGCTGATCGGCCGGCTCTCCCGCGAGCACACCACCGCCTCCTACGCGGGCGGGGCGCTGACCCAGGACCTCTCCCGCGTCCGCATCGGCCAGCACGCCCTGGTGCTGGGCGCCTGGCGGCCCGGCGACGGGGCGATCGACCTGGCCCGGATCACGGTGGGCCACTGATGGCGATGGTGTCCGCGGACGCCCTCGGGCTGGCCGCCGTCCTGCTCGGCGCGCTGCTCGGCGCCACGGGCGGCGCCAAGCTCCTCTCCCCCGCCCCCCGGCTGCGGGGGCAGGCGCTGGACACCGCGCTGGAGCGGGCACTGGGGCGGCTGGACCGCGCCGTGCTCGCCCTGCGGCTGGTCGGCGGCGTGGAGCTGCTCGCCGGGCTGGCGCTGCTCGCCGCGCCGGGGGCCGCCTCCGGCGCGGCGGCGCTCGCGCTGGGGCTGGGCTTCAGCGGCTATCTGGCCTGGGCGAGGGCCACCGCGCCGCAGTCCTCGTGCGGCTGCACGGCGGGTGACGACGCGCCCATCGGGGTACGGGCGTTCTCCCGGGCCGGGCTGGTCGCGGTCGGGGGCGCCGCCGTGCTGGCCGCCGCCACGCCGTGGTGGTCGTACGCGGGCGCGCATCCGGGGTGGGCCCTCAGCCTGCTGGCGCCGGGCGCGGCGCTCGTCGTCGCCGTCCATCGCGACCTGCGGGTGCCCGCGCGCCGGCTGCGGCTGCGGCTGCTCGGCCATCCGCTCGGCGGCGACCCGGCGGCGGTGCCCGTCGAGGGCTCCGTGGAGCTGCTGGAGCGCTCCCTCGCCTGGGACACGCTGAACACCGTCGTGCGCTCCGGGCTGCTGGACCACTGGGAGGACGCGGACGGCTGGCGCTTCCTGCGCTACTCCGGCCTGCACGAGTCCCCGGCCGGGGTGCGGGCGGTGTCCGTGGTCTTCGCGCTCTCCGCCCGTGCGCGGCTGGGCGGCGGGGACCCCGTGGTGCGGGTGGCGATGGTCGACGCGGAGTCGGGGGAGGTGCTGCCGGTCCCGGAGGCGGTGGGGGCGGGCTGAGCCCCGGGGGCGATCGGGTACGGGCGCTACTCGGCGCCCGTACCCGGTCGGATTCGGTCAGACGGCTCCGTTCAGACGGCTCCGCTCACACGGCTCCGCTCACACGGCTACGGCGTCCCCGCGCACCAGGCCGCTGCCCGCCGGGGCCTCCGCCGCGTCGCCGCCCTCGGCGGTGATCGTGTTCGCCTCGTCCACGAAGACCACGCTCGGTACGAGGCCGCGGGCCTGCGCGTCCTCGATCTGGGCGTAGCTGATGATGATCACCAGGTCGCCGGGGGCCACCAGGCGGGCCGCGGCGCCGTTGATGCCGATCACGCCGCTGTCGCGGGGGCCGGGGATGACGTAGGTGGTCAGGCGGTTGCCGTTGTTGATGTCCACCACGTCCACCTGCTCGCCGGGAAGCAGGTCCGCGGCCTCCATCAGGTCCTCGCTGATCGTGATCGAGCCGACGTAGTGCAGGTCCGCCTGGGTCACGGTGGCGCGGTGGATCTTGGACTTGAGCATGGTTCGCAGCATGGGGGTCTCTCCAAGGGGCTCCGGCTCCCTGCCCGGGGGCGGGTCAAGGGCTTTCGACCGTCCAGGGTACGCGCGGGGGATCGGCCGGCGCACCGAGAGACCCGTCACCCCGGCCGTGCCCGACCGGCACCACCGGCCCCGGTTTCGCCACTTCAGCGCGTCCGTGCGGGTGCGATCGGGCGGGCGGGGCGCGGGGGGCGTGTCGATCGTCACCGCGGTTCGGTCCGCGTGAGACCTAGTTGGTCATGAAGTATGACAAGTACGGAAAAAGGCTTCCCGCGCGCCGGGGCATCCTGGCCGGAGCCTTCTGCCTCACCCTCGCCGGGGCGTACCGCCTGGCCACGGAGCCCGACGGCGCTCCCCGCGCTCCCGCGCCCAGCGACCCCAAGCCGGTCGCCGCGCGCGCCGCGCAGGCTCCCGCGGTCAAGCAGCTCTATCCGGGCGGCGCCGCCGGCCGTGTTCCCAACGCCGCGCCGCGGGCCGTTCCCGTGCGGGCCGGTGCGCACCTGACGCTGCGCTCGCCCGGTGCGGCCGGGCAGCGGCTGATGGCGCTGACCTTCGACGACGGGCCGCATCCCAGTCAGACGCCGGCGATCCTGCGCATTCTGCGGCGCTACGACACCCGGGCCACGTTCTTTGTGATCGGGCAGAACATTCCGGCCAATCGGGATGTGCTGAAGGCCGTGGTCGATGATGGGCATGTGGTGGGCAACCACTCGTACACCCATCCGCAGCTGGACCTCATGGGCACCGCCCGGGTGCGGCGGGAGCTGACCCGGACCTGCGAGGTGGTCGAGCGGGAGGTGGGGGCGGGGCCGCGGCTGGCTCGGGCGCCTTATGGGATGTGGGACGCGCGGGGGTTGGGGATCTGCGCCGAGTTGGGGATGGAGCCGTTCCAGTGGAACATCGACACCAACGACTGGGCTGAGCCGGGGACGCACTCCATTACCGCCGCCGTGCTGGGTGGGGCTCGGCCCGGGGCCATCGTGCTGGCGCATGATGGGG
This sequence comes from Streptomyces polyrhachis, assembly GCF_042663125.1. Taxonomy (NCBI): domain Bacteria; kingdom Bacillati; phylum Actinomycetota; class Actinomycetes; order Kitasatosporales; family Streptomycetaceae; genus Streptomyces; species Streptomyces polyrhachis. The sequence goes on along the minus strand of NZ_JBHSZO010000029.1, from coordinate 46,630 downwards.
GTGGGGATCGGTGGCAGACGGTGGCCGCGTTGGAGTACTACCTGCCGCGGTTGATTGATTCCGGGTACACGATGGTGCAGCCCGTTTGAGGTGGGGGGTCTCTTCGTGTGGGGCGGGGCCTCTCCGCGACAACTCCGAAAAGCCATAGGGATGTACTTGCCATCGGTCGATTTGCTGCTCTGTCGGGGGCCTGCGTTGCGGTACGTCTTTTCGGAGTCGTCGCTCCGGGCCCCTCCCTTGGGTAGGCCGGGTGCGGGTGCGCTCGGGGGCTTCTTCTGTGATGGGTTTCGTCAGAGGGGGCGGGCGGGCCAGGTTAGGAGGCGGGCGCCCAGGGATGCCGTTTCCAGGGTGAAGCGGTGGAGGGGGTCGGTCGGGCTGTAGCCCGTCAGGGCTTTGATGCGGTCCAGGCGGTAGCTCAGGGTACGGACCGACAGGCCCAGGCGGCGGGCCGCCTCCGCGTTGACGTAGCCCGCGTCCGCGTAGACGCGGAGGGTTTCCACCAGGGGTTCCGCGCCGCCCCGTGCGGTGGTCAGGGGACCCAGGACGGTGCGTACCAGGTCCGCCATCGCCTCGCGGTCGCGCATCAGGACCGGGAAGACCAGGAGTTCGGCCGCGCGCAGGACGGGGCCCTCCAGGGCCAGGCGGGCGGCTGTGGTGAGTGCCGCCAGGGCCTCCTCGTAGCTGCGGACGACCCCGGTGGGGCCCGCGTGGCCCCGGCCCAGGGCGACGCGGTGCGCCGGGTGGTAGCCGGCGCCGGGGTTGAGCGCCACGGTGGCGAAGGCCGTGAGGACCGCTTCCTCGCTGCCGGCCGCCACGCAGATCAGGCGGCCCTCCTTGGTCGTCAGCAGGATCTCGCGGTCGCCGAAGCGGCCCAGCAGTTCGCGCTCGATGCGGCGCAGCAGGGGGTGTACGTCGTCGAAGCCCTCCCCTTCGGCAACAGCCACCGCGTGGGCCCTGCCCAGGCGCAGGCCGAAGCGGGTGGCGCGTTCGGCCAGGCGGCCGGGGTCGCTGCGGCCGTAGAGCAGGTCGTCGATGAACTCCCGGCGCTCCGCCTCCTGTTGGCGCACCGCCAGGCGCTGGGCCCGTTCGTGGCCCTCGCCCAGCGCCGCCACCGCCGCCTCCACGGCCGCCAGCACCGCGTCGCCGGTACGGACGCGGTCGGCGGTGGCCGACCGCGCCACGCCGGGCAGTTCCGGCCAGCAGCGGCGCGTCTCGGCCAGGAAGACGCCGATCAGTTCGCGCAGGCCGCAGCCCTCCTCCGCCGCCTGTTCGCCGGTCTCGCGCAGGGCGTCCAGTTCGGGGCGGCGGGGCAGCCGGCCGGTCTCGGAGACCTCGGCCAGCAGCTTGCCGTAGTCGCCCAGGTATCCGGTCCACTGCCCCGCCATGCCCGTCCCCCTTGGCCGGAACCAGGTCATGGGCGGGCCTGCTGCCTGCCGGTTCCTGGACGTCGTGGCGCCAGCCTACGGGGGGCGCCCCGGGAGGGGAACGGGCGTACGGATCTTCGCCCGGCTCAGCCCCTCAGGTCCGCTGCCTGGTCGATCGCCGTCGCCAGTTCGCGGACCTGGGGGTCCTCCAGGCGTGCGGCCAGCTTCTCGGCCCGTGCCGCCAGTTCCGGGAGCGGGAGTGCGCCGGGCAGCTGGGTGGCGGAGGACAGGTCCGAGGCGCCGCGCAGGGCGTGGGCGAAGTGGGCTGCGATGGCGGTGAGTTCCAGGCGCGGGTTGCCGCCGCCCCAGAGCGGGCCGCGCAGGGAGGCCGCCTCGATGTCGCTGGAGTTCTCGTGGGGGGCGCGGGTGCGGGGGTCCAGCCAGCGGACGGTCGCGGTCGCCACGTGGCCCTGCGCTCCGGGGCTCAGGTTGACGGCGTAGAGCGCGGTGACCGTGTGGCCGGGGCCGACCTCGCCGCCGTCCACGCGGTCGTTGCGGAAGTCCTCGTCGGCGACCGCGCGGTTCTCGTAGCCGATCAGCCGGTAGTCCCGCACCGTGGCCGGGTCGAAGCGGACCTGGGCCTTGGCGTCGCGGGCGCGCAGGGTGATGTTGCGCGGGAGCTGCTCGACGAAGACGCGGCGGGCCTGGTCGAGGTCGGAGACGTAGGAGGTGTGGCCGTCGCCCCGGTTGGTCAGGCGCTCCATCAGCTCGTCCCCGTAGTCGCTGCCGACGCCCACGCCGAAGAGGGTGATGCCGTGGTCGCGGCGGGCGGACCCGATGCGCTCCAGGATGGCGTCGGCGTCGGTCTCGCCGGTGTTGGCCAGGGCGTCGGAGAGCAGCACGACGCGGTTGGTGGCGCCGGTGCGGCGGGACTCGACGGCCTCGGCGTAGCCGGTCTCGACGCCGGCCGCGAGGTTCGTGCTGTCGGTGGGCTCCAGTTGCTCGATGGCGGCTCTGATCTCTTCTCTGCCGCCGGCGGTCAGGCGCGTCATCGGCAGTACCGTGCGGGCCTCGTCGCTGAAGGTGACGATGGCCATCGAGTCGTCGGCCCGCAGGTGGCGGGTGGTGAGCCGCAGGGCTTCCCGTACGAGGTCCAGGCGGCCCGGCTCCGCCATGGAGCCGGAGATGTCCACCACGAAGGTGAGCGCGGCCGGTGCGCGGCGGTCGGCGCCGTAGGCGTTGGTGGCGCCCCGGGTGGCGAGGCCCACGCGCATCAGCGTCCACTCGCTCTCGCCGAAGGGGGTGGCCCCGTCGGTGGTCACCGTGAAGCCGTCGCCCTCGGGGCGGGGGTAGTCCTGCCGGAAGCTGTTGACGAACTCCTCGGGGCGGACCGTCCCCGGCTCCGGCAGCCGGCCGTCGGCCAGGGTGCGGCGGGCGTACTGGTAGGAGGCGGTGTCCACGTCCAGGGCGAAGGTGGAGACCAGGTCGGCGGGGACGGACAGGCGTTCGTCCCGGGTGTAGTCGGTGCCTGAGTCGGGGTCGGTGGGGACGTCCTGGTGCGCCTTCTCGGCGCCTGGCGGCAACTGGCCGCTTCCGTCCTTCTGTTGGAGGCTGGGCTTGGCTTTTCCGCTCTTGTCGTCGGCGCCTCCCGCGCCGGCTCCGCAGCCGCTCAGCAGTAGTGCTCCGGCCACCATCGCTCCGGCGATCCTCCGGTACGTCCGCACGTCGCTCTCCCCCTTCGTCCTTCACTTCCGGTCTCGCGCTTGCGGTGGTGTGACGGGCGAGTGGGGCGCGGGGATCCGCCTGGGGGGTTGCGGATCGATCTCGGTGCGGCAACGGGGTGTTACGGGGATGCGCGAGACCCCGCCCGCGCGGCGGCGCGGACGGGGTCGTTCAGGGGGTGTTCTACCTGCCGGCTCTCAACTTGAGGTCGGGAAGCCCAGGTTGACGCCCGCGTCTGCGGGGTCGGGCCAGCGGGTGGTGACCACCTTGCCGCGAGTATAGAAGCGCACGCCCTCGGCGCCGTAGATGTGGTGGTCGCCGAAGAGGGAGTCCTTCCAGCCGCCGAAGGAGTGGAAGCCCACCGGCACCGGGATCGGCACGTTGACGCCGACCATGCCGACCTCGACCTCCAGCTCGAAGCGGCGGGCCGCGCCGCCGTCGCGGGTGAAGATCGCGGTGCCGTTGCCCCAGGCCGAGCTGTTGATCAGCTCGACGCCCTCCTCGTAGGAATCGGCGCGCACCACGCACAGGACCGGGCCGAAGATCTCGTCGCGGTAGGCGTCCATCGCGGGCGTCACGCGGTCGAGCAGGGTCAGGCCGAGCCAGTGGCCGTCCTCCATGCCCTTCACCGTGAAGCCGGTGCCGTCCAGGACCACCTCGGCGCCCTGCTCGCGGGCGCCGCCCACGTAGCCGGCGACCTTGTCGCGGTGCTCGCGGGTGATCAGCGGGCCCATCTCGGAGGCCGGGTCGTCGCCGGGGCCGATCGTGATCTTCTCGGCGCGCTCGCGGATCTTCGCCACCAGCTCGTCCGCGATGCCCCCGACGGCGACCAGCGCGGAGATCGCCATGCAGCGCTCGCCGGCCGAGCCGAAGGCGGCGGAGACGGCCGCGTCGGCGGCGGCGTCCAGGTCGGCGTCCGGCAGGACCAGCATGTGGTTCTTGGCGCCGCCCAGCGCCTGCACCCGCTTGCCGTGCTCGATGCCGCGGCTGTGCACGTAGCGCGCGATGGGCGTGGAGCCGACGAAGGAGACGGCCTTGACGTCCGGGTGGTCGAGCAGCCGGTCGACGGCCGTCTTGTCGCCGTTGACGACGTTGAACACGCCGTCGGGCAGCCCCGCCTCGGCGAGCAGCTCCGCCAGGCGCATCGCCGTGGAGGGGTCCTTCTCGCTGGGCTTGAGCACGAAGGTGTTGCCGCAGGCGATGGCGAGGGGGAACATCCACATCGGCACCATCGCCGGGAAGTTGAACGGCGTGATGCCGGCCACCACACCCACCGGGCGGCGGATCGAGGCCACGTCGATCCGGGTGGAGACCTCGGTGGACAGCTCGCCCTTGAGGAGCTGCGGGATACCGCAGGCGACCTCGACGATCTCCAGTCCGCGGGCGACCTCGCCCAGCGCGTCGCTGTGCACCTTGCCGTGCTCGGCCGTGATCAGCGCGGCGATCTCGTCGCGGTGGGCGACGAGCAGCTCGCGGTAGCGGAAGAGGACGGAGGTGCGCTTGACCAGGGAGGACCTGCCCCAGCTCGCGTACGCCGCCTGGGCCGCGGCGACGGCGGCGTCCACCTCGCCGACCGAGGCGAGGTCCACCTGGGCCGCCTGCGCCCCGGTGGCGGGGTTGAAGACGGGGCCCCGGCGTCCGGAGGTCCCCTCCACGGCCTTGCCGCCGATCCAATGACCGATGCTCTTCATCTACGATCGAACCTCTCACTGCGGAATCCGTCGTCGCACACCATATCCGCCTACGAATTCCTCTGTATAGGGGCCCATGGGCAACGGATACGTGTGCGGTGGGTCGGCATGGCTACGCGACACCACGAGCGGGGGCGCCGCACACCGGCACCGTCCCGGTCTAGTCCCCGGCCCGGGGCGTGTCAACGACGCCCGCCGCCGGGACGCGCTCCCCCGCGCCGGTGCGCACCGCGCTGCCCCTCCTCCCCCGTGCGCCCCACCCGTAACAGTTGTCACCGTTACGCGGGTTCGGTGTCACAGACGCTCGACAGGCCCTGCCTCCGGCCGGGGACCGTCGTTGGCCGGGACAGGCTGCCGGTCATTCGGGCGGGCCGTTCAGGCAGGCCGCCCTGGCAGGTCATTCAGGCAGCTCATTCAGGCAGGAGGTACTCGTGGCTGACCGAAGGCTGTGGTCGTACCGGGATATCGCGGCGTACATCGGCGTGCAGACGGAGACCGTGCGCACCTACCGCAAGCACGGGCTGATGCCGCCGCCGGACACCGTGGAGCACGGCAAGCCGCTCTGGTACGCCGAGACGGTCCGCAGGTGGGTGGCCCAGCGCCCCAGCAACCGGGGGCGCTGGGGCTGAACTGGGACCCGACCGTCGCTGACATCCCGACACCGCCCCGGACCCCCGTCCGGGGCGGTCGGCTTTTCGGCGCCCGCTCCGGGCCGGTGGCGCGACACGGCTCCAGTGGGGCTCCAGAGGCTTTGCGGAATACCCCCTGGGGGTATAGTGTTCTCCACGGCGGAAGCGATCCGCCCCTCTCATCGAAGGAGCCGACCATGAGCGTCACCACCGTCTACCAGGTCAAGGGCATGAGCTGCGGTCACTGCGAGGGCAGCATCACCGCCGAGGTCACCGAGCTCCCGGGCGTCAGCGACGTCAAGGCCGTGGCCGCCACCGGCGAGCTCACCGTGACCTCCGAGGCCCCGCTCGACGAGGCGGCCGTCCGCGCCGCCGTCGACGAGGCCGGTTACGAGCTCGTGGGCCTCGCCTGACCTCCGCTCGCCGCAAGGCCGTTGTTCCGTACCGAAGCCCCATGAAGGAGGCACCGTGTCCAGCCCGTCCACCGCCGCGGCGGCCCAGCAGGTCGAACTCGAGATCGGCGGGATGACCTGCGCCTCCTGCGCCTCGCGGATCGAGAAGAAACTCAACCGCATGGCGGGGGTGAGCGCGACGGTCAACTACGCGACCGAGAAGGCGAAGGTGGCCTTCGAGGAGGGCGTGGCGGTCGGCGAGCTCATCGCCACCGTCGAGAAGACCGGTTACACGGCGGCCCTGCCCGCGCCGCCGGAGGAGGAGAAGGAGAAGGCGTCGGAGGGCGGGGAGGACGGCAAGGACTCCCCGCTCGCCGCCCTGCGCTTCCGGCTGCTGGTCACCGCCGCGCTCGCCGCACCCGTGATCGTGCTCGCCATGGTGCTGGCCTGGCAGTTCGAGTACTGGCAGTGGTTCTCGCTGATGCTCGCCGCGCCGACCGTGGTCTGGGGCGGCTGGCAGTTCCACAAGGCCGCCTGGACCAACGCCCGCCACGGCGCCGCCACCATGGACACCCTGGTGTCCATAGGGACACTGGCCGCCCTGGGCTGGTCGCTGTGGGCGCTCTTCCTCGGCGAGGCGGGCGTTCCCGGGATGCGGCACGGCTTCGACCTCACCGTCTCGCGCGGCGAGGGCAGTTCGCAGATCTATCTGGAGGCGGCGGCCGGCGTCACGGCGTTCCTCCTGCTCGGGCGGTATCTGGAGCAGCGTTCCAAGCGCAAGGCCGGTGCCGCGCTGCGGGCGCTGCTGGAGCTGGGGGCGAAGGACGTCACCGTGCTGCGGGAGGGGCGCGAGGTCCGTATCCCCGTCGGTCAACTCCAGGTCGGGGCGCGCTTCGTGGTGCGGCCCGGGGAGAAGGTCGCGACCGACGGGGTGGTGGTCGAGGGGACCTCCGCCGTGGACGCCTCGATGCTCACCGGCGAGTCCGTGCCGGTCGACGTGGCGCCCGGCGACAGCGTCACCGGCGCGACCGTCAACGCCTCCGGGCGGCTGGTGGTCGAGGCCGTGCGCGTCGGCGGGGACACCCAACTCGCGCGGATGGCACGGCTGGTGGAGGACGCGCAGAACGGCAAGGCCGAGGTCCAGCGCCTCGCCGACCGGATCTCCGGGGTCTTCGTGCCCATCGTCATCGCCCTGGCCCTGGGCACCCTCGGCTTCTGGCTGGGCAGCGGCGCGGGGGCGGCCGCCGCCTTCACCGCGGCGGTGGCCGTGCTCATCATCGCCTGCCCCTGCGCGCTGGGGCTGGCCACGCCGACCGCGCTGCTGGTGGGTACGGGGCGCGGGGCCCAGCTCGGCATCCTGATCCGCGGGCCGGAGGTGCTGGAGTCCACCCGCCGGGCGGACACCGTCGTCCTGGACAAGACCGGCACGGTGACCACGGGGCGCATGACGCTCCAGGACGTGGTCGCCGCCCCCGGAGTGGACCCGGAGCAGCTGCTGCGGCTGGCCGGCGCGCTGGAGCACGCCTCGGAGCACCCGGTCGCGCGGGCCGTCGCGGACGGCGCGATCGAGCGGGTGGGCGAGCTGCCCGTACCGGAGGGCTTCGAGAACGTGGCGGGGCTGGGGGTGCAGGGCGTCGTGGACGGGCACGCGGTGGTCGTCGGGCGGGAGAAGCTGCTCGACGCGTGGGCGGTCCCACTGCCGGCGGGGCTGGCGCGGGCGAAGAGCGAGGCCGAGGCGCAGGGTCGTACGGCCGTCGCGGTGGCCTGGGACGGTGAGGCGCGCGGGGTGCTGGCGGTGGCCGACGCCGTCAAGGACACCAGCCGCGAGGCCGTCGAGCGGCTGCGGGCGCTGGGGCTGACGCCGGTGCTGCTCACCGGGGACAACGAGACGGCGGCGCGGGCGGTCGCCGACGCGGTGGGCATCGAGGAGGTGCACGCCGAGGTGCTGCCGCAGGACAAGGTGGCGGTGGTGCGGGAGCTTCAGGCGCGGGGGCGGGTCGTCGCCATGGTCGGCGACGGGGTCAACGACGCGGCGGCGCTGGCGACGGCGGATCTCGGGATGGCGATGGGTACGGGCACGGACGCGGCGATCGAGGCGGCGGACATCACGCTCGTACGGGGTGACCTGCTGGCGGCGCCGGAGGCGATCCGGCTGGCGCGGCGGACGCTGGGGACGATCAAGGGGAATCTGTTCTGGGCGTTCGGGTACAACGTCGCGGCGTTGCCGCTGGCCGCGGCGGGGTTGCTCTCGCCGATGCTGGCCGGGGCGGCGATGGCGTTCTCCTCGGTGTTCGTGGTGCTCAACAGCCTTCGGCTGCGGGGGTTCCACTGAGGGTGCGGGCTGCTCGCCGGTGTTTGACGGGGGTCGGGGTTCACACCCCGGCCCCCGTCGTCGTGCGTCACGCCGCGCTGCGGGGGCTACGCCCCCGGCCCCCCGAATCGCTGCTTCGCAGCTCTGGCCTCAAACGCCGGCCGGGCTGGTCCGATAGCGGGCTGCGCCTGCGGGCTGGAGGTTGGATCTCACTCCCGGATCCGACCGTCACCGTCCGAGTGCGGGGCGTGATCCAGATCACATGAATTGGGGGGTAACCCTTTCGCGGGGTCGTGGGTCTAAGGGGGTGAGTGTCGGCCCCCGGCGGAGTCGGCACGGTGTCCGGGTGTCTGGGCACGGGGAGCTTTGAGCGGCCCTCCCGTGGTCCGGAAACCCGTCCGTGGGAAAGACACCCGGCCTGGACCCCGTGGGGGGAGTCCAGGTCGGGACGTCAAAGCGCCCCGGCCGGCCCGTGGGGGGATCGGCCGGGGCGCTTCGGCACTCTCTTCAGTGGCCGCGGCCTCAGTGGCCGCGCCGCGCGGTCAGCGCTGCTCGACGGGGACGAAGTCCCGCAGTACCTCGCCGGTGTAGATCTGGCGGGGGCGGCCGATCCGGGAGCCGGGCTCCTTGATCATCTCGTGCCACTGGGCGATCCAGCCGGGCAGCCGGCCGAGCGCGAAGAGCACCGTGAACATCTCGGTCGGGAAGCCCATCGCCCGGTAGATCAGACCCGTGTAGAAGTCGACGTTCGGGTAGAGGTTGCGCTGGACGAAGTAGTCGTCCGAGAGCGCGTGCTCCTCCAGCTTGAGCGCGATGTCGAGCAGCTCGTCGTCCTTGCCGAGCGCCGAGAGCACATCGTGCGCCGCCGCCTTGATGATCTTCGCGCGCGGGTCGAAGCTCTTGTAGACCCGGTGGCCGAAGCCCATCAGCCGGACGCCGTCCTCCTTGTTCTTCACCTTGTTGATGAAGGAGGTGACGTCGCCGCCGTTGGCCTGGATGCCCTCCAGCATCTCCAGCACCGACTGGTTGGCGCCGCCGTGCAGGGGGCCCCACAGGGCGCTGATGCCGGCGGAGATCGAGGCGAAGAGGTTCGCCTGCGAGGAGCCGACCAGGCGCACGGTGGACGTGGAGCAGTTCTGCTCGTGGTCCGCGTGCAGGATCAGCAGCTTGTCCAGCGCCGAGACGACGACCGGGTCCAGCTCGTACTCCGCGGCGGGCACGGAGAAGGTCATGCGCAGGAAGTTCTCGACGTAGCCGAGGTCGTTGCGCGGGTAGACCACGGGGTGGCCGATCGACTTCTTGTAGGCGTACGCCGCGATCGTCGGCAGCTTGGCGAGCAGCCGGATCGTGGAGAGGTGGCGCTGGCCCTCGTCGAAGGGGTTGTGGCTGTCCTGGTAGAACGTCGACAGCGCGCTGACCACGGAGGACAGCATCGCCATCGGGTGCGCGTCCCGCGGGAAGCCGTCGTAGAAGCGCTTGACGTCCTCGTGGAGCAGCGTGTGGTGGGTGATCTCGCCCTGGAAGACGGCCAGCTCGTCCACGGTGGGCAGCTCGCCGTTGATCAGCAGGTACGCGACCTCGAGGAAGGAGCTGCGCTCGGCGAGCTGCTCGATGGGATACCCGCGGTAGCGCAGGATCCCCTGCTCGCCGTCCAGGTAGGTGATGGCGGACTTGTAGGCCGCCGTGTTGCCGTAGCCGGAGTCCAGGGTCACCAGACCGGTCTGGGCACGGAGCTTGCCGATGTCGAAGCCCTTGTCACCGACGGTGCTGTCGACGATCGGGTAGCTGTACTCGCCGTCCCCGTACCGAAGTACTACAGAGTTCTCGCTCACGTCTTTCCTCACCCGACGTATCGTGCCTCTTCTTTGAGGTGCAGTAGAGGTCCATCCTGTGCCCTGACTACCTTCCAGCTTCCCCCATCAGGGCAGGATGTGTGCACTCGGGGTCGCCGGGGACTCAACATAAGGCACTGCGTGCCATCGGTCGGCCATCCTGCCGTGGATCTCCTCCCGGGGGTGCCCGAACACACAAGCTCAGCCGATCCGGAGCCGGTGGGCCAGCGCCGTACCCCTGCGACCTGCGGAAACGGTGCGTACTGCCTGGCCGAGGGCCCGGCGCGAGCCGACCAGCACGACCAGCTTCTTCGCCCTGGTCACAGCGGTGTAGAGCAGGTTTCGCTGGAGCATCATCCAGGCCCCGGTGGTGACGGGGATCACCACCGCCGGGTACTCGCTGCCCTGGGAGCGGTGGATGGTGACGGCGTAGGCGTGGGCCAGCTCGTCCAGCTCGTCGAAGTCGTAGCCGATCTCCTCGTCCTCGTCGGTGTGGACGGTCAGCTTCTGCTCGACGAGATCGAGGGCGGTCACTACGCCGACCGTGCCGTTGAAGACCCCGTTGGCGCCCTTGTCGTAGTTGTTGCGGATCTGGGTGACCTTGTCGCCGACGCGGAAGGTCCGGCCGCCGAAGCGCTTCTCCGCCAGTCCCTCGCGGCCCGGGGTGACGGCCTGCTGGAGGAGTCCGTTGAGCGTGCCCGCGCCCGCCGGGCCGCGGTGCATGGGGGCCAGGACCTGCACGTCGCGGCGCGGGTCGAGGCCGAAGCGGCGCGGGATGCGGTACGCGGCCACGTCGACGGTGAGCCGGCCGGCCGCCTCGGTGTCCTCCTCGGGGAAGAGGAAGAAGTCGGGCAGCCCCTCGGTGAGCGGGGACTGCCCGGCGTTGATGCGGTGCGCGTTGGTGACGACGCCGGACTGCTGGGCCTGGCGGAAGATGCGGGTGAGGCGCACGGAGGGGACGGGGCCCGGCTCGGCCAGCAGGTCGCGCAGCACCTCGCCGGCGCCGACCGAGGGCAGCTGGTCCACGTCGCCGACCAGGAGCAGGTGGGCGCCGGGCGGGACGGCCTTGACCAGCTTGTTCGCCAGGAGGAGGTCCAGCATCGAGGCCTCGTCCACCACCAGCAGGTCGACGGGGAGGGGCCGCTCCTGGTCGTACGCGGCGTCGCCGCCGGGGCGCAGCTCCAGCAGCCGGTGCACGGTGGACGCCTCGGCGCCGGTCAGCTCGGCCAGGCGTTTGGCGGCGCGGCCGGTGGGGGCGGCGAGCAGCACCTCGGCGCCCTTGGCGCGGGCCAGCTCCACGATCGAGCGCACGGTGAAGGACTTCCCGCAGCCGGGGCCGCCGGTGAGCACCGCGACCTTCTCGGTCAGCGCCAGGCGCACCGCCTGGCTCTGCTCGGGCGCGAGGTCGGCGCCGGTCCTCGTACGCAGCCAGGCCAGCGCCTTGTCCCAGTCGACGTCGTGGAAGGCGGGGAGGCGGTCCTCGCCGGTGCGCAGCAGGGCCAGCAGGCGCGAGGCCAGGGAGCGCTCGGCGCGGTGGAAGGGCACCAGGTAGACGGCCGTGATCTCCTCGCCCTCCGCGCCGGGCACCCTCTCCCGTACGACCCCCTCCTCGGCGGCCAGCTCGGCGAGGCAGTCGATGACCAGGCCCGTGTCGACCTGGAGGAGCTTGACCGCGTCGGCGATGAGGCGCTCCTCGGGGAGGTAGCAGTGCCCCTGGTCACCGGCCTGCGAAAGGGCGTACTGCAGACCGGCCTTGACGCGCTGGGGGCTGTCGTGCGGAATGCCGACGGCCTGGGCGATGCGGTCGGCGGTGAGGAAGCCGATGCCCCAGACGTCGGCGGCCAGGCGGTAGGGCTCGTTGCGCGTGACGGAGATGGAGGCGTCGCCGTACTTCTTGTAGATGCGCACCGCGATGGAGGTGGAGACACCGACGCCCTGGAGGAAGACCATGACCTCCTTGATGGCCTTCTGCTCCTCCCAGGCGGCGCCGATCAGCTTGGTGCGCTTGGGGCCCAGGCCCGGGACCTCGACCAGGCGGGCCGGGTCGGTCTCGATGACGTCGAGGGTCTCGACGCCGAAGTGCTCGGTGATGCGGTCGGCGATGCGCGGGCCGATGCCCTTGATCAGGCCGGAGCCGAGATAGCGGCGGATGCCCTGGATGGTGGCGGGCAGGACGGTCGTGTAGTTCTCCACCGTGAACTGCTTGCCGTACTGCGGGTGGGAGCCCCAGCGGCCCTCCATGCGCAGCGACTCGCCGGGCTGGGCGCCGAGCAGCGAGCCGACGACGGTGAGCAGGTCGCCGGCGCCGCGGCCGGTGTCGACGCGGGCGACGGTGTAGCCGCTCTCCTCGTTGGCGTACGTGATGCGCTCCAGGACGCCCTCCAGCACCGCGAGGCGGATCGGCTGGGCGGACGCGGGCTGCTGCGGCATGGCTCGACGGTAGCGGAGGGGGCTGACAGTGCGGCCCGGAAGGGCGGGGGCTGGATTTTTACGGGGCGGTACGGGAGCGGTACGGGGGCAGTACGGGAGCGCGGCGGGGGAAAGCCCTTGCCGGGCGTACAAGCCAAGGGGCCCGGTCGCGATGACCGGGCCCCTTGGCGTTCCCCCTCTGCCAGTCTTCCCCTACCCCCCTGGTACACCCCCCGGGAAGCCTGATGACATATACGACCCGCATCCGCCGCGAAGGGTTGCACGGAATCCGGATGTTATTCATTCGTGATCTGGAGGTCGGCGCAAAGGGGGTGCCCCGGACGTCTCAGAGCACCAACCGCCGGTAGCGCTCGACGGTCTCCGCCAGCACTTCGGCGCCGTCACGCGCCCAGAGCGCGGGGTTGAAGATCTCCACTTCGATCGCCCCGGTGTAGCCCGCCGCGTCGACCTGTTCGCGAAACCGGCGCAAGTCCACGCAGCCGTCGCCCAGTTGGCCGCGCCCCAGCAGCACGCCGGCGGGCAGCGGCGTCACCCAGTCCGCGAGCTGGAAGGCCGCGATCCGGCCCTCCTCCCCCGCCTGCGCGATCCGCGCCGCGACCGTGTCGTCCCACCACAGGTGGTAGGTGTCCACCACCACCCCGACCCGCGCCGGGTCGAAGGGCGCGGCCAGCTCCAGCGCCTGCGCCAGGGTGGAGACCACGCAGCGGTCCGCCGCGAACATCGGGTGCAGCGGCTCGATGGCCAGCCGGACACCGTACTCCCGGGCGTACGGGGCCAGTTCGCCCAGTGCCTCCCCCACCCGGGCGCGGGCGGCGGCCAGGTCGCGGCTGCCGGGCGGGAGGCCGCCGGAGACCAGCACCAGGGTGTCCGTACCCAGGGTCGCCGCCTCTTCCACCGCCCGGCGGTTGTCGGCCAGGGCCGCGGCCCACTCGCCGGGGTCAGCGGCGGTGAGGAAGCCGCCCCGGCACAGGCTCGTCACCGTCAGTCCGGCGGCGCGCATCAGCTTCGCGGCGGCCTCGACCCCGTACTCCTGGACGGGCGCGCGCCACAGCCCCACGCCCGCCACCCCGGCCCTCGCGCAGCCCTCGGCCAGCTCGGGCAGCGACCACTGCTTGAGGGTCTCCTGGTTCAGGCTCAGCCGCTCCGGCCCGCTCACCGCTCCACCCCGTACACCGCCAGCAGGGACGCCATCCGGTGCTCGGCCAGCGCCGGGTCGGGGAACAGGCCGAGGGCGTCGGCGAGTTGGTACGCCCGCGCCAGGTGCGGCAGCGGGCGGGCCGACTGCAGGCCGCCGACCATGGCGAAGTGCGACTGGTGGCCGGCCAGCCAGGCCAGCAGGACCACGCCCGTCTTGTAGAAGCGCGTCGGCGGCCCGAAGAGGTGGCGCGACAGCTCCACGGTCGGGTCGAGGATCGCGCGGAAGGCCGCCGTGTCGCCCGCGTCCAGCGCCCGCACCGCCTCGGCCGCCAGCGGGGCGAGGGGGTCGAAGACCCCCAGCAGGGCGTGGCTGAAGTCCGCCCCGTCGCCGGCGATCAGCTCGGGGTAGTGGAAGTCGTCGCCCGTGTAGCAGCGCACGCCCTTGGGCAGGCGGCGGCGCAGCTCCGCCTCGTGGCCGGCGTCCAGCAGGGAGACCTTCACGCCGTCGACCTTCTCCGGGTGGGCGGCGACCACCTCCAGGAAGGTCCCGGTCGCGGCGTCCTGGTCGGGCGAGCCCCAGTAGCCCGCCAGCGCCGGGTCGAACATCGCGCCGAGCCAGTGCAGGACCACCGGGCGGCGGGCCTGGCGCAGCAGCGTGCCGTAGACGTCGAGGTAGTCCTCCGGGCCCCGGGCCGCGGCGGCCAGGGCGCGGGAGGCCATGAGGACCGCCTGGGCGCCGGTGTCCTCCACGAGGGCGAGCTGCTCCTCGTAGGCCGCCCGCACCTGCGCCAACGTATGGGCGCCGGGGGCGAGTTGGTCCGTACCGGCGCCGCAGGCGAGGTGGCCGCCCACCGCGCGGGCCTCCGCGGCCGAGCGGCGGATCAGCTCGGCGGCCGCGGGCCAGTCCAGGCCCATGCCGCGCTGGGCGGTGTCCATGGCCTCCGCGACGCCCAGTCCGTGGGCCCACAGGTGGCGGCGGAAGGCGAGGGTGGCCTCCCAGTCGACGGCCGCGGGGCCGCTCTGGCCGCCGTCGGCGTACGGGTCGGCGACCACGTGGGCCGCCGCGAGGACGGTGCGCGAGCGGAGGGGGGCGTCGCCGGGCGCGGGGGTACGGGCGGTGCGGGCAGTACGGGCGGCAGTGCGCGGCTCGTACGCGGACAACCCGCCCTGTGCGTCGGGGAGTCGGATCACAGCGTCAGCTCCGGTACGTCCAGCCGGCGGCCCTCGGCGGCGGCCCGCAGGCCCAGTTCGGCGAGCTGGACGCCGCGGGCGCCGGCCAGGAGGTCCCAGTGGTAGGGCTCGTCCAGGGCGACATGGCGCAGGAACAGCTCCCACTGCGCCTTGAAGCCGTTGTCGAAGACGCCGTTGCCGGGGACCTCCTGCCACTGCTCGCGGAAGGAGCCGGCGGCGGGGACGTCCGGGTCCCAGAGCGGCTTCGGGGTCGTCGCGCGGTGCTGGATCCGGCAGCCGCGCAGGCCGGCGACCGCCGAGCCCTCGGTGCCGTCGACCTGGAACTCCACCAGCTCGTCGCGGTGGACGCGCGTCGCCCAGGAGGAGTTGATCTGCGCCACGATCCCGCCCGCCAGGCCGAAGATCCCGTACGCGGCGTCGTCGGCCGTCGCCTCGTACGCCCTCCCCTGCTCGTCCCAGCGGCGCGGAAGGTGCGTGGCGACGTGCGCCTGCACGGTCTCCACCCGGCCGAACAGCCCGTGCAGCAGGTACTCCCAGTGCGGGAACATGTCCAGCACCATGCCGCCGCCGTCCTGCGCGCGGTAGTTCCAGCTCGGGCGCTGGGCGCTCTGCCAGTCGCCCTCGAAGACCCAGTAGCCGAACTCGCCGCGCACGGACAGGATCCGGCCGAAGAAGCCGCCCTCGACCAGCCGCCGGAGCTTGAGCAGGCCGGGGAGGAAGAGCTTGTCCTGCACCACGCCGCTCTTGACGCCCGCCTCGCGCGCCTGGCGGGCGAGTCCCAGCGCGGCCTTGGTGGACAGGGCGGTGGGCTTCTCGGTGTAGACGTGCTTGCCCGCCGCGATGGCCTTCGCCAGCGCCTCCTCGCGGGCGACGGTGACCTGGGCGTCGAAGTAGACGTCGACGGCCGGGTCGGCGAGGACGGCGTCCAGGTCGGTGGAGACGTGCTCCAGCCCGTGGCGTCGCGCCAGCTCCCGCAGCGCGTGCTCGCGGCGCCCGACGAGCACGGGCTCGGGCCACAGCACCGTCCCGTCGCCGAGGTCGAGGCCGCCCTGGGCGCGGATGGCGAGCAGGGAGCGGACGAGGTGCTGGCGGCAGCCCATGCGGCCGGTCACGCCGTTCATGGCTATGCGCACGGTTCTTCGGGTCATGGGCCCTCCCGGGCGGATGAGGATAGAAAGCGCTTACTACGCGTGAGGGGAACGTAGCCGCCGAAGCCCCGGTACGCAATGGGTCCGGCGGTGGACCGCGGCATCCACCCGCATCCACCCGCATCCACCCGCATCTACCCGATCACGGGCCGGGCCAGTACGCTCCTTCCCCACCTGGGGCGGCAGCGTGCGAGACTGCCTGCCACCAGTCGGAAGGGAGCCGGTACACATGGCAGTGACACTCGCGGACGTGGCCGCGCGCGCCCACGTCTCCGCGGCGACGGTCTCGCGGGTCCTGAGCGGGAACTACCCGGTCGCGGAGGACACCCGCGCCCGGGTGCTGCGCGCCGTCGACGAGCTGGACTACGTGGTCAACGGCCCCGCCAGCGCCCTCGCCGCGGCCACCTCCGACCTGGTCGGCGTGCTGGTCAACGACGTCGCCGACCCCTTCTTCGGCATCATCGCCAGCGCCGTGCAGAGCGAGCTGGGCGCGGGCAAGCTTCCCGTGGTGTGCAACACCGGCGGCTCACCGGAGCGCGAGCTGACCTATCTGACGCTGCTGCTGCGCCAGCGCGCCGCCGCCGTGGTGATCACCGGCAGCGCGGTCGAGGGCGGTACGGGCGAGGGCGGCGCCGACGGCGAGCACGCCGAGGCCGTCGCCGCCCGCATCCGCCGCCTCGCGGCGAACGGCACCCGCGTCGTGCTGTGCGGCCGCCCCGCCGCCTTCGCACCCCCCGGCACGGCGCTCACCCTGGAGTTCGACAACACCGGCGGGGCCCGCGCGCTCACCGAGCACCTGATCGCCCTCGGCCACCGCCGCATCGGCTACGTCGCCGGACCCGCGGACCGTACGACGACCCGCCACCGCCTCGACGGCCACCGCGCGGCGCTGGCCGCGCACGGCCTGGACGGCGACGCCGGGCGGCTGACCGTCCACGGCCCGTACGACCGGGGCTCCGGCCACGCGGGGGCGCTGGAACTCCTGCGCCGCGAGCCGGAGTTGACGGCGATCGTCGGCGCGAACGACACCGTGGCGCTGGGCGTCGGCGCGGCGCTGCGCGAGCGCGGGCTGAGCGTGCCGGGCGACGTCTCGGTGGCGGGCTTCGACGACCTGCCGTTCAGCGCGGACATGCTCCCCTCGCTCACCACGGTCGCCCTGCCCCTGCAGGAGGCCGGCGCCCGCGCGGCGCGGCTGGCGCTGGGCCTGGAGGCGGCGCCGGCCGGCGGGGCGGCCGTGCTGCCGTACGAGCTGCGGATCCGCCAGAGCACGGGGCCGCGCCGGTCGTAGCGGCGGCGCGGTCCTTGCCGCCCGGGGTGCCTCTCTGATCCCCTGGGCGCATGCGACTCGCCTTCTCCACGCTCGGCCTGCCCGCCCGCCCGCTGCCCGAGGTGCTGGACCTCGCGCGTGAACACGGCTACCAGGGCGTCGAGTTGCGCTGCGATCCCGAGGAGCCGGTCCACCCGGGCCTGTCGCGGGCCGGGCGCGCCGAGGTGGCGGAGCGGTGCGCGGCGGCCGGGGTGGCGGTGCTGACCCTCGCCGGCTATCCGCGCGTGTGCGCCCCCGGCGACGACGCGCCCGTCCTGGCCGAACTGCGCGCGCTGATCGACCTCGCCCGCGACGTGGGCGCCCCGCACGTGCGCGTCTTCCCCGGCGGCGGCGACTCCTCCGCCGCCGAGGCCGACGCGACGGGGGCGCGGCGGCTGCGGGCCCTCGCGCCGTACGCCGCCGGCGCGGGCGTGCGGATCCTGCTGGAGACCCACGACAGCCACCGCACCGGCGCCGACGTCGCGCGCCTCCTGGACCTGATCGACCACCCGTCCGTCGGCGCGCTGTGGGACGTGATGCACCCGTGGCTGGGCGGGGAGGAGCCCGCCGACACCCTCGCCGCGCTCACCGGCCGGCTCGGCTACGTACAGGTCAAGGACATCGCCTCCCGCGAGGACACCGCGCCGCTGGCGCTCGGCGCGGGGGCGCTGCCGCTCGGCGAGGTGCTGGCGCTGCTCACCGAGGCGGGCTGGGACGGCTGGCTGTGCTGGGAGTACGAGAAGCGCTGGCATCCGCGGGCTCCGGAGCTGGCGGGGCTGCTGGCCCCGGGGCGGGAGCATCTGCTGCGGCTGCTGGCGTACGCGGCGTGAAGTCCTCTGCTACGGGCGGGAGTTGACGCCTTGCTCTCGTCAGCCCGGGCAGGCGCCCCAGCGAGGTCACCGTCACGCCGCCGACCAGGAGCACCGCCGCGCACCAGCGCAGGGGGCTGATCCCCTCGCCGAGGAGCAGCGCGGCGGAGGACATGCCGAAGACCGGGACGAGCAGGGTGTACGGGGCGACGAGCGAGGCCTCGTAGTGCCGCATCAGGTAGCCCCAGGCGCCGAAGCCGAAGAGGGTCGCCACCCAGGCGACGAACAGCAGCACACCCACGCCCGCCCAGTCCAGGCCGCGCAGGGCGGCGAGGTCGGCGTCCCAGCCCTCGGTGAGCAGGGAGAGGGCGAGGAGCGGCAGGACGGGGATGGTGGAGACCCACACCATCCAGTTGAGGGGGTCGGGCGGGGCGGCCTTGCGGGTCACCACGTTCGAGACGCCCCACATCGCGGCGGCGGCGATGACCATGACGAACCCGGCCAGCGGCCCGGAGGCGCCCTCGTCGACCGCCGCGACGGCGACGCCCGCGAGGGCGATGCCCATACCGGCCAGGCGCACCCGGCCGGGGCGCTCACCCAGGACGGCCATCGCGAGAACGGCGGTGAAGACGGCCTGCACCTGCAGCACGAGGGAGGACAGCCCGGCGGGCATCCCGTGGTCCATACCGACGAAGAGGAGCCCGAACTTGGCCACGCCCAGGGCGAGTCCGACGGCGACGACCCACCGGAAGGCGACACGGGGGCGGCCGACGAAGAAGACGGCGGGGAGCGCGGCGGCGAGGAAGCGCAGGGCGGAGAAGAGGAGGGGCGGGAAGTGGTCGAGCCCGAGCTCGATGACGACGAAGTTGACGCCCCAGATCGCCGCGACGAGCACGGCGAGGGCGGTGTGGCGCGGCTGCATGGGTTCCAGGGTCGGGGGTGGGGGGCTTAAGCACCAGCGCGGGTTTGTGTATGTTCGGATTCAGCGGTGCTTACGATTGCTCGGGCTGCGGCCACGCTGCGGGGGCTCCGCCCCCGAACCCCCAATCGGCGCTACGCGCCTCTGGCCTCGCTGCATCCGATAGCGGGCTCCGCCCGCGGGCCGGCCGGGCTGGAGGTTCAGACTCGCCGGGTAGGAACCGGGTGGGAACAAGCAGGAAGGGGATCTCCCCATGCTCGACCTCGGACGTCTGCGTGCCCTGCACGCCGTGCACGTGCACGGGTCCGTTGCCGGGGCCGCTGATGCGCTCGGGTACTCCCCCTCCGCCGTCTCGCAGGCCGTGGCGAAGCTGGAGCGCGAGACGCGGACCGCGCTGCTGGAGCGGCGGGGGCGGGGGGTGGTGCTGACCGATGCCGCGCAGCAGCTCGTCGCCACCACTGCCGAGTTGCTGACCCTCGTCGAGCGCGCGGAGACGGAGCTGGAGGAGCAGCGGGGCAAGCCCTCGGGCCGTCTCAGCATCGCCGCCTTCGCCACTGCGGCCCGTGGGCTGCTCCCGGGCGCGCTGGCGCGCCTGTCCCGCGAACACCCCTCCCTGGACATCCTGTTGCAGGAGATGGACCCGCATCTCTCACCCGGCATGGTGGCGCAGGGGCTGGTCGACCTCGCGGTCTGCCATGACTGGGACATCGCGCCGCTGCCGGCGCCGGAGGGCCTGGAGCTGGAGGTCCTGGGTGACGACACGTGCGAGATCTGCGTCCCGGGCGACCACCCCTTCGCGGCGCGGGAGTTCCTGCGGCGGGAGGACCTGGCCGGTGAGCGCTGGATCTGCCAGCCGCCGGGTTCGGTGTGCCACGACTGGCTGGTACGTACGCTGCGCGCGTCGGGCCACGAGCCCCGCCTCGCCTACGCCGCAGCCGAGTACGCCACGCAACTCGCGCTGGTCGCCGCGGGCTTGGGCATCGCGCTGGTCCCCCATCTGGGCCGGGGCCCGCTGCCGCTCGGCGTGGTGGCCGTCCCCCTGGACCCGGTCCCGGTCCGCCGGGTGTACGCGGTGTGGCGCGCAGGGGCCGCGCGCCGCCCGGCGATCCAGGCGGCGGTGGAGGCGCTGCGCGCGGGGTGGGTGTGACGGGAGGGGCGCGGAAGCGCCGGTCAGACGGCAGATCCGCCGTCGGCCTCACGGGCCCAGGCCAGCAACTCCTCCCCATGAGGCGAGAGCGTGCCCGCGTGCTCAAACGGCGCCAGCAGGTCAACGACCTGCCGTGGCGATGCGGTCGAATCATCGAGGGTCATGCAGGCCAGGAACAGCACGTAGGACAAATCCACGGCTGTGTCCATCTGTGCGGAACGTCCGTGGACCGCCCAACGCAGCTCCAAGGCCCGGCCGAGCCACTGCTTCACTGCCTCTGCCGACTGAGGAACCAGTTGCCCGAGCACCACCAGCCGCTCGTAGGAGATGCTCAGGTCGCGCTGGTACTGCAGGTTGCCGCCATCCGCCGCCACCAACCGCTCCCGGATCTCCAAACCCCGCTCGAACAACCCCCGCGCACGCACCCCCTCCCCCACCTCCCGCGCCAGCTCACCCAACCAGTAGTAGGAGATGCTCAGGTCGCGCTGGTACTGCAGGTTGCCGCCATCCGCCGCCACCAACCGCTCCCGGATCTCCAAACCCCGCTCGAACAACCCCCGCGCACGCACCCCCTCCCCCACCTCCCGCGCCAGCTCACCCAACCAGTAGTAGGAGATGCTCAGGTCGCGCTGGTACTGCAGGTTGCCGCCATCCGCCGCCACCAACCGCTCCGCGATCTCCAAACCCCGCTCGAACAACTCCCGCGCACGCGCCCCCTCCCCCGCATCCCGCGCCAGCTCACCCAACCGGTTGCAGGAGATGCTCAGGTCGCGCTGGTACTGCAGGTTGCCGCCATCCGCCGCCACCAACCGCTCCCGGATCTCCAAACCCCGCTCGAACAACTCCCGCGCACGCGCCCTCTCCCCCACCTCCCGCGCCAGCTCACCCAACCGGTTGCAGGAGATGCTCAGGTCGCGCTGGTACTGCAGGTTGCCGCCATCCGCCGCCACCAACCGCTCCGCGATCTCCAAGTCCCGCTCGAACAACTCCCGCGCACGCGCCCTCTCCCCCGCATCCCGCGCCAGATCACCCAACCGGTTGCAGGAGATGCTCAGGTCGCGCTGGTACTCCAGGTTGCCGCCATCCGCCGCCACCAACCGCTCCGCGATCTCCAAACCCCGCTCGAACAACCCCCGCGCACGCGCCCTCTCCCCCGCATCCCGCGCCAGATCACCCAACCGCTCGTAGGAGACGCCCAGGTCGTGCTGGTACTCCAGGTTGCCGCCATCCACCGCCACCAACCGCTCCATCAACGGCGGCTGCACGAGGCGGACAAGCACCCCGGCGAGCGACCGGTCAGCCCGTCGGTCGACAGTGCCAAGGGCCCGGTCCTCCGCCCGGAGGATCAGCTCGGGAAGCGACTCCGCGAGGGCGTCCACTACCGCGTCCACCGTGGCCCCGTCATACACCGCCATGCGGGCCAGGACATCCAGCGTTCGGACAACCTGGCTGTCCGAGGGAAGGGACAGGACCTGGCGCAGTACGGAGGGACCCAGCATCCTCCGTTCGTGCGCGCCGGGCGGGGTGAGTAGTTCGCGGATGATCAAGGCTTCGCCCAGGCGGTCGGGGCGTAGGGGGTTGAGGTGGAGGGGGCCCTCGTAGCACTGGGCCAGCCACTGGGCCAGGTCGGCGCGCAGGGCCGGGGACTCGCCGCTCTCCGGCTCGGGCAGGAGCCGCAGCAGTGCGTCGGCCTCTTCCGCGTCCGCCGCTCCGGCGAGCGTCATCAGCGCCACGGCCGCGTGCAGCCGCGCCGTTCCGGCCCTCGTCAGCAGCGTGGAGCCGTCGGCGGCGAACGCGCGGGCGGTCACCTGCCAGTACTTCTCCTCGTGGCCGAGCGCCCGTTCCACACCCGGGCGCGCCTGCGTCCTCCCCGGTACGGGGTCGGCGCCCGACACCGCGGCGTCGTACGCCTCGAAGAGCACGTCCAGCGGTGTCGCGTACCGCTCATCGCCGAGGTCGACCGCCGTGGTGGGGGCCGCCGGCGCTTCCCGGTCGTTCCACCTCCGCCAGAAACTCCGCCGCGCCGCCGCGTACAGCTCCTCCCGTTCGTCGGGCGTGAGCCGCGTCGAGGCCACGGGGAACTCCCGGTGGTCCTGCAGGACCTGCGACAGACTGGCCGGCGCGTCGCGCAGCAGCTGGTCGAGGACGTCGCCCGCGCCCGACGCCTTGCGGGTCAGCAGCAGCACCCGGACCGGCGCGAGGTCCGTGGCGCGCTCACGCAGATGCTCCAGGGCGTCGCGGAGGTCGCCGTGGATGCCGTCCTCCGCGTAGTCGACGACGAGCAGCCGCGGTACGGGGAGGGCGCCGAGGCTTCGCCAGCCGCCGTCCGTCAGCAGGCCGGCCGCCCACCCCTGGTTCTGCATCCGCTGGCACAGTTCGACACCGAACCTGGTCTTACCCGCGCCACCCCAACCCGCCGCCTGCGCGGTGCGCATGGCGTGCGGCTGCCGGCACCAGTCGACGGCATCGGCCAGGTCCCGGGCGCGGAAGAGGTAGGGCACCACCCCGAAGTCCGCCCGCAGCAGGTCCGCCGGGCTGGTACGGACGCCCTTCACGAACGTGCCCCAGGGTCGGCTCAGACCCTCGTGCGGATCGGTCGGCCGGGGGCGGCTCAGCACCCGGTTCCATGCCTCGCGCTCGGCAAGGACCGCCTCCCGGTTGGCGGCGCGGAGCTGCGCGGCGTAGGGCGCCAGCTCCTCCGTTCCCGGCTCTCGCGCGAGGTCCACCCGCAGCAGGGCGCGGACCGGGGAGGCCCAGGCGCCGAGGTCGCCGCCCGCGCCACGGGTGACGGAGGCCAGCGCGACCACGGCCCGCCGCTCCGGGCAGACCAGGGGGGCGCCGCTGAGTCCGGGGGCCGCCTGGCCGGCCTTCAGCTTCAGGTAGTCGCCGGTGACTCCCTGGAATCCCCCGATGCCCTCGAAGCGGAAGGAGGCGGCGGAGCCGGCCGGGTCGGTCTCGCCCTCCACCTGCATGAACCCCCAGCCCTGGCAGTCCGCCTCCGAGCCGGGGTCCCCCGGGTCCAGCAGGGCGCACGGATGTTCCACCGCCCGGTCGGCCCGTACCAGCGCGAGGTCAGGGTAGGGCCACGCTCCGCCTGCCTCGGGCGCGCGAGGCGGCGAGGCGGCCACCACCTGCCACCGCGCCTCCGCCAGGCGCACCGAGGGGTCGGCCGCCTCCACGCGGACCACGCGATCGGCATCCGCGCCCGCGCCCGCCACGTGGGCGCAGGTCAGCACCCAGCCGGGGGCGACGAACACCCCCGTGCCCACCGTGCGCCCCCGATCGTCGCGGATCCGCACCACGAACCGGCGCAGCTCCCGGGTGTCGACTCCCCCGGCCATGGACACACCCCCCAGCGCCCTACGCCTGGCCTTCCGCCCTGCGCCAGGTCAACGTCACCTTGAGCGCGGCCTCCGCGCTCCCGTCCACGAGGAGTCCGGTGAGTCGACCGCCCTTGCTGGTGAGCTTGAGCGCGAACTCCACACTGGCCTCTGTCGGGCGGCTGCGCTCCCAGACCTGGTTCAGCTGGTCGGCGATGGCCTGCACGGTGTCGCGGACTCCGTCGAAGGAGAGGCGGTCGCCCAGCGCGACGGGCTGCGGGCCGGTCTGGGCGACCTCCACGTAGAACTCGGTGTCGCCCACCAGCACGGGCAGTTGGTCCATCGTCGTTCCCCTCGACCGTCCAGGACTCTTCAGGATGGTGGCAACAGTACTTAAACGTACGTGAGTTCATCTCGCGATCAGGTGCACCGGCCGTACCAGGGGACACAGCGGCCCCGCACTCTCGGCTTGGCAGCCGCGATGGGCCATCCTGTGCTTCATGCCGATACGACGCACCGTCGCGCTCCTCGCGCCCCTCGCTCTCGTAGCGGTCGTGTCCCTGGCGACCGGCTGCCGTTCCCCGAGTGACGCCTCCTCCCGCCCCACGACCTCCGCCTCGCCGGTCAGGCAGGTCGACGGCGTGACCCTCAACGCCGGTGAGTGCAGCACCCGTAGTCGTACGGGCTTCACGGAGATCGGCTGCACCAGCGAGCGCGCCTACGCCCGGGTCCTCGCCCGCCACCACGGCGAGCGCGGCGGCGGGCCGCGCTGCCCGGAGGTGACGGACTTCGTCCTGGACCTCACCAAGCGCGCCGCCGGCTCCGTCGTCGCCGACCCGGACGGCTACGCCTGCCTGCGCACGCTGGTGCCGCCGCATCCGGGCGATCCGGGCGGGGGCGGGGGCCCGTACACGATCCTCGGCGACTGCGTGTACCGGGCGGAGAAGGGGCGGGTGCGCGAGACGCCCTGCGACGGCTCGGGCGAGCGGCGCCCGCAGTTCCGCATCGTCAAGGCGGCCGGCAAGCGCGCCGAGTGCCCGAAGTCCACGGCCCTGTACGTCACGCTGCCGGGCAGCGCCCCGGTGGGCTGCGCGCGGCGGGTGTGAGACAGGTATGAGGCAGGTATGAGGCAGGTGTGAGGCGGTACGGACGCGGTCCGGGCCCCCGAAGTGCTTCGGAGGCCCGGACCTGTGGAGTCCCAAGTCCCGTCAGTTCAACGGGACTTCACCCTCATCACCGCCGCAGCGACTCCCGCCGCAGCTCGCGCGGGTCGTCGCGGCGCGCGTCGAGCTTCGCGTCGTAGCGGCCCAGCGGCTTCGCGGCGCTGACCGCCGCCTCGCTCAGGCCCGCCCACTGCAGCAGCTTCGCGGTGGCCAGCGCGCGATCGGCCTCCGGCAGCATGGAGATCCGGGCGCCGTGGTTGGCGCCGGGCGCGGTCATGACGTACGAGTCGCGCGCGGTCGGCCCGAAGCGGAAGCGCTCGGCGCCCCAGGGGTCGTTGCCGCCGTAGACGTAGAGCATGTGGTTCGCGCGGGTGCGCACCCAGGTGTCGACGTCGCGCATCGCGGCCGGCTGGAAGACCGTCTCGATCTCGTCGGGGACGAAGTTCGAGGGCGGCTGGTAGCCGTAGCGGGTCAGGCCGTCGAGGTGCGGCAGCCGGATGGTGGGCGCGCCGAGCTGGGTGGACGCCTGGTAGTAGTACGGCGTGTACGGGGCGAGGCCCTGGTCGGTGTAGAAGGACCAGCCGGAGATCGCGTCGATGACGTCGTACAGCTCCTGGTCGGTGGCGGTGGCCGCGACCGGGAGGGAGGCGCAGTCAGCCTCCAGGCTGTACTGCCAGAACGCCCAGGTGAAGTCCAGGACGACGGCCTCGAACGCCTTGTCCAGGCTGCCGACGGTGGAGAAGGTCGCGCCGTTGGCGGCGGCCCAGTCCGCGTACGTCGCCTCCAGCGCCTCGCGGCGGACGAGCGCCTCGCGCTGGATGTTGTCGAGCGTCGCGCGGCACTCGGGGGTGCCGACGGTGGCGAAGAAGTCGTCGTAGGCGGAGTCCTCGGTGTTCACCACGTCGTTGGGTGCGACGTAGGCGGCGACGCCGTCCATGTCCCTGGGGTAGAAGCGCTCGTAGTAGGTGGCGGTCATGCCGCCCTTGCTGCCGCCGGTGGAGATCCAGTTCTTCTCGTAGAGCGGCTTGAGCGCGGTGAAGATGCGGTGCTGGTCGCTGGCGGCCTGCCAGATGTCCAGCTTCGACCAGTCGGCGGGCGCGGGACGCGAGGGCGTGAAGTAGCGGTACTCCATCGACACCTGGTTGCCGTCGACGATCTGCGTGGGCTCGCGGCGCGAGGGGGTGGTGGAGACGTTGTAGCCGCCGGTGTAGAAGACCGTCGGGCGGGCGGCGTCCTTGTGCAGCAGGGTGATGCGCTGCTGGAAGGTGCCCTTGGCCGGGTCGCGGTGGTCGACGGGCTGGGTGTAGTTGAGGACCCAGAAGCAGTAGCCGGTGTAGGGCTTCTCCTCGATCAGGCTCATCCCCGGCACGGCCAGCACGCGGGCCTCGACGGCGTCGCAGTCGGCGCTCGCCGCCTCGGCCGCCCCGGCGGCGGAGGCGGTGGCCCCACCCGCACCGGCGCTGCCTATGAGCACGGCAAGTGCCATGACCCATCTGAGAGTTCTACGCACAGTCTCCCCTTACCTAGCACGTGTTCCACAACAACCCGGCGAACCTAACGGCGCACCACCCCCCTCCGCCAGCCCCCGACCCTCCCGAACCCCAACAACCGGTCCCGAACGTGCCGTCCAGCCCGTCCGTCAGAGCCGATCAACGCAAAAGCACCACCTCCAGCCCGTCCGGCGTTTGAGGACGAGGCGCGAAGCGCCAATACAGCCCGGCCGGCGTTTGAGGCCAGAGCTGCGAAGCAGCGATTCGGGGGCCCGGGGGCGCAGCCCCCGCAGCGCGACGTGACCAGCAACACCCGGTAGACATACCGCCCACGCGAAAGGTAGCTTCCCCCTGAGCAAGCGCTTAGTCGGATGCCCCAGGAAAGGCGGAGCCCCATGCGGCGGACCCTGTACAACGAGGACCACGAGGCGTTCCGGGAGACCATCCGGGACTTCATCGCCGCCGAGGTCGTCCCGTACTACGACGAGTGGCGCGAAGCCGGCGCCGCCCCCCGCGACTTCTACCTCAAGCTCGGCGAGCTGGGCATCTTCGGCATCGAGGTCCCGGAGGAGTACGGCGGCGCGGGCGAGACGTCCTTCAAGTTCTCCGCGATCATCTCCGAGGAGACCGCCCGCGCGGGCGTCAGCTTCGGCGCCTCCGGCGTGCACACGCTGCTCGGCCTGCCCTACATCCTCGCCTACGGCTCGGAGGAGCAGAAGAAGCGCTGGCTGCCCGGCTTCATCTCCGGCGAGATGATGACCGCGCTGGCCATGACCGAGCCCGGCACCGGCTCGGACCTCGCGGGCATGAAGACCACCGCGAAGCTCTCCGAGGACGGCACGCACTACGTCCTCAACGGCGCCAAGACCTTCATCACCGGCGGCGTCCAGGCCGACCGCGTGCTGGTCTGCGCCCGCACCGCCCCGGCCACCCCCGAGGACCGCCGCGGCGGCATCTCGATCCTGGTCGTGGACACCAGGTCCCCCGGCTACGCGGTCGGCCGCAAGCTCGACAAGCTGGGCCTGAAGTCCTCCGACACCGCCGAGCTGTCCTTCACCGACGTGAAGGTCCCCGTCGAGGACCTCCTGGGCGAGGAGGGCAAGGGCTTCTCGTACCTGACCCACAACCTCCCCCTGGAGCGCCTGGGCATCGCGGCCGGCGCCTACGCGCAGGCCAAGGCCGCGGTCCGCTTCGCCACCGAGTACGTCAAGGACCGCACGGTCTTCGGCCGCACGGTCGCGGAGTTCCAGAACACCAAGTTCGTCCTCGCCGACTGCAAGACCGAGGTCGACGCCATCGAGGCCTTCGTCGACAAGGCGATCGAGGCGTACGACGCGGGCGAGCTGAGCGTGGCGGACGCCGCCGAGGTGAAGCTCTTCGCGACCGAGCGCGCGGCGGTCGTCATCGACAAGTGCCTGCAGCTGCACGGCGGTTACGGCTACATGAACGAGTACCCGATCGCCCGCCTGTACGCCGACACCCGCGTCACCCGTATCTACGGCGGCACCAGCGAGGTCATGCGCTCCATCATCGCCAAGTCGATGGGCCTGTGACCGGGGCCGCTCCCGCTCCCCGTACCACCTCTGCGATGATCGCCCCATGAGCGAGGAACTCCACGCCCTGCTCGATCTGCTCGACCTTGAGCGGATCGAGCAGGACATCTTCCGCGGCCGCTCCGGGGGCCCGGTCGTCGTGCCGCGCGTCTTCGGCGGGCAGGTCGCCGCGCAGGCGCTGGTCGCGGCCGGGCGCACGGTCCCGGCGGACCGGCCGGCGCACTCCCTGCACTCGTACTTCCTGCGTCCCGGTGATCCGGCCGTGCCCATCGTCTACTCGGTGGACCGCATCCGCGACGGGCGCTCCTTCGCCACCCGGCGGGTGGTGGCGGTGCAGCACGGGCAGCCGATCTTCCACCTCTCCGCCTCCTTCCAGGCGGCGGAGGAGGGGATGGAGCACCAGGAGCCGATGCCGGCGGCGCCCGATCCGCTGACGCTGCCGACGGCGGAGGAGGTGCTGCCCGCCCACGCCGACCGCTTCGTGCACCCCAGCGTCGCCCAGCGGATCCTGGAGGCGCGGGCGGCGATCGACCTGCGCTATGCGCAGGAGCCGCCGTTCGTCACGGCCGGGGAGCCGCGCGAGCCGCGCTCGCAGGTGTGGTTCCGCACCAACGGCAAGGTCGCGGGCGCGGCGGACACCCCGCTGACGCACCTGTGCCTGATGACGTACGTCTCGGACATGACGCTGCTGGACTCGGTGCTGCTGGCGCACGGGCGCGGCGGCTGGGCGGTCGGCGACGTGGTGGGGGCGAGCCTGGACCACGCGATGTGGTTCCACCGGCCCTTCCGGGCGGACGACTGGCTGCTGTACGACCAGGAGTCGCCGACGTCGCAGGGCGGCCGGGGGCTGGCGCAGGGGCGGATCTTCACGCGGGACGGGCGGCTGGTGGCGTCGGTGATCCAGGAGGGCGTGATCCGGGTGCCGCGCGGGGGCTGAGGTCCCGTACGCCGCAGGGGTACGGGTGCCGGGTCCCTCGCGAGGGGCCCGGCACCCGTGCGTCGCGGGACGTTACAGCCCCGCCGCCGCCAGCAGGTAGGCCGCCATCGGCCCGTAGTGGCGCGAGTCCGCGACATGGTCGTCCAGCGGTACGGCCACCTGCACCGCGCCCTCCGCCTCGCCGAGGAAGAGCGCGGGGTCGTTGGTGTCGGCGAAGCCCACCGCGTCGATCCCCCGGGCGCCCGCCGCGCCCGACCAGCCGTGGTCGGCGAGGACGAACTCGGGCCGCTCCTCCTCGGGCAGCGCGTCCAGCACCGCCCACATCGGCTCGGGGGCGTGCGTGTGCCGCAGGCTCGCGCCGCGCTCCAGCACCGCGACCGGGCCGACCTGCTGGACCAGTCCGTACGACTCGTCCGAGCCGCGCCCCACCCACAGCCCCTCCGGTACGGACACCAGCGGGCACCCCGCCGCCGCCAGCCCCTCGGCCAGCGCGCGGTGGGCCTCCAGCAGCGCGCCGGGGTGGCCGGTGGCGACCAGCACCCGGCGCCGCGCGCCGGCGGCCTTGCGCAGGGCGCGGGCCATCCGGTCCAGGCCGTCGACGGTCAGTTCGGGGTCGATCGTGTCGGCGCCGGTGCGGTGCGCGGGGTCGGGGCTGACGCCGACGCGCTCGGCCATCAGCGCGAGCACCCGCTCCTCGCTCCAGCGCTCGTGCAGGTCCTCCAGGCCGAAGAGGAAGCGGCGGTTGCCCGCCGCCAGCTCTCGGTAGTGGTCGAGGTTGTTCTCGCGGGGGGTGGCGACGTCGCCGGCGATGCGGGTCCGTACGAGGTGGTCGATGAGCTCGGCGCGGCCGGGTGCTTCGGATGCTGTCGACATGTGGCCATTCTCACCCGCCCGTAGCCCGTACGGGTGACGCTCTGGCCACGGGGGCGAAAACAGGGCGGGCGCCTCGTGCACCGCGTACAGGTGGCGGAGGTCGCCCCGCCGCCTACGCTCGACAGCATGAGCACCTCCAGCGCGCAGCCCCAGCCGACCGGTCCCGCCTCCCCCGTGGGCCCGGTGGACTCCTCCCGCATCCCCCGCTACGCGGGCCCGGCGACCTTCGCCCGGCTGCCCCGGCTGGACGAGGTGGGCCGCACCGACGTCGCGGTCGTCGGCGTGCCCTTCGACTCGGGCGTCTCCTACCGGCCCGGCGCGCGCTTCGGCGGCAACGCCATCCGTGAGGCGTCGCGGCTGCTGCGCCCGTACAACCCGGCGCAGGACGCCGCGCCCTTCGCGCTGGCGCAGGTCGCGGACGCCGGGGACATCGCGGTCAACCCGTTCAACATCAACGAGGCCGTCGAGACGGTCGAGGCGGCGGCGGACGAGCTGCTCGACACCGGCGCCCGGCTGATGACGCTGGGCGGCGACCACACCATCGCGCTGCCGCTGCTGCGCTCGGTCGCCAGGAAGCACGGCCCCGTCGCGCTGCTGCACTTCGACGCGCACCTGGACACCTGGGACACCTACTTCGGCGCGGAGTACACCCACGGCACCCCCTTCCGCCGCGCGGTGGAGGAGGGCATCCTCGACACCTCCGCCCTGTCCCACGTCGGCATCCGCGGGCCGCTGTACGGCAAGCAGGACCTGACCGACGACGAGAAGCTGGGCTTCGGCATCGTCACCTCGGCGGACGTCTACCGCCGCGGCGCCGACGAGGTCGCCGACCAGCTGCGCCAGCGCATCGGCGACCGCCCGCTGTACATCTCCATCGACATCGACTGCCTGGACCCCGCCCACGCCCCCGGCACCGGCACCCCCGAGGCGGGCGGCATGACCTCCCGCGAGCTGCTGGAGATCCTGCGCGGCCTGTCCTCCTGCAACCTGGTCTCGGCGGACGTGGTGGAGGTCGCCCCGGCCTACGACCACGCGGAGATCACCTGCGTGGCGGCCTCGCACACGGCGTACGAACTCACGACGATCATGTCCCGCCAGATCGCGGCGGCGCGGGAGGGCTGAGCCGCTGCCGGGCGGCGGCGGGTCCCGTACACACTCAGGAGCGCCTGAGCACGTCCTCCAGGAAGCGGACCGTCTCCTCCGCCGTCATCGACGCGGCGGAGAGGCGGTCCATCACCGCCATGTAGTGCTCGACGTCCTCGCGCTTGTCGAGGTAGAGGGCGCTGGTGAGCTGCTCCAGGTAGACGATGTCCGGCAGGTCCGGCTCGCGGAAGCGCAGGATCGACACGGGGCCGCCCGAGGAGGCCAGGCCGCCGACCTCGAAGGGCGCCACCTGGAGGGTGATGTGGGGGCGCGCGGCCGCCTCGACCAGGTGCTCCAGCTGGGCGCGCATCACCTCGGGGCCGCCCTGGGGGCGCCGCAGCGCGGACTCGTCGACGACGAACCAGAGCTTCGGCCCGCCCTCCCGGTGCACGCTCTCCTGGCGCCGCATCCGCAGCTCGACCTTGCGCTCTATGGCCCGCGCGGAGCCGCGTGCCCGGCCCAGCGCGGCGACCGCGCGGGCGTAGTCGGGCGTCTGGAGCAGGCCGGGGACGAACTGGACCTGGTAGTTGCGGATGACCGCCGCGGCCTCCTCCAGGCCCAGCACCGTCTCCAGCCAGCTCGGCATCACGTCGCCGTACTGCTGCCACCAGCCGGGGGTGGTCGCCCGCCGCGCCAGCTCCAGGTACTCCTCCCGCTCGGCGGGGTCCGTGACGCCGTAGAGCGCCAGCAGGTCGCGGACGTCGCGCTCCTTCTGGCCCACGCGCCCCAGCTCCAGCCGGCTGATCTTCGCGTGCGAGGCGCGGATCGCGTCGCCGGCCGCCTCCCGGGTGATCCCGGCGGCCTCGCGCAGCCGCCGCAGCTGGGTGCCCAGCACGATGCGCAGCACCGTGGGGCCGCCGCGGTGCTGCGCATCGTGCTGCTGGACATAGGGGCCGCGGGGCGCCGCGGGCTCCGGGATCGCTGCCGTCACGGGGCCAGTGTGACACCGGGCGGGTTGCGCCGTACAGCTTTCCCGCAGCTGCGCACGTGGCCGCGGTACGCAGGCCGTCGGCGGTCAGCCGGGGCGCGCCGCCAGATCGTCGAAGTCGCCGTCGCGGGCGCCCTGGAGGAAGGCGGCGATCTCGCCGCGGGTGTAGAGGAGCGCCGGGCCGTCCGGGAAGCGGGAGTTGCGCACCGCCACCCGGCCGTCGGGCAGCGGCGCCAGCTCCACGCACTCGCCGTCCGGGTTGCTCGCCGCGGCCTTGCGCCAGACGGCGCCGGTCAGCGCGGTCGCCGGCACGCCGTTCTCCTGGCCGCCCCCGCCCCCTTCCGGACCGTCGCCCGGCAGGTCAACTCGCCTGTGGTACATCCCCGTTACGCTCCCCGGTCGTCAGCCCCGCGCGCGGGGGTGCCCGTTCCCCGGGACCCCGCGCCCCTACCCGCTGTGCTTGCAGCTGAAATTGCAGATGTGCTTGCAGCGGTAAGTGCACATCCTTCAGGATGGCTACGCAAGCCTGCTCACCCAACACCACTTCGCCGCGCGGGAGTCCGGGATGACAGCGATCGCACCACCCGGGTCCCAGACCGGCCCGGCATCCCCCCGCGCCGACGTGTGGGCCGACACCTCCGAGTACGCGGCGTGCACGCTGGAGGCGCAGCCCTGGTCCCCGCGGGTGGCCCGGAGCTTCACGCGCACGACGCTGCGCGCCTGGGGGCTGGCCCCGCTCAGCGCGGACGTGGAGCTGGTGGTGCACGAGTTCGTGGTGAACGCCCTCTCGCACGGCATGGGCCAGGTCTGGTCCGAGCCCGCGCCGCATCCGGTGATACTCGGCCTCTTCCGCGACGGCGACGCCCTGCTGTGCGCGGCCTTCGACCCGGGCGTGCGCCAGCCGCGGCCGCTGCGGTCGGCGGTGGGGGCGCAGCCTGGTCCGTACGGGAGCGGTGCCCGCCGGGCGGGGACGCCGGACGCGCACGCCCCGCTCGCCGACAGCGGCCGGGGGCTGCAGCTCGTCGCCGCCGTCAGCCGCTGCTGGGGCTGGACGGTGCCGGGTCCGGAGGGCAAGGCCGTCTGGGCCGCCTTCGCCACCACCCCGCCGTCGCCCGCGCTGGCCGCGCGCCTGCTGGCGGTGGCGGAGATCTTCACCGGCCGCGAGCGGCCCCGGCTGATCACGGCGCCGCCGCTGGCCGCCTGAGAGCGGCCGCACGCCCCGCCGTCCGCACGCCCCGCCGGTCCTACGTCCTGCGGCCTCGGTCGCATTGCCTACCTGCCCTGTGAAACAAATCCCTGCTCATCCGGGTTGTCAGACGTGGCGTCTACGGTGGACGCCACGGCTTGACGACTCGGAGGTGGCTGGTGGCAGCGGAGCGAGACGGCGCCGTGCACGCGGGGGACGGCGAAGGCTGGGCACGGCGGCTGACGCGCTACTGCCTGCGCTACCGCCGCACCATGCTGCTCTCCCTCGGCGCCTCCCTGGCCGGTATGGCGATCATGGGCCTGGTCCCGCTGATCCCGAAGCTGATCATCGACGACGTGATCGTCGGCGGCGACCGCCCGCTGGCGCCCTGGGCCGGGCTGATGGTCCTGGCGGCCGTGGTGGTCTACGGGCTGACGTACGTGCGGCGCTACTACGGCGGCCGGCTCGCCCTGGACGTGCAGCACGATCTGCGCACGCAGATGTTCGACGCGATCACGCGCCTGGACGGCCGCCGCCAGGACGAGCTGTCCACGGGGCAGGTCGTCGCCCGCGGCACCACGGACCTGCAGCTGGCGCAGGGCCTGCTCTTCATGGTCCCGATGATGATCGGGAACGTGCTGCTGTTCGCGGTCTCCCTGGTCGTGATGTTCGTCCTGTCCCCGCTGCTGACGGTGGTCGCGCTCACGGTGGCCCCGCTGCTGTGGTGGATAGCCAACCGCAGCCGCACCCGCCTCTTCCCCGCCACCTGGTACGCCCAGCAGCAGGCCGGTGCGGTGGCCTCCGTCGTGGACGGGGCCGTCGGCGGTGTGCGGGTGGTGAAGGGCTTCGGGCAGGAGGCG
Organism: Streptomyces polyrhachis; assembly: GCF_042663125.1. Lineage (NCBI taxonomy): Bacteria > Bacillati > Actinomycetota > Actinomycetes > Kitasatosporales > Streptomycetaceae > Streptomyces > Streptomyces polyrhachis. Next base: position 13,149 of record NZ_JBHSZO010000029.1, on the reverse strand, counting down.
CAGGAGACGGGCAAGCTGCGCGACGTCGGCCGCACGCTCTTCGCGGCCCGGCTGCGCACGGTGAAGCTGAACGCCCGCTACACCCCGGCGCTGCAGGCCGTCCCCTCCCTGGGCCAGGTCGCCATGCTGGCGCTGGGCGGCTGGATGGCGGTGCGCGGCCAGGTCACGCTGGGCACCTTCGTCGCCTTCTCCACGTACCTCGCCCAGCTCACGGGCCCGGTGCGGATGCTGGCGATGATGCTCACGGTCGGCCAGCAGGCCCGCGCGGGTGTGGAGCGGGTCTTCGACCTGATCGACACCGAGCCGGAGGTCGAGCAGCGCCCCGACGCCCGGGAGCTGGCGGCGACGGCCGACGCGGTGGTGGAGTTCGACGACGTCACCTTCGGCTACGACCCGGAGCACCCGGTGCTGCGCGGCTTCTCGCTGCGCATCGAGCCCGGCGAGACGGTCGCCGTGGTGGGCTCCTCCGGCAGCGGCAAGTCCACGCTCTCGCTGCTCCTCCCCCGCTACTACGACGTGGACGCGGGCGCGGTGCGCGTCGGCGGCACGGACGTGCGCGAGCTGACGCTGCCCTCGCTGCGGGCGGCCATCGGCATGGTTCCGGAGAACAGCTTCCTGTTCTCCGACTCCGTCCGCGACAACATCGCCTACGGCCGCCCCGGCGCCACCGAGGAGGAGATCCGGGCCGTGGCCCGCGCCGCCCAGGCCGACGGCTTCATCCGGGAGCTGTCCGACGGCTACGACACGGTGGTCGGCGAGCAGGGCCTGACCCTCTCCGGCGGCCAGCGCCAGCGCATCGCCCTGGCCCGCGCGATCCTCACCGACCCCCGGCTGCTGCTGCTGGACGACGCGACCTCGGCGGTGGACGCCCGCATCGAGCACGAGATCCACGAGGCCCTGCGCTCGGTGATGGCCGGCCGTACGACCCTGCTGATCGCCCACCGCCTCTCCACGCTGGCCCTGGCCGACCGGATCGCCGTGCTGGACGCGGGCCGGCTGGTGGACGTGGGTACGCACGAGGAGCTGGAGGCCCGCTGCCCGCTCTACCGGCGGCTGCTGACCCACCCCGACGAGCTGGCGAACATCGAGCGCGACCCGGCGGGGCGGGCCTTCGCCCAGGAGGCGGCGGACAGCGCTTCGGACCTCAACGCGGGCCTCGCCGCCGACATCGACGCGGACCTCGCCGCCGATATCGAGGACGCCCCGGCCGGGGGCGTCACCCCCGGGCTGTGGGTGCGCAAGGACGGCTCGGGCGCGAAGGCGGGCGGCGGGGTCAACACCACCGCCTCCGCCGGCGACCCCTCGGGCTTCGCCGGGATGCTGGCCAGCTCGCCGGGCTCGCCCGAGCTGCTGGCCAAGGTCGCCGCGCTGCCCCCGGCCACGGACACCCCGGACGTGGACGAGGCGGGCGCCGAGCGCGCCGAGGAGTCGTACGGGCTGCGGGAGCTGCTGCGGGGCTTCCGGCTGCCGCTGGCCCTCGCGCTGACGGCCGTCGCCCTGGACGCCGTCGCCGGCCTGCTGCTGCCGGTCCTGATCCGGCACGGCATCGACGAGGGCGTGACCCGGCTGTCGCTGGGCGCGGTGTGGGTGGCGACGCTGCTGGCGCTCGCGGTGGTCGTCAGCCAGTGGGGCGCGCAGATCGCCGCCGCCCGCCTGACCGGGCGCACCGGCGAGCGCGTGCTGTACGCCCTGCGCGTGAAGATCTTCGCGCAGCTGCAGCGGCTGGGGCTCGACTACTACGAGCGCCATCTCACCGGCAAGATCATGACGCGGATGACGACGGACGTGGACGCGCTGTCGACGTTCCTGCAGACCGGCCTGGTCACGGCGGTGGTCAGCCTGCTCACCTTCTTCGGCATCCTGGTCGCCCTGCTGGTCATCGACGTGCAGCTGGCGCTGGTGGTCTTCGCGACGCTGCCGCCGCTGCTCGTCGGCACCTGGTTCTTCCGCCGGCAGAGCGTCAAGGCGTACGAGCTGGCGCGCGAGCGGGTCAGCGCGGTCAACGGCGATCTGCAGGAGTCGGTGGCCGGGCTGCGGATCGTGCAGGCGTTCCGCCAGGAGTCGGGCGGCGCGGAGCGCTTCGCGCAGCGCTCCGACGGCTACCGCAGCGCGCGGGTGCGCGGGCAGTGGCTGATCTCCGTCTACTTCCCCTTCGTGCAGCTGCTGGCCACGCTCGCCGCGGCGGGCGTGCTGGTGGTGGGCGCCGGGCGGGTGTCGGCGGGGACGCTGACGGCCGGTGCGCTGGTGGCGTACCTGCTCTACATCGACCTGTTCTTCGCGCCGGTCCAGCAGCTCTCGCAGGTCTTCGACGGCTACCAGCAGGCGGCGGTCTCGCTGCGGCGCATCCAGGAGCTGCTGCGGGAGGAGACCTCCACCCCGCCGGCGGCCGATCCGCGCCCGGTGCGCGCACTGCGCGGCGAACTGTCCTTCGAGGGCGTGGAGTTCGGCTACGCGGGCGCCGGGGACAGCGCCCTGTCCGGCCTGGACCTCACCATCCCGGCGGGTCAGACGGTCGCCTTCGTCGGCGAGACGGGGGCGGGGAAGTCGACGCTGGTGAAGCTGGCGGCGCGGTTCTACGACCCGACGGCCGGCGCGGTGCGGGCCGACGGCCGGGACCTGCGCGAGCTGGACCTCACGGCCTACCGGCACCGGCTGGGGGTCGTGCCCCAGGAGTCCTACCTCTTCCCCGGCACGGTCCGCGACGCCATCGCCTACGGCCGCCCCGACGCCACCGACGCCGAGGTGGAGGCCGCCGCGCGGGCGGTGGGGGCGCACGACATGGTGGCCACGCTGTCCGGCGGCTACCTGCACGAGGTCACCGAGCGCGGCCGCAACCTCTCCGCCGGCCAGCGCCAGCTCATCGCGCTGGCCCGCGCGGAGCTGGTGGACCCGGACATCCTGCTGCTGGACGAGGCCACCGCGGCGCTCGACCTGGCCACGGAGGCGCTGGTCAACCAGGCGACGGACCGGCTGGCGCGCAGGCGCACGACGCTGGTGGTGGCGCACCGGCTGACGACGGCGGCGCGAGCGGACCGGGTGGTGGTGCTGGACCACGGCCGGGTGGTCGAGGACGGCACCCACGACGAGCTGCTGGCCCGCGGCGGACGGTACGCGCGCCTGTGGCGGACGTACATGGGCGAGCGGGAGACGTCCGGGGTCTAGGGAGGGCTCGCATCCCGTGGCGTCGCGATGACCCGCCTCCCGGGCCCGGGAGGCGGGTCGCGCACCGTAGCAGGGTCCGCCCTCCTCCACGGTGCGTAACCCCAACCCGCCTTCTTCCGTTGGGGGTTCGTGGGACGGTCGTGGGACCGGCCGGTGGACGGAGGCGGGAGGCACCGTGATCAAGGGCATCGACGTCAGCAACCACCAGGCGGACTTCCCCACCGCCGGTTTCGACTTCTGCTTCGTCAAGGCCACCGAGGGGCGGACCTACACCGACCCCCGGCAGGGCGACCACGTGCGGCGGGCGCGCGAGGCCGGGATGGTCCTCGGCTTCTACCACTTCCTGTGGCCCGGCAACATCGCCGCGCAGGCGCGGTACTTCGTCGAGAGGTGCGCCTCGCACCCCGGGGACGTCCTGGCCTGCGACTGGGAGCGCACCGGCTCCGGCAGCGCGGCGACCTCCGCCGAGAAGGACGCCTTCCTGCGCGAGGTCAAGCGGCTGCGCCCCGGCCACCGGGTGCTGCTCTACTGCAACACCGACTTCTGGCTCAACCGCGACACCGGCTCCTTCGCGGGCGACGGCCTGTGGATCGCGCACTACGGCGCCCGCGCCGGGTCGCCGGGGATCAAGGCGCCGTGGCTGATCCACCAGTACACGTCGAGTCCGCTCGACACGAACGTCGCGCAGTTCGCCTCACGCGGGGCGATGCGCACCTGGGCCGAGGAGGCTGCGGAGATGGCACTGACGGACGCGGACGCCAAGCGGGTCTGGACGGTGGACTTCGTCCAGGCGCCGGCACCGAGCGCGGACAACCCGACCTGGGCGCCGTCCAGCTACCTCCGCGACACGAACCTGCGCACCCGCGATCTGCAGGCGCGGCTCAAGGACCTGGGCCAGGTCGAGCTGAGCGACGAGCAGGTCGGCGCCCTCGCGGCGGCGCTCGCGGAGCATCCGGCGCTGGCGGAGCAGATCGCGGAGAAGGTCGCCGCGAAGCTCGCGGCGCGGCTGGCGTCGTAAGGGCCGGTCCGTACGCGGGCCCGGCCCGTACGCGCGCCGGATCCGTACGGAACCTCAGCCCGCCGCCGCCTCGAACGCCCCCCGTGCCAGCCGGTGCAGCAGCGCCGCCGTCTGGTCGCGGCCCGGGAGGGAGGCGCGCGGGGAGAGGTGCGGCGTGGAGTTCAGCAGGCCGAAGACCGCGTGCACGGTCGTGCGCGCGCTCGCCTCGTCCAGCGCCGGGTGGACCTCGCGCACGGCGGTGACCCACAGCTCCACGTACTGCCGCTGGAGCTGGCGCACCAGCTTGCGGTCCTCCTCGCGCAGCCGGTCCAGCTCGCGGTCGTGCAGCACGATCAGCGGCCGGTCGTCCAGCGCGAAGTCGATGTGCCCGCTGATCAGCGCGTCCAGCAGCTCGTCCCCCGACGCCTCCGCGACCCGGTGGCGCCCCGCGGCGAGCAGCCGCTCGCTGATGCCCACCAGCAGTTCGGCGAGCATCGCGTCCTTGCCGGGGAAGTGCCGGTAGAGGCCGGGGCCGCTGATGCCCACCGCGGCGCCTATCTCGTCCACGCCCACCCCGTGGAAGCCGCGCTCGGCGAACAGGCGCGCCGCCTCGCTCAGGATCTGCGCGCGCCGGGTGGTCGCGGGAGCCTTGGTGTTCATGGATCCATCCTAGACAGGCCGGTTAATGCTCGTTAACCTGACGGCAGTACGTTAACGCTCATTAACCGATCTGCGTAAGGGGTTCCCTGGTGGACCAGGACGCACCCGTTCTCGGCAGCGCCGCCGATCCGGCGTCCGAGGCGTGGTCGGCCAACGAGGCGGCGCACCGCGCGCTCGTCGGCCGACTGCACGAGAAGCTGGCGGCGGCCCGCGAGGGCGGCGGCGAGCGGGCCCGCGCCCGGCACACCGCGCGCGGCAAGCTCCTCCCGCGCGAGCGCGTCGACACCCTCCTGGACGCGGGCTCGCCCTTCCTGGAGCTGGCCCCGCTCGCGGCCCACGGGATGTACGGGGACGCGGCGCCGGCCGCCGGGGTGATCGCCGGCATCGGCCGGGTCGCCGGGCGGGAGTGCGTGGTCGTCGCCAACGACGCGACCGTCAAGGGCGGCACGTACTACCCGATGACGGTGAAGAAGCACCTGCGCGCCCAGGAGGTCGCGCTGGAGAACCGCCTGCCGTGCGTCTACCTGGTCGACTCCGGCGGCGCCTTCCTGCCCATGCAGGACGAGGTCTTCCCCGACCGCGAGCACTTCGGCCGGATCTTCTACAACCAGGCCCGGATGTCCGGCGCGGGCATCCCGCAGATCGCCGCCGTGCTGGGCTCGTGCACGGCCGGCGGGGCGTACGTGCCGGCGATGTCCGACGAGGCGGTCATCGTCCGCGGCCAGGGCACGATCTTCCTCGGCGGCCCGCCCCTGGTGAAGGCCGCCACCGGCGAGGTCGTCACGGCCGAGGAGCTGGGCGGCGGCGAGGTCCACTCCAAGGTCTCCGGCGTCACGGACCATCTGGCGGAGGACGACGCGCACGCGCTGCGGATCGTCCGCGACATCGTCGCCACGCTGCCCGACCGCGGGGCGCTCCCGTGGTCGGTGCGGCCGGTGGAGGAGCCGAAGGTCGACCCGGCGGGGCTCTACGGGGCGGTGCCGGTCGACTCGCGCACGCCCTACGACGCGCGGGAGATCATCGCGCGGCTGGTGGACGGCTCGCGCTTCCAGGAGTTCAAGTCCGAGTTCGGTACGACGCTGGTGACGGGCTTCGCCCGCATCCACGGCCACCCGGTGGGCATCGTCGCCAACAACGGCATCCTCTTCGCCGAGTCCGCCCAGAAGGGCGCGCACTTCATCGAGCTGTGCGACCAGCGCGGCATCCCGCTGCTCTTCCTGCAGAACATCTCCGGCTTCATGGTCGGCCGCGACTACGAGGCGGGCGGCATCGCCAAGCACGGCGCCAAGATGGTCACCGCCGTGGCCTGCACCCGGGTGCCGAAGCTGACGGTGGTGGTCGGCGGTTCGTACGGGGCGGGCAACTACTCGATGTGCGGGCGGGCGTACAGCCCGCGCTTTCTGTGGATGTGGCCCAACGCGAAGATCTCCGTGATGGGCGGCGAGCAGGCCGCCTCGGTGCTGGCCACCGTCAAGCGCGACCAGTTGGAGGCCCGGGGCGAGGAGTGGCCGGCGGACGCCGAGGAGGCGTTCAAGGCGCCGGTGCGCGAGCAGTACGAGACGCAGGGCAGTGCCTACTACGCCACGGCCCGCCTGTGGGACGACGGTGTGATCGACCCGCTGGAGACCCGGCAGGTCCTCGGTCTCGCCCTGACCGCCTGTGCCAACGCCCCGCTCGGTGAGCGCGGCTTCGGCGTCTTCCGGATGTGAGTGGATGATGTTCGAGACAGTTCTGATCGCCAACCGCGGCGAGATCGCGGTCCGCGTCATCCGTACGCTGCGCCGGCTCGGCGTGCGCTCGGTCGCGGTCTTCACCGACGCGGACGCCGACGCCCTGCACGTGCGCGAGGCGGACACGGCCGTGCGTATCGACAGCTACCTGTCGGTGGAGGAGCTGCTGCGCGCCGCCGCGCTGGGCGGCGCGCAGGCCGTCCACCCCGGGTACGGCTTCCTCGCCGAGAACGCCGCCTTCGCGCGGGCCTGCGCCGGCGCCGGGGTGGTCTTCCTCGGGCCCTCCGCGCAGGCCATCGAGCTGATGGGCGACAAGATCCGGGCCAAGGAGACGGTCTCCGCCGCGGGCGTGCCCGTCGTGCCCGGCTCCTCGGGGAGCGGCCTGAGCGACGCCCAACTCATCGCCTGCGCCCGGGAGATCGGCGCCCCGGTGCTGCTGAAGCCCTCGGCGGGCGGCGGCGGCAAGGGCATGCGGCTGGTCCGGGACTTCGGCTCCGGCGACGCCGTGCTGGCCGAGGAGATCGCGGCGGCCCGGCGCGAGGCGCGCTCCTCCTTCGGCGACGACACGCTGCTGCTGGAGCGGTGGATCGACCGGCCCCGGCACATCGAGATCCAGGTCCTGGCCGACACCCACGGCAACGTCGTGCACCTCGGGGAGCGCGAGTGCTCCCTGCAGCGCCGCCACCAGAAGATCATCGAGGAGGCGCCGTCGGTCCTGCTGGACGAGGCCACGCGCGCCGCGATGGGCGAGGCGGCGGTGCAGGCGGCGCGCAGCTGCGGGTACGTGGGCGCGGGGACGGTGGAGTTCATCGTCCCGGGCGGCACCGTGCCCCGCAGGGGGCGAACCCCCGCACCCCCGGTGTCCGCGTACTACTTCATGGAGATGAACACCCGCCTGCAGGTGGAGCATCCGGTGACGGAGCTGGTGGTCTCCATCGGCGGCGCGCCCCCCGGGCTGGACCTGGTGGAGTGGCAGCTGCGGGTGGCTTCCGGTGAGGAACTCCCCTTCCGCCAGGCGGACATCAGCCTGGTCGGGCACGCGGTCGAGGCGCGGATCTGCGCGGAGACGGCGCGGGTCAGCGGGGACCACGTGGACTTCCTGCCCTCCGCCGGCACGGTGCGGCTGCTGCGCGAGCCCTCAGGTGCCCGTGTCGACTCCGGGCTCTACGAGGGCTGCGAGGTCGGCACGTCCTACGACCCGATGCTGGCCAAGGTCATCGCGTACGGGCCGGACCGGGCGAGCGCGCTGCGGCGGCTGCGGGCGGCGCTGGCGGACACGGTGATCCTGGGCGTGGACACCAACACCGGGTTCCTGCGGCGGCTGCTGGCCCACCCTGCCGTCGTCTCGGGGGAGTTGGACACCGGGCTGGTGGACCGGGACGCGGCCTCACTGGTCCCGGCCGAGGTCCCGGCGGAGGTGTACGGGACGGCGGCGCTGCTGCGGCAGGAGGAGCGCAGGCCCTCCGCCGCCGGCTGGACGGACCCGTTCTCGGTGCCGGACGGCTGGCGGCTCGGGGGCGTCCCCGCGCCCGTCGTGCACCACTTCCGCGTGCCGGGGCACGAGGCGGTCGAGGTCCGTACGGTGCCCGGTACGGGCCGCCTGACACGGGCGGCGGACGGCACGGTCGTGGTGGAACTGGGGGGCGTGACCCACCGGTTCACCGCGGCCCGTACCCCCGAGGGCACCCTGCTGGGCCGCGACGGCGACACCTGGTCCCTCCTCGACCACGACCCGGTGGCCGAGCTGCTGAGCGGCGCGGGCGCGGCCTCCGGGGCGGACGCGCTGACCGCGCCGATGCCGGGGACGGTCACGGTGGTGAAGGCCGCCGTGGGCGAGCGCGTCGAGGCCGGGCAGAGCCTGCTGGTGGTGGAGGCGATGAAGATGGAGCACGTCATCGCCGCCCCCCACGCCGGGACCGTCACCCAGCTCGGGGTGAGCGCGGGCACGACGGTGGCGATGGACCAGGTGCTGGCGGTGGTCCAGCCGGACGCCTCGGAGGAGTCGGAAGCGGAGGCGTCGACGTGAGCCTGCCCATGACGTTCCCCGCCGAGGGGCTGCCCGCCCGGGTCCGTATCCACGAGGTCGGCGCCCGCGACGGACTGCAGAACGAGAAGCGGCAGGTCCCCACCGACGTCAAGGCGGAGTTCATCCACCGCCTCGCCGCCGCGGGCCTGACGACGATCGAAGCGACGAGCTTCGTACGCCCCGAGTGGGTGCCCCAACTGGCCGACGCGGAAGACCTGTTCCCCCTGCTGTCCGACCTCCCCGGCGTCGACCTCCCCGTCCTGGTGCCCAACCTGCGCGGCCTGGAGCGCGCCCGCGCCCTCGGCGCCTCGCGTATCGCGGTCTTCGCCAGCGCGACGGAGACCTTCGCCCGGCGCAACCTCAACCGCACGGTGGCCGAGTCGCTGGAGATGTTCGCCCCGGTCATCGCGCGGGCGAAGGAGGCCGGCCTGCACGTGCGCGGCTACCTCTCGATGTGCTTCGGCGACCCCTGGGAGGGCCCGGTCGCGCCCGCGCAGGTCGCCGCGGTCTGCCGCGAACTCCTCGCGACGGGCTGCGACGAGCTGAGCCTGGGCGACACCATCGGCGTGGCGACCCCGGGCCATGTCGAGGCGCTGCTACGGGAGTTGACGGCCACCGGAGTCCCCGTCGACCGCCTCGGCGTCCACTTCCACGACACCTACGGCCAGGCCCTGGCCAACACGCTCGCCGCGCTGCGGCAGGGCGTCACCACCGTCGACGCCAGCGCGGGCGGCCTCGGCGGCTGCCCGTACGCCGAGAGCGCCACCGGCAACCTCGCCACCGAGGACCTCGTGTGGATGCTGCGGGGCCTCGGCATCGAGACCGGCGTCGACCTCGACCGACTGGCCGCCACCAGCGTGTGGATGGCCGGACACCTCGGCCGCCCGAGCCCCTCGCGCACCGTGGCCGCCCTCGCTTCGAACCTCACCCCCTCCCACGTCGCCCCCTCCCACAAGGAGTCCTGACATGACCCTCGACCACCGCCTCTCCCCCGAGCTGGAAGAACTCCGCCGCACGGTCGAGGCGTTCGCCCACGACGTCGTCGCCCCGAAGATCGGCGACTACTACGAGCGGCACGAGTTCCCCTACGACCTCGTGCGCGAGATGGGCCGGATGGGCCTGTTCGGGCTGCCCTTCCCCGAGGAGCACGGCGGCATGGGCGGCGACTACCTGGCGCTCGGCCTGGCGCTGGAGGAGCTGGCGCGCGTCGACTCCTCGGTGGCGATCACGCTGGAGGCGGCGGTGTCGCTGGGCGCGATGCCGATCCACCTCTTCGGCACGCCGGAGCAGAAGGCCCGGTGGCTGCCGAAGCTGTGCTCGGGCGAGATGCTGGGCGCCTTCGGCCTCACCGAGCCGGACTGCGGCTCCGACGCGGGCGGTACGCGCACGACGGCGCGGCTGGACGAGGCGGCCGACGAGTGGGTGGTCAACGGCTCGAAGTGCTTCATCACCAACTCGGGTACGGACATCACGGGGTTCGTCACGGTCACGGCCGTGACGGGCACCCGCGAGAACGGCAGGCCCGAGATCTCCACGATCATCATCCCGTCCGGCACTCCCGGCTTCACCGTCGCGCCCGCGTACTCCAAGGTCGGCTGGAACGCCTCCGACACCCACGAGCTGTCCTTCGACGAGGTCCGCGTCCCCGCGGCGAACCTCCTGGGCGAACGCGGCCGCGGCTACGCCCAGTTCCTGCGCATCCTGGACGAGGGCCGCATCGCCATCGCCGCGCTGGCCACCGGGCTGGCGCAGGGCTGCGTGGACGAGTCGGTGGCGTACGCCAAGGAGCGCCACGCCTTCGGCCGTCCGATCGGCGCCAACCAGGCCATCCAGTTCAAGCTGGCCGACATGGAGCTGAAGGCCCACACCGCCCGCCTGGCCTGGCGCGACGCGGCCTCCCGCCTGGTCCACGGCGAGCCGTTCAAGAAGGAGGCGGCCCTCGCCAAGCTCCACTCCTCCACCATCGCGGTCGACAACGCCCGCGAAGCCACCCAGATCCACGGCGGCTACGGCTTCATGAACGAGTACCCGGTGGCCCGCATGTGGCGCGACTCGAAGATCCTGGAGATCGGCGAGGGCACGAGCGAGGTCCAGCGGATGCTGATCGCCCGCGAGTTGGGACTGCCGGAGGCGTGATCCCCTCGGCCGTACGGCCCGCGCGCCACCGTCATGGCGGTGGCGCGCGGGCCGTGGCTTCGGCGGCGGACGTTCTGGCGGCCGTGGGATGTGACGAAGACCTGGCGATTGTGTTCCTGGCCGACGACGTCACCATATGGACTTCGTCGGGTTCGCACACGCGCGCAGCCGAGGCGGCCGACGGGGCACTCCGACCGGCATAGACCTGCACGGCCGGGCACTGTCCGCCACCACATCCATACAGCCTGAGGTACTTGGGTATCATTACCTCAGGAGGTGGAAGTGATGACAGCAGTTCGACAGTCGCCACTGAAGGTGGATCCGGAGACGGACCAGCTGATCAGTCAGGGTGCGCATTTTCTGGGCCTGACAAAGAAGGACCTCGTCGCCGCAGCAGTGCGGGTCTATCTGGAGCAGCGGCGCGAGGACCTCAGAATCGGCATGGTCGAAGCGCTTCGGGTGCTCGACGGATCGCTCAAGTCAGACGTGATGCTGCTGACCGGACTGACCGCCGACGAGATCGACGCGATCGGCGGGATCGACGAGTGACAGAGTTCGTCCCGATGCATCCGGCCCGCCCCACTCTGCGCTGCCTGTAGGAGGATCTCGGCCTTCCGGTTCCACCGGCCACCACGCCGCTGGACACAGTCGACCACCCTCTGATCGCCAAGTCGGCGGAGCAGTTCGCGGAGACCGGAACCAAGCAGGAACGCATCCGCGCCATTGATGACCAGGCGTTGTTCAAGGTCAAGGTGCAGCGCTGGCGTGGAGCTGTCTGGGCAGACGCGGACCTGCCATGGCTGGTGGCAGCCGGAAAAAGGGAGGGTGGTTCGGGCGGCGATTTCTACGCCAGATTGGAGGCGGCGGGCAGAGCCGCCCGTGCGCAGTACAACGGCACCCATCCCCAAGCATTGAAGACTTCCACCTTCACCACACACCTGCTGCCGACACGCAACGATCACATCCGGTATCGCGCCGAAGCAGGTGTCCGCTTCATCCGTCGGCTGCGCACCACCCTGCGGGAGCTGACGCGGTCCACTCTGCGAGACGGCCGCGAGCACACCGTCGACTTCGACACCTTCACTCTGGAACTGCAGGTCCGTGCCGACGACGGCCACGAGACCTATCTCGCGGTACGGATCGCCGGTTCCGTACCACCGAATCTCACCACTCTCGTCCTTCATAACGTCCCCGGCTGCGAAGCGGAAGGCTGGTATCCGGAATACGCCCTTCCCGAGAGGGAGTTGCTACCGGCGGAACAGGCCTGGTCCAACATCATGGACCCGCACGCAGCGGCCGTCGTACTCGGCGATGTGAGCTGACGCGCGGCGTCGGAAGGGAGCCGCTCACTCCCTCAGGTGCGCCAGCACCGCGTGCATCGCCGTGCGCAGGCCCGCGCGGAAGGTGTCCGTCGGGTCCTGCGTCTCGTAGCCGTGGTGGGCCTCGGGCAGGTCGATCACCTCGATCGCGGCCTCGCACTCCTTCGCCGCGCTCAGGAACTCCTCGACCGTCGCGGCGATCTCGGGCAGCGCCCACGACTGGCTGCTGACGGGGGACATGACGAAGGGCCGATCCGCTCTCGCGGATCGGCCCTTCGTTATCTGGGGTGAGTGACGGGACTTGAACCCGCGACTTCCTGGACCACAACCAGGTGCTCTACCAGCTGAGCTACACCCACCACGACCTGTGTTTTTCGCACCGGCCAGAAAGAAGTGTACAGGGTCCTCGGGGGTGCTCGCCTCCCCGTAAGGCGGAGGCGGGCGTCACCCTCCCCGCAGCCCCGTCAGGCCCCAGTCAGGGCTCCCGCCAGACCCCCGCCAGTCCCCCGTCACGCCTCCGGCCGGCGTGCCGCGATCGCCCGCGCCGTCTCGGAGTCCGGGCCCGGCGGCGGGACGAAGACCGCGTCGCGGTAGTAGCGCAGCTCCGCGATCGACTCGCGGATGTCCGCCAGGGCGCGGTGGCCGCCGGCCTTCTTGGGGCTGTTGAAGTACGCCTTCGGGTACCACCGGCGCGCCAGCTCCTTCACCGAGGAGACGTCCACGATCCGGTAGTGCAGCCAGTCCTCCAGCTCGGGCATGTCCCGGGCGAGGAAGCCCCGGTCCGTGCCGACGGAGTTCCCGCACAGCGGCGCCTTTCCCTGCTCCGGTACGTGCGCGCGGATGTACGCCAGCACCTGCTCCTGCGCGTCCGCCAGCGTCGTTCCCCCCGCCAGCTCGTCCAGCAGGCCGGAGGTGGTGTGCATCTGCCGCACGATCTTCGGCATCGTCTCCAGCGCCTCGTCCGGCGGGCGGATCACCACGTCCACGCCCTCACCGAGCACGTTCAGCTCGGAGTCCGTCACCAGGGCCGCCACCTCGATCAGCGCGTCGTTCTCCAGGGAGAGCCCGGTCATCTCGCAGTCGATCCACACCATCCGGTCGTTCATGGACCCAACCCTA
>NZ_JBHSZO010000028.1:0-82114 GCF_042663125.1 Streptomyces polyrhachis | reverse complement strand
GGCCCGCTTCACCTGGTCCGCCGCCGCCCGCCGCACCGCCGCGGCCTACCGCGCGGCCATCGCCGCCGGGCCGCGCCCGTACCGCATCGCCCCCTCTCCGCAGTCCCCCACGCAGGAGTCCTGAGTGCTGACCGTCGACTTCACCCGCTTCCCCCTCGCCCCGGGCGACCGCGTGCTCGACCTGGGCTGCGGGGCCGGACGGCACGCCTTCGAGTGCTACCGGCGCGGCGCCCGCGTCGTCGCGCTCGACCGCAACGGTGAGGAGATCCGCGAGGTCGCCAAGTGGTTCGCCGCCATGAAGGAGGCCGGTGAGGCCCCCGAGGGCGCCACCGCCACCGCGATGGAGGGCGACGCGCTCGCGCTGCCCTTCCCCGACGACAGCTTCGACGTCGTGATCATCTCCGAGGTGATGGAGCACATCCCCGACGACAAGGGCGTCCTGGCCGAGATGGTCCGCGTCCTCAAGCCCGGCGGGCGCATCGCGATCACCGTCCCGCGCTACGGGCCCGAGAAGGTCTGCTGGGCGCTCTCCGACGCCTACCACGAGGTCGAGGGCGGCCACATCCGCATCTACAAGGCCGAGCAGCTGCTGGCCCGCATGCGCGGGGCGGGACTGCGTCCGTACGGTACGCACCACGCCCACGCCCTGCACTCCCCGTACTGGTGGATCAAGTGCGCGGTCGGCGTCGACAACGACCAGGCGCTGCCCGTGCGGGCGTACCACAAGCTGCTGGTCTGGGACATCATGAAGAAGCCGGTGGCCACGCGGGCCGTGGAGCGGCTGCTCAACCCGCTCATCGGCAAGAGCTTCGTCGCCTACGCCACCAAGCCCCACCTGCCGAGCATCGACGGCGACGACACCCCCGCGAAGGCCGGCCGCGCGTGAGCCTCTCCGGTCCGGGCCGTACCGAGCGCCTCGTGCTGCCCGGCGTGCTCACCGCCGCGCAGGCCGCCGCCACCGTGGCGTCCATCGCCGCCGTCCAGCGCTCCGACGGCGCCATCCCCTGGTTCCGCGGGCACCACCTCGACCCCTGGGACCACACCGAGGCCGCCATGGCCCTGGACGCGGCCGGCGAGCACGAGCGCGCCGAGCGGGCCTACGAGTGGCTGCGCCGCCACCAGTTGGCGGACGGCTCCTGGTACGCCGCCTACGACGACGGCGTCGCCGCCGCGCCCACCGACCGGGGCCGCGAGAGCAACTTCTGCGCCTACCCGGCCGTCGGCGTCTGGCACCACGTGCTGTCCACCGGCGACGAGGTCTTCGCCGAGCGGATGTGGCCGATGGTGCACGCCGCCACCGAGTTCGTCCTCGGGCTGCAGCAGCCCGGCGGGCAGATCGGCTGGAAGCGCGAGGACGACGGTCGCGCCGTCACCGACGGCCTCCTCACCGGCAGTTCCTCCGTCCACCAGGCGCTGCGCTGCGCGCTGGCCCTGGCGGACGCTGTCGGCGAGCCGCAGCCCGGCTGGGAGGCGGCGCTCGGCAGGCTGGGCCATGCCGTCCGCCACCACCCCGAGCGCTTCCTCGACAAGAACCGCTTCTCGATGGACTGGTACTACCCCGTCCTGGGTGGCGCGCTCACCGGGGCCGCCGCCAAGGAGCGCATCGAGGACGGCTGGGACCGCTTCGTCGTCCCCGGCCTCGGTGTGCGCTGCGTCGACGACCGCCCCTGGGTGACCGGCGGCGAGAGCGCCGAACTGGCGCTCGCCCTGTGGGTGATGGGGGAGTCCGACCGCGCGGTGGAGATCCTGCGCTCGATCCGCCACCTGCGCGCCGAGGAGCAGGGCGGCATGTACTGGACGGGCTACGTCTTCGAGGACGACGCCGTCTGGCCCGTCGAGCTGACCACCTGGACGGCCGGCTCCATCCTGCTGGCCGTGGCCGCGCTCGGGGGGGACGAGGCGACCACGGCGGTCTTCGGGGGCGAGTCGCTGCCGGTGGGGGCGGCGTCCGACTGCTGCTGAGGGACGGGTGGTCGGGTCGGGGTGGTACCGGATCCTCAGCCGATCTTCCGTACGGAGCGCGCCAGTGCGTGCCCGACGAACAGGTACACCACCGCCGCGATGCCGTAGTTGAGCAGGACCCGCCACCAGTCCGGATCGACCGTGAACATGTCGCGCGACCAGCCGGCCAGCCAGTTCGCGCTGTCGCGGACGAACTCGACGAAGTCGTTGGTCCGGTTGGCGTCCAAGGCGTACATCATGATCCACAGGCCGATGACGAACGCGGCCAGATCGGCGACGACGGCGATGGCGGTCGACGCGGGGTTGCCTCCATAACGTATGGCCATAAGAGTCGGCTTACCGGAAAAACCCTGGCCAAACACGTGACCCCCGGCCCACTGCGGGCCGGGGGTCACGTCGGGTCCTGCGGGGGCGTCAGCCGCGCTGGATTCCGTTGGTGTCCTGCAGGAGGCCGCGGCGGCCGTCCTGGGTCTGGGCGATCAGGCCGTCGCCGCGCTGCTCCAGCGCCAGGTACCAGGTCCCCGGCGCCAGATCGGCCACCCGGGTCGGGCTGCCGTCCTCCGCGTAGAGGGGGCGCTGGGCCGGCACCGCGAACCAGAACGGGGCGAAGGCCGCACCGCCCGCACCCGAGGCCGCCTGGTGGGGCAGCGGCGTCTGCTGCACCGGGGGCTGCTGCACCGTCGGCGGCAGGGGCGAGGGCTGGCCGTAACCGGCCGGGGCCTGCTGGCCGTAGGGCTGCGGGGCGCCCGGGTAGCCGTAACCCTGCTGCGGCTGACCGCCGTACGGCTGGGGCTGCGCGGGGCGCGGCTCCGGCAGCAGGGGCGCCTTGAACGCCGGCGCCACGGAGCCCAGGACCGCGCCGGCGACCAGGAGCAGCGTGGAGAGCAGGGCGAGGTACAGGCCCATACCCGGGCTGAAGTCGCCCTCCGGGGTGTTGATCAGACCGGCCAGCGTGCTCAGCAGCGCGCTCGCCGCGAGGCCGACGCCGACCTGGTCCAGCGCCAGACCGGCCGGCTTGCGGCCCTCCGGCAGCAGCCGGCCGACGACGAGGAGGACGGCCGCGATGAGACCGGACAGGTAGATCGCCGTCACGGCGGTGAAGAGGTCGCCCGACCAGCCGCTGGGCGCCTTGTCGTTGAGGTTTGCGCACTGGTCGCCGGACATGCCGGAGGGGCAGTCGGCGACGTAGAAGTTGAGGAGCGAGGCGACGAACAGCAGCAACGCTGCTCCGATCACTACGCCGTCGCCCCGAGTGAGTGAGCGGATGTTCACTGATGGTCCTTTACAGGTCGTCGTGGTGCGGACACTGTTCGTGTGCCGGTCGCCGGGTGGGGGCGCCGCGGAGCGCGTCCATCGTACGGGCCGCTGCTGACACCGGTGTCACTGTCCCCCCAGGAAGGCCGCCACCCCGGCGGCCACCCCCTGGGCCGCCCGCTGCCGCCAGTCGGCATCCTTCAGGCGCGCGGCGTCCTGCCTGTCGCGCATATTGCCGCATTCGATGAACACTTTGGGCACGGTCGACAGATTCAGCCCGCCCAGATCCGAGCGCACCGTGAACCCGCTCCCCCCGCCGGTGTAGTTGCTCACCGGGCTGCCCGTCCGCCGGGCGAAGGCCGCCTTCAGCGCCTCGCCCAACTCCCGTGAGATCCCCACGACCGCCCGGTTGTCGGCGCCTCCCTCGTGCACCGGGGCGGGGAGGATCACGTGGAAACCGCGGTCGCCGGCGCCCGCGCCGTCCGCGTGGATGGAGACCACCGCGTCCGCGTGCGCCCGGTTGCCGATCGCCGCGCGCTCGTCGATGCACGGCCCCCAGGCCCGCTCGCCGTCCTGGGTGAGCCGCACCACGGCGCCCTGCGCGCGCAGCAACTCGCGGGCCCGGCGGGCGACATCGAGGGTGAACGCCGCCTCGCTGTAGCCGTCGTTCGTCGCCGTGCCCGTGGTGTCGCACTCCTTGGCGTGGGTGCCCACGTCGACCCTGCGGTTGATCTCCGCCGGGTGCCGCCGGTTGCCCGGGTTGTGGCCCGGGTCCAGGACGACGACCCTGCCGGTGAGGGGTTTGGCGTCGACTTGGGGGCGCTTGGCGTCGGGGGAGGGGCCGGGGCTTGTGGCACGCGGGGCATTCGGGGCACTCGGGGCAGGGGTACGGGCCGACGCGGCGCCCCGCGGCTCCTGCGCCGACGTGCTGCCCTGGCACCCCGCCAGCGCGGCGGCGGCACACAGCGCCGCGCCCAGACGCAGGGCCCGTATCCGACCGTTCGACTCCGACACGCCTGTGATCGTAGACCCGCCGATCAGAGCGCCGCTCCCGTACCGCGGCGCAGCACCCGCAGCGAGCCGGTGGCGGAGACCTCCTCGAAGGCCCCGGACTCCAGTGCGCGCAGGTAGATCCGGTACGGGGCCTGGCCGCCGTCCGCCGGATCGGGGAAGACGTCGTGGATGACCAGCAGCCCGCCGGGCGCCAGGTGCGGCGCCCAGCCCTCGTAGTCGCCGCTCGCGTGCTCGTCGGTGTGGCCGCCGTCGACGAAGACCAGCCCCAGCGGCGTCCCCCACAGCGCGGCGGCCTGCGGGGAGCGGCCGACCAGGGCGAGGACGTGCTCCTCCAGACCGGCGCGGTGCAGGGTGCGGCGGAAGGCGGGCAGGGTGTCCATCACGCCCAGCTCGGCGTCGACCACCGTCGGGTCGTGGTACTCCCAGCCCGGCTGCTGCTCCTCGCTGCCCCGGTGGTGGTCGACCGTGACGGCGCTCACCCCGGCGCCGCGCGCGGCGTCCGCGAGCAGGATCGTGGAGCGCCCGCAATACGTGCCGACCTCCAGCAGCGGCAGCCCGAGCCGCCCGGCCCCGACGGCCGCCGCGTACAGGGCGAGCCCCTCGTCGACGGGCATGAAGCCCTTGGCTTCGGTGAAGGCGGCCAGGATCCCGGGTGCGGGGACGGCGGCGGGTGCGGGGGCGGTGCGCTGCGACATGCGCGCCACCCTATGCGGCGGCCTCGGGGGGTCCTAGGTCGGAGGTCACAGGGGCCTACGCCGATATCCCGATGCGCACGCCGTACGCGCCTTGGTTGGATGGCCCCCATGGTCGACTCCTCCCACGCCCCAGCCGCCCCACCCCGCCCCGCGCTCCGTGCCGTCCGCGGGGGGACGCCCCCGCTGTGGGCGGTGGCGGCGGTGGCCTGCGCGGGGCAGTTCCTGATCGTCCTGGACGTGTCGGTCATGAACGTCGCGCTGCCGCAGATCCGCGCCGACCTGGGCATGTCCACCACCGGACTGCAGTGGGTGCTCAACGCCTACACCCTCACCTTCGCCGGGCTGCAGCTCCTCGGCGGGCGGGCCGGCGACCTCTTCGGCCGCAAGCGCGTCTTCCTCCTCGGGCTCGCGGTCTTCGTCCTGGCCAGCCTGGCCGGCGGGCTGGCGCAGCAGCCCTGGCAGCTCGTCGCCGCCCGCGCCGTGCAGGGCCTGGGCGCCGCCGTGCTCTCCCCGGCCACGCTCACCCTGCTCACCGCCGCCGTCCCCGAGGGGCCCGCCCGCTCGCGGGCGATCGGCACCTGGGTCGCGGTGGGCGCGGGCGGCGGCGCGGCCGGCAGCCTGGTGGGCGGGCTGCTCACCGAGGCGCTCTCCTGGCGCTGGGTGCTGCTGATCAACGTGCCGGTGGGCGCGCTGGTCCTGCTGGCCGCGGCGCTGTGGGTGCGCGAGAGCCGCGGCGAGCGGCGCCGGCTCGACGTGCCCGGCGCGGTGCTGGCGACCGGCGGGCTGGCGGCGCTGGCCTACGGCGTGGTGCAGACGGAGGCGGTCGGCTGGGGCTCGTACCAGGCACTGGCGCCGATCGGCGGCGGGCTGGCGCTGCTGGCGGTCTTCTGCCTGGTGGAGTCGCGGACCGCGGCGCCGCTGGTGCCGCTGGCCCTCTTCCGGCTGCGCCCGCTGGCCACGGCGAACGCGGCGATGTTCGGCATCGGGGCGGCGACCTTCTCCTCCTGGTACTTCTTCACCCTCTACATGCAGAACGTGCTGCACTACTCGCCGATCCGGGCCGGGCTGGTCTTCCTGCCCATGTCGCTGATCATCGTGGCCGGCTCCAAGCTGGCGCCCCGGCTGATGCTGCGCCTGGGCGCCAAGCGCACCGCGCTGGCGGGCTGCGCGCTGACCTTCTGCGGCTACCTCTGGCAGAGCTTCGCGCTGACCGAGCACGGCAGTTACGCCGCGACGCTGCTGGGCCCCGGCCTGCTGATGATGTTCGGCGCCGGCGTCCTCACCACCCCGCTGGTCAACGCCGCCACCTCCGGCGTCCCCGCCGCCGAGGCCGGACTGGTCTCCGGGATCTCCAACACCTCGCGGATGATGGGCGGTTCGCTCGGGCTCTCCGTGCTGGCGACCGTCGCCGCGGCCCGCACCGGAGCGGCCGAGACGGAGGCCGCGCTCGCCGAGGGCTACGCGCTTGCCTTCCGTACCGGCTCGATCCTGCTCGCGGTGGCGCTGGTGGGGATGGCGCTGCTGCTTCCGGGCGACCGGCGTCCGGTGCGTACGTCCGCGTGATCAGCGCCCCATGACCAGGCCGTCCTCCGCCGCGCCCCGGCTGAGGACGATGTCGGCGATGCGGTCGCGGATCTCCCCGTAGTACGCGGGGCCGTCCCCGGCCGCCGCCGCCAGGTTCACCACGCGCGGGCTCGGGCCGTCGAGGTCCATCAGCTGCGGCAGGAACTCCGCCCGGGACACCGGCCAGCGCCCGCCCCCGCGCTCGGGCGGGGCGAAGGTGAAGCGGGCCAGGGTGCCCCAGTTGCCGCGCGGGTCGGGCAGCCCCTCGTGGTTGACCATCCGGCCGGCGATCTGGTCGCCCATGCCGTAGACCACCCAGGTGCCGTTGACCTTCTCGTACGGCTGGGGCACGTGTGCGTGCGTGCCCAGGATCAGGTCGATGTCGGGGCGCCCCTTCGTGCGGGCGGCGGTGAGTCGGCGGGCGGTGCGCAGCTGCAGCTCGTCGGGGGCCTCCTGCCACTCCGAGCCCCAGTGCACCGAGACGACCACCACGTCCGCGCCCGCGCGGCGGGCCCGGCGGGCGTCGGCGATGATCCGTTCGGGCTCCAGGAGGTTGACCGCCCAGGGGCGGCCGGCGGGCAGCGGGATCTCGTTCGTGCCGTAGGTGTAGGCGAGTTGGGCCACGCGCGCGCCGGTGGGCGTCCGCAGCAGGGCGGGCTCGCGGGCCTCGGCGGCGGTGCGCGCCGAGCCGGTGTGCCGCAGCCCGGCCGCGTCCATGGCCTCCAGGGTCCAGCGGATGCCGTCGGTGCCGGCGTCGAGGGTGTGGTTGGAGGCGGTGGAGCAGGAGTCGTAGCCGGTGGCGCGCAGCCCGGCGGAGACCTGGGGCGGGGACGTGAAGGCCGGGTAGCCGGTGTACGGGCCGTCGGGGCCGCCGGAGACGGTCTCCAGATGGCAGATCGCGAGGTCGGCGGCGGTGACGGTGTCCCGGACGCCGGAGAGCATCGGCGCGAAGTCGTAGCCCTCGCCGCTGCCGCTGCCGGCGGCGTCGGCGGCGGCCTGGTCGATGATCGAGTCGTGGGGGAGGACGTCGCCGGTACCGAGGAGGGTGAAGGGGGCGGCGGGGTGGCCGTGACCGGCCGACACGCCCTTCCCCGCGGTGTCGGGGCCGTCGCCCGCGGCCGTAGGCAGGCCGCCGCAGGACGCGGTGGCGGCGGTGGCGAGGAGCAGGGCGGCGGCCAGGGCGAGGCGGGCGGGGGCCGGGCGGAGGCCGGGGGTGGGGGCGCGCATGGCGCCAATTCACTACAAACCGAAAATATGACCAAGCGACCGGCCGGGAGGGTCGCCCGTTCGGCGGCGGCACGCGCACGGGGCGCGGCTGCCGACCCGCGGCCACCGCGCCCCGTACCCGGGCGACGGGGGTTCGGCAACAGCCTCTCAGCCCCCCGCCGTGCTCTCCCGCGCCATCGGCGCCTTCCCCAGCGGCACCGGGCGGGCCGCCTTCTTGCGCAGGCTCAGCCCCCGTCTGCGCGCCGGGCGGCGGTCGGGGTCGGGGGCCTGCGCCGGCTCACCCGGCGCAGGCCCCGTCCACGCTGCCCGCTCGGGCGGGGCGGGCAGCGTCACTGCGGACCGGGGGCCCGGATCAGGCAGGGTGATCCTCGCCAGTCCGCAGAGCTGGTCGTCGGTGGCGCACGGCAGGCGCAGCTCGCCGGAGCCGGTCCACAGACCCGTCCCGGTGATCCAGCCCAACGGCGGCGCCAGATGGTGCAGTCCGCGCTCGCCCGGCCGCCAGACGCCCAGCCAGCTGCCCGCCGGGCCGTCCAGCCGCAGCGCCACCCCGCACCGCTCCGGCGTCAGCACCTGGCCGGGCTGGACGGCGAACGGCGTGAGCGCGGTGTCCGGCACCGTCAGCGAGAAGCGCACCGGGCGCGTACTGCCCAGCACCCCCCAGCCGAGCCGGTCGCCCACGCCGGGCGCGTCGGAGCGTACGAGCAGCAGACCGCTGTCCGGGTCGGCCAGCACCAGGTGGTCGTTGCTCTCGGCGGTGATCTGCAGCAGCGGGCTCACCTCGCCGCCGCGCCCCAGGTCCACCGCGACCGTCTTGGTGCGCCCGTCCACCTCGCGGTCCACGGCGAGCAGCCGCCCGTCGCGGTCCAGCCAGTGCCCGCCGGTGCAGCGGCCGGGCAGCTCCGCCGCCAGCGCGGGCCCCGGACCGCCCCCGGAGGAGTCGTGGACCAGCCACAGCCGCGTCGACTCCCCGGCGGGGACGAGCGCGAAGACCTCCGCGCAGCCGGGGGCCGGGGCGATCAGCTCGATCTCCCCCTCCGCGCCCGCACCGGGCGCCTCCAGCGCCCCGCAGGGCTGCTCGCCGGTGGCCGGGCCCGAGGGGTAGAGCAGCGAGAACCGGTGCCGCCCATCGACCCGCCGGCGGATCAGCACCCGGCCGTCGGTCAGCGGCAGCACCGTGCTGTCCGGCTCCTCGGGCTGCCGGCAGGGCAGCGGCACCGCGTACGGCTCGGGGCCGGCCAGGGTCCAGCGCTCCGGGTACCAGTTCTCCGCGCGGTCCGTCGCCAGACAGGCCGCGTACGAGCCGTCCGCGGCGACGGTGAATCCCGTCCGCCGGGCCGCCGTGCCCACGCCCGCTGTGTCCGCTGCATCCGCTGTGCCTTCATCGGCCGCTTCTGCTTCCACGGCTGCTGTCGTCGTCATGTTCGGCTCACCTCCCGGAGCCAGAACGTAGGCTTCGTACTTCCACACGAACAACGCGAGTCGGTGACCTTCACACATAAGGGTGGCCGTTTCGGCGTTTCGCTGAGCGAAATCGCGGGCTTGTGCATCGGTCGAGTACCAGTCGCGCTCGGGAGGGGAGCGCCCCCCGGGTGGCAGTACCCTTGGCCCGTGCCCGCTCTGCAAGAAGTCATCGCCGCCCTCGACGGGCTCTGGCCCGCCGACCGCGCGGAGTCCTGGGACGCCGTCGGCACCGTCTGCGGTGATCCGCAGGCGCCCGTGACGCGCGTCCTGTTCGCCGTCGACCCCGTCGGGGACGTCGTCGAGGAGGCCGTGAAGCTGGGCGCCGACCTGCTGGTCACGCACCACCCCCTCTATCTGCGCGGCACCTCCACCGTCGCGGCGGACACCTTCAAGGGCCGCGTCGTGCACACGCTGATCAAGAACGACATCGCGCTGCACGTCGCCCACACCAACGCCGACCGCGCCGACCCGGGCGTCTCCGACGCCCTCGCCGGGGCACTCGGCCTGCGCGTCACCGCCCCCCTCGTACCGGACGCGACCGACCCGGCCGGACGCCGGGGCCTGGGGCGCGTCTGCGAGCTGGACGCCCCCATGACCCTGCGCGCCTTCGCCGAGCTGGCCGCCGCCCGGCTGCCGCACACCGCCCAGGGCGTGCGCACCGCCGGCGACCCGGAGCGCGAGGTGCGCACCGTCGCCGTCTGCGGCGGCTCCGGCGACAGCCTCTTCGCCGAGGTGCGCGCGGCGGGCGTGGACGTCTTCGTCACCGCCGACCTGCGCCACCACCCGGTCTCCGAGGCCGTGCAGTCCGGCGGCCCCGCCTTCGTGGACGCCGCGCACTGGGCCACCGAGCGGCCCTGGTGCGACATGGCCGCAGCCCAGCTCGACCAGATCTCCGACCGGAAGGGCTGGGGCCTGCGCGTGCACGTCTCCTCCCTGGTCACCGACCCCTGGACGCAGCTCTCCCTTCCCTCCCCCGTCCCCACTCACTCCACGGAGCGATCAGTTTGAACGCCGCGCCCGCCGACCAGATCCGGCTTCTCGACCTCCAGGCCCTCGACGTACGGCTCACCCAGCTCGCGCACAAGCGCAAGAACCTCCCCGAGCACGCCGAGATCGCCGGGCTGGAAGCCGAGCTGAAGCAGCAGCGCGACCTGCTGGTCGCCGCCCGCACCCGCGACTCCGACACCGCGCGCGAGCAGGTCAAGGCCGAGCAGGACGTCGACCAGGTGCGCCAGCGCACCACCCGCGACCAGCAGCGCCTCGACTCCGGCGCCGTGACCTCCCCCAAGGACCTGGAGAACCTCCAGCGCGAGATCGTCTCCCTCGGCCGCCGCCAGAGCGACCTGGAGGACATCGTCCTGGAGGTCATGGAGCGCCGCGAGGCAGCCCAGGCCCGCCTGACCGAACTGACCGCGCGTGTCGGCGAGTTCGAGGCGAAGGCCGCCGATGCCGTCGCGCGCCGCGACGCGGCCGTCGCCGAACTCGACAGCGAGGCCGCCGCAGTGGACAAGGAGCGCGAGATCGTCGCCGCCTCCGTGCCGGCCGACCTGATCAAGCTCTACGACAAGCTGCGCGCCCAGCAGGGCGGCGTGGGCGCCGCGCGGCTCTACCAGAAGCGCTGCGAGGGCTGCCGGCAGGAGCTGGCCATCACCGAGCTGAACGAGATCCGCTCCGCCGCCCCCGACACGGTGGCGCGCTGCGAGAACTGCCGCCGCATCCTGATCCGTACGCCCGAATCCGGCATCTGAGGTCGGCGGTACGGGAGCAGGGGCAGGAGCAGGGGCGATGGGCATGCGGCTGGTGATGGAGGCCGACGGAGGCTCCCGGGGCAATCCGGGGCCCGCCGGCTACGGGGCGGTGGTCATGGACGCCGCGAGCGGCGGCGTGCTGGCGGAGGCCGCCGAGTACATCGGGGTGGCGACGAACAACGTCGCGGAGTACCGCGGCCTGGTCGCCGGGCTGCGGGCGGCGTACGCGCTCGACCCCGGCGCGCAGGTGCGGGTGCGGATGGACTCCAAGCTCGTCGTGGAGCAGATGTCGGGGCGCTGGAAGATCAAGCACCCCGACATGAAGCCGCTGGCCGCCGAGGCCAAGGCGGTCTTCCCCGCCGGGCAGGTCACCTACGAGTGGATCCCGCGCGAGCGGAACAAGCACGCCGACCGGCTCGCCAACGAGGCGATGGACGCGGGCAAGCGCGGCGAGCAGTGGTCGGCGCGCAACTCGGCGGCGGAGCTGGGGACTTCGGCGTCGGCATCGGCATCGGCTTCAGTCTCGGCTGGGTCCGCGGCTGCGGCTGCGATTCCGATGGAGGACGAGGACGAGACCGCGCCCCCCGCCGCCGGCTGGGGCGCCGACCTCGGGACGCCCACCACGCTCGTCCTGCTGCGCCACGGCGAGACGCCGCTGACGCCGCAGAAGCGCTTCTCCGGCACGGGCGACGTCTCCCTGTCCGACACCGGCCGCCGCCAGGCCGCGGCCGCCGCCGCGCTGCTCGGCGAGCGCGGCAGCGTCCAGGCCGTCGTCAGCTCGCCGCTGGCGCGCGCCCGCGAGACCGCCGAGGCGGTCGCCGGGCGGCTGGGTCTGGACGTACGGGTCGAGGAGGCCCTGCGCGAGACGGACTTCGGCGCCTGGGAGGGGCTGACCTTCGCCGAGGTCCAGGAGCGCCACCCCGACGAGCTGGCCGCCTGGCTGAAGTCCGCGCAGGCCGCGCCCAGCGGTGGCGGGGAGTCCTTCGCGGCGATCGCCCGCCGGGTGGCCGTGGCCCGCGACAAGCTGCTGGCCCGCTATGCGGGCAAGACGGTCCTCGTCGTCAGCCACGTCACGCCGATCAAGACGCTGGTACGGCTGGCGCTCCAGGCGCCGCCCGAGTCGATGTTCCGGATGGAGCTGTCGGCGGCGTCCCTCTCGGCGGTGGCCTACTACGCCGACGGAAACGCCTCCGTGCGGCTGCTCAACGACACCTCGCACCTGCGGTAGTCCAGCGGGGGCGGCCGTCAAGCCGCCCCCGTTCACCGCGAGTCGCGCAGCCCCAGCCGGGTCTGCACGTCGTTGTTCTGCGAGACGGCGTACGAGCACACGGCGTTGAAGCCGCCCACGCTGTGCCGCCGCGCGGTCAGCAGCAGCGTGACGGCCTGCTGGATCTGCGGGCGCCGCCCGCGCATCAGCTGCGGGGGGAAGGGGTCGGCCCTGTGCAGGTACCCCGCGGCCAGCGTCACCGCCCGGCCCCGCTCGAACTTGATCACGATCGACTCGTTGCCGTGCGCCTCCTGCAGCATCCGGCAGGCGTCCAGGCAGTCGTAGGCGCGGCGGGTGAACTCCGCCGCCTCCAGGGCCGTCGGCGAGGCGGGGCCCGGTGCGCTGCCCTCCACCTCTTCATGTCGGGTGACCAGGTGGCGGGCGCGGTCCAGGTAGAGCTTCCCCAGTCCGTTGAGCAGCTGCACGCTGGTGAAGTCCGCCAGCAGCAGCTCGCCGAGGAACTCCGAGGTGAACTGCCCCGGTTCCTGGTCGGCCGCCGTCGCCGCGGCCGGCGCGGGGACCGCCGCCGGCGGCTCGTCCCCGCCGGCCGCCTCCTCGTCCGCCAGGTACGTACGGAACAGGCCCCCCGCCGCCTCTGCGTCCTGGCCGTCCCGGCCGCCCCGCCCCCGTTTGACCGTGATGCGCGCCAGGTCCCCCAGCCGGGAGGGGGTGCGCTCGCCCCCGTAGTGGCGGCGGTCCAGGAAGCGGCCGACCGTGCCGGCGTAGTCGCCGCCGACCACCGACTCGAAGGCGGCGTCGATCGGCTCCCAGTGCACCGGCTCCCGCAGCCGGATGGCGACCCGTGCGCGCAGCACCGCCGCCAGCCCGACCCGGCTGTCGCGGCTGTCGATCGAGCCCAGCAACTCCCGCGCCCCCATGAGCCGTTCGTGCCAGTTGGGGCGGCGGTCGGCGGAGGTGTACTCCACCTCCGCCAGCATCGCCTCCGCCGCGGAGAGCTTCGCCACCCGCCGCACCTCGCCGTTGGGCGCCGTGCGCGCCAGGTGCTCGTACAGCTCGATGGACTTGCCGTAGCGCCACACGTAGCGGTGGAAGGCGGCCTCGGCGGCGATCAGCCGCGGGTCGCCCGGCCAGTGCCGGCGGGCGTCGGCGAAGAGGTCGAAGACGGGGTTGTTGTTGACCTGCGGGGCCCGGCTCACCGGGCCGGGACCGCCCTTCTCCTTCTTCTCCCGCAGGGCGATGTTGAACTCGAGCATCCCCGACCAGCGGCAGTGCTCGCGCTCCAACCGCGTCTCCAGCGCGCACAGTTCGATCGAGGGGCCGTAGCGGTAGCGGTGCTCCTTCAGCTTCTGGTGGCGCTCGCGGTAGATCGCGTCGATCTCCCGCTTCTGCACCACCGGGTGGATCGTGAGGAAGTCCGTGCCCGGCTGCTGGGCCGCGCCGCGCAGACTGCCCTGCGAGATCCAGTCCGACTCCAGGCAGGTGAGGTCGAGCAGCGCGTGGTGGTGGGAGTGCTCGTTCTCCTGCGAGAGCCAGGAGCGCACCGCCCGCACCGAGGTCCTGCGCCGCCGCTCGGCCGCCTCACCGGCCTCGCCCGTGCGCGCGGTGGTGCGCCAGATGTCCAGCACCTGCCGCAGCCACACCGAGTAGGCGAAGGTGCCCGGCGCCAACTCGATGGCCGCACGGGCCCGTTCGGCGGCCTTCGCCAGCCGGGCGCGGGCCGCGCCGTGGCGCTGGCTGTCCCGCAGCGCGCGGGCCTGGAAGCCCAGCGACTGGGCCAGGGCGCTCAGCACGTTCGCCGTCTCCTGGTGGGCGAGCGGGGGCGGCTGCGCCTCGGCGGCGGTGCGGGGCGCGGGGATCAGGTGCGGGGTGTCGCCCTGGGCCGCCTCCGCGACGCACGGCAGCTTCTCCAGCAGCTCCACCGCCTCGTGCGCGCCGCGCAGCACCGCCTCCGGGTCGGAGCTGCGGGCGTAGACCCGGCGCAGGAAGCGCGCCACCGCCACGCAGAGCGTCGCCGGCCAGCCGCGCCGCTCGCCCCAGCAGCGGTCCAGCGCGTCCATCACCAGCGAGCGCGCCTCCTCCAACTCCTCGGCGCTGGCGCTCTGCTGGATCAGCAGGACGGCCGACTCCAGCAGCCGCATCGACCACAGGGAGAGCGGCTCGTGGTTGTCGTACGTGATCTCCAGGCCGGCGACCGCGCCCCGTACCACCCCCAGCAGCTCCCGCCGGCTCTCCGCCGGGTCGGTCAGCAGCCGGCTGCGCACGCGCGAGACCCGGCCGTTGAGCTGCAGGCGGGCCTGGCGGTTGCGCGGGCTGTCGTCGTGGCGCAGGGTGTCGCCGACCAGGGAGGCGGCCTTGTCGGCGAACTCGCCCGCCTCGGGGAGGCGGTTGGCGTCGATGAGGCTCTCGGCGGTGTTGAGCAGCCACGACACGGCGAGCGTGATCCGCGAGGCCTGGCCGGGGCCGCGCCACAGCGCGCCCTCGTGGACCAGGTCCGCCGCCGCCAGCCGTACGTCCAGCAGGCGCACGCTCAGACCCAGCCGCTTGCCGGTGAGCGCGAGGGAGGTGTCGGCGGAGCGCAGCAGGGCGTGCGGGACCTGCTCGGGCCGGCAGTCGGCCAGCGCGGCGGCGAAGTCCGCGGCGGCGGCGGTGAACCCGTCCCCGCTCTCGGCCACGGCGCCGTCGACGCGGGCGGCGAAGGTCAGGGTGGCGACGGCGTGGTAGAGGCGGAAGAGGGAGTGGGTGAGGAGGGCGGGCTCGGGCACCGGCACGGGGGTGAGGACCGGCTCCTGGTCCTCCAACGGCTCCTCGGCGGCGGGGACTTGCGCCGGCTCCTCCTCCCGCCGCGCCGCCGCCCGCTCCTCGCGGGCCGCCCGCTCCTCCTCCGCCGCCCGCCTCCCCTCCGCCGAGCCGGAGAGGTACGGCACGTCGCCCTCCGGGGCGACCACGAGCGAGCAGACCACCTCGTGCAGCGCGGGCAGCCAGGCGGCGCCGTCGTCCTCGATCCAGCCGAGCGCCGAGAGCAGCTGCGCCTGGAAGGCGCCGACTGCCCGCTCGTCGTCGCTGTCCAGCGACCCGTCGGCGACGACGAAGAGGGTGCTGGCCGCCGCGGCGAGCCGGCTGTCGATGCCGTCGGGGCCCAGACCGGCGGGGAAGAGGGCGTCCAGGGCGGCGCGGGGTGGGACGAAGGGGTCGTCGTCGTCCGGCTCGTCCTCCGGGTCCGCCCGCCGCTTCAGCGCG
The DNA here is from genome assembly GCF_042663125.1 of Streptomyces polyrhachis. Lineage (NCBI taxonomy): Bacteria > Bacillati > Actinomycetota > Actinomycetes > Kitasatosporales > Streptomycetaceae > Streptomyces > Streptomyces polyrhachis. The sequence continues at coordinate 66,725 of NZ_JBHSZO010000028.1, read as the reverse complement.
GCCAGCAGCAGGGTGCGCAGCGCGTGCTCGCTGGCCCGGCCCAGCAGCAGCCGGCCGGACTCGTCGGTCGTCAGGACCCGGGCGTCCCCCAGCCGGCCGATGAGGCGGGAAGGGAAGCCGACCGCGGGGTCCTCCAGTACGGACTGGGGCAGCGCCAGCCGGTCGGCGAGGCTCCACACGGCGAGCAGCGCCAGCGGCTCCGGCAGGGCGGGCGACGTACCGGCGCTGGCGAGGGAGCAGCCCAACTCGCCCAGGATCCGGGCCAGGTTGGGCGCCGTGCCCTCCACCAGGGCGGCCGCCACCGCGCCCGGATCGGGTGCCCCGGCCGCCCCCGGGCCCTCCGCCCGGCTGATGAACCCCTGGGCGCTGCGGATCAGTTCGCCCGGGAGGCGCAGCCGGCCGTCCTGGACGCGGTCCAGCACCTGCGCGCCCTCGACGGTGATGTGCTCCGCCGCCAGCAGCCGGGTCAGCAGCTCGGCGGCCTCCTCGTCGCGCAGCTCCGCCAGCCGCACCGGCGCCTTCTGGACGAGCTGCTGGTCGCCCTCCACCTGGACGGGCACGCGGGAGATGACGATGTTCGCCGTGTCGCGGAAGTAGGGGTGGGCGAGCAGCTCCTCCAGCTCATCGCGGATGTGCCGGGAGTCGTAGCCGAGCCGGCCGCAGTCGATGACCAGCAGCAGCGTGCGCCCTTGGGCCAGCTCCCGCAGCCGGTCGACGACCAGCTCGCGGCGCGGGTCGCCGATGCCGCCGCCCGACTGGTCGACGTCGTGCAGGCGCACCTTGAGCGCGGAGGCCAGGGTGCCCAGGACCGGGGCCTCGCCGCTGCGGTTGCGGATGATCATCTCCATCAGCAGCCAGGGCTGCTCGGGCGGGGAGGCCGCCTGGATGTCCGCGGAGGCGAGCAGCTGGCGGATGAAGGCCGACTTGCCCGCGTAGCTCGGCCCGTAGACGGGCAGCACGGCGCGCTGGCCGAACCGGCGCGCGGCGGCCTCGAGTTCCTCCGTGCGGCCGGTGAAGCCGGGCTCCGGCTGGGGGAGACGGGAGAAGCCGTCGGGGATGGGCAGGGGGGCGGGGGAGTGCTCGGGGGTGGGCGCGGGCCCGTAGACGTGCGGCCGGGGCGGGGGGTCCTCGTGGAGCGCGTTGCGCACCCACGGGCGGTCCGCCCACAGGGCGGCGGACTGCTGGGGCTTGAGCAGCGCGCCGTCGGCGTCGGGGGACCGGGCGATGGCGTGGTGGACGGTCTCGAAGACCCAGCGCGGCGACAGGCCGGGCCTGTTCTCCTTCACCCCCTCCAGCGCGCCCAGGAGCGCGCCGGTGAAGAAGGTGTGCTCGCGGTCGGACTCGCCCAGCGCCGTGCGGTTCCTGGCGGCGGCGGCCATGATGTACCAGCCGCTCTCGTCGTCGATCGCCGAGGCCTCGGTGGGGGCGCTCTCCATCGCGCCGCCGGCGAAGCAGCAGTCGAGGATCAGCAGCTTCCTCGCCGCGGCGGGGGCCTGCTCCTCGATCGCGCGGACCGTGTCGAAGATGTCGGCGAGGGCCACCATGGAGTTCTGCGGGGAGCTGAGGCTGCGGGTGTCGGAGGAGGCCAGATAGAGCTTCCGCTCCCGCTTGTCGTAGTGGGCGTGGCCGGCGAAGTACAGGACGAACAGCCCCTTGGGGTCGCTCATCTTGTAGACGGCGGCGAGGGAGCTGAGGAAGGCGGCCCGGGTCAGGTTCTCCGCGCACTGCAGCCGGATGAAGTCCAGCCCCCACAGCCCGGGGTCCGCGAACCGCTCGCGCAGGCGGGCCAGGTTGCGCGCGGCGGCGGGCACGTCGGCCAGCTCGCTGCCGGGATAGGAGGTGCCGCCGACGAGCAGCGCGGTGGACAGGGCGGGGGAGACCCGGTTGTCGTCCCCGGGCCCCGGCTCCTGGCTCACTGCAGCTCCTTCAGCACCGCGGCCACGTCCTGCGCCTCCCCCTCCGCGGTCAGCTCGATACGGCGGGTTCCGTCCGGCAGGTCGGTCCGTACGAGGTGGAAGCGCAGCCCGGCGTGCTGGGGGCCGCGCAGCCGGGCCTTGACGTAGTCGTAGAGCGCGGTGAGGGTCACCGGCAGCAGCACGTTCGTCCCCACGAAGAGCAGGATCTCCTCGGCGCCCAGGGCGCCCGGCTCGACCTCGCCGGTGGAGCGCGCGGTGCGCACGCCCTCCTCGCGCAGCTCCTCCGCGACGGCCAGCTCCAGGGCCTCCAGCTCGTCGTCCCGGCCGCCCTCGACACTCAGCGCGATACGCATGAGCCCCCCTGTGATGATCCCGGGCGGGCCCCCGCCCCGCGACGGACCGGCGCCCGCATATGCAAGAACCTTGCCCCACAGCGTAGTTGACGGATGGTCATATCGGGGAGGATGCGGAGGGACGGGGGTCGGTTGGCCGGGTGGGGGTGGGCTGGTCGGGGCGGGGGAGCGGCCGGTGCCGGACGGGGCCCGTCAACCCGCCGGGAGCCTGCCGCCCTCCGCGCGCAGCCCCGCGCGGTCGGCCGCCGCCCGGCCGCTGGTCCAGCCCTCCCAGTCGGAGACGGCCGAGGCGCGCGAGCGGGTCACGGCCGGGAAGATCCGGTCGGCCTCCTCCTCGACGGCCCGGTGGCGGGCGGCCAGGACGGGCAGCAGCGGGGACCCGGCGGCCCCGGCGCCCTCGATGGCCGTCCCGTCGGCCGCCGCGCCGTCCGTCGTACCGTCCGCGCCCGCCGCCCGCGCGGTCGCCGCCGCGGTCGTCTCGCCGAGGCGCTCGCCGATCCGCGCCGCGTACGCGCTCAGGAACGAGGCGCGGAAGGCACGGCGGCGGCTGCCGCCACCCGCGCGGGCGCCCTCAGCCCCCAGCGCGGCCGTCGCCTGCACCAGCAGCGAGGTGTACAGCAGCTCCACCGCGTCCAGATCGGCCTCGAAGCCGACGACGGTCGAGAAGCCCAGCTCCTTGGACCACACCGCCCGGCAGCGGTTGGCCTCCGCCACCTCGTGCAGCAGCGCCGCCTTGGGCTGCTCGTACGGGCTCTCCACCCCCAGCCGGATCCCGGCCGGTGCGTCGTGCGCCGCTCCCCGCGCCGCCAACAGCGCCTCGCCGATGCTGTGTTCGGCCATCAGCTGCTGCGCCTTGGCCGTCAGCGCCTCGGCCTCCTCGGGGAACTCCGTCGACTCCGCCTTGGCCAGCAGCGCCCGGATCCGCCCCAGCGTCCGCGCCGCCCCGGGGGAGGCGGGACGGGCGGCGTGCACGGCGGCGCCAGTGCCGGGCGGCGTGCAGAGCACCTCCAGCGCGGGCAGCCGGAACAGCAGCCGCAGCAGCTCGAACACGGCGACCGCCAGCAGGAAGCGGTCGCTCCGCTGCCGGCCCGGCAGCGCCGGCAGCCACTCCTCGTCCGCGCCCCACCACGGCTCGGCGCCCGCCTCCGCGAGCTGCGCCGCCCAGCGGCGGTCCAGCCCGGCCGCCGGATAGCGCCGGGCCTCCGCGGCGATCAGGTCCACGGCCACCCGGGTGTGCACCGGCCCCAGCTCCCTGCGCGCGACGCGTACGACGTCGGCGGGCTGCCAGCCGCGCCGCCACAGCGCCTCCAGCCGCCGTTCGCCGTCGGCCAGCACCGCCCGGCCGAGCGGGCCGACCTGCTCCTCGGCGGCGAACAGCCAGGAGGCGGCGGCGGTGGTCTCGCGCTCGGCGCACTCCTCGGGGGCCTGGGCCACGGCGGCGATCCGGTACGCCAGCTCCTCGGCGAGGGAGCGGGTGCGCGGCGGCGCGGCGTCCTGGGGCGGCTGCCCGTGCGAACCGCGCGACCCGTGCGCCGCCGGTCCGCCGTGCTGCCCCTGCCGCGCCCTGCGGCGCTCCTGGCTGCGCTTGCCCATGGCTCCTCGGCCCGTCCTTCCCCCGCGTGATCCCTTCCAGTGTGGCAGGGGCGCGGGAATGCCCCGGACGGGCCCGGGGCGCGTACCCCCGGGCCCGTCCAGAGCCGCCCTGACGTGCGGGGCGCCGTGCTCAGGACTTGCTGACGCCGACGGCCTCCTCCTCGCCGGGCGGGGTGTCGGCGGGGAGCCCGGCGGGGGCCGCCTCCTGGGGGGCGGGGAGCCGGTTCGGCAGCTTCGCCGCGACGGCGACCGTCAGCACGGCGAGGGCCGCCGCGACGCCGAAGGCCAGCTTCATGCCGCTCACCTGCGCGGGCAGGGCGGCGACGCCCTCGGAGACCAGCCCGCTGGTGCGCGCGGACATCACGGTCACCACCAGCGCGGTACCGAAGGCCGCGGCGACCTGCTGCAGCGTGCCGAGGATGGAGCTGCCGTGCGAGTACAGGTGCGGGGGAAGCGCGCCCATGCCCAGCGTGAACACCGGCGTGAACGTCGCCGCCAGGCTCACCATCAGCAGCACGTGCAGGCCCAGGATCTGCCAGTACGGGGTCGCCATCGACAGCTGCGTGTACCCGGCGAGGGCCAGGGCGATGCCGGCGGTGCCGGGCAGCACCAGCGGCCGGCTGCCGAGGCGGTCGAAGAGCCGGCCGACGGTCGGCCCCAGCAGGCCCATCGCCAGACCGCCCGGCATGACCAGCAGCCCGGTCTCCAGCGGGCTGAGGCCGCGGACGTTCTGCAGGTAGATCGGCAGCAGGATCATCGAGCCGAGCATCGTCAGGAAGGCGATGGCCATCAGGAGCAGGGACAGGGTGAAGGTGCCCTGCCGCAGGGTGCGCAGGTCCATCAGCGGCTCGCCGGTGCGCTGCAGGCGCAGCTGGCGGAACACGAAGACGGCGATGGCCGCGATCCCCGCGGCGGTGATGCCCACGCCCAGCGTCCTGCGGTCGCTCTCGGCGAACAGGCTCAGGCCGTACACCAGGCTGCCGAAGCCGAGCGCGGCCACGCAGACGCTGAACCAGTCGATGGAACCCGCCTGCTTCTCCCCGATGTTCTCCAGCTTGCGCAGTCCGAAGAAGGTCGTCGCGGCCGCGATCGGCAGCATGACCGCGAACAGCAGCCGCCAGGAGCCGGCCTGCAGCACGACCCCGGACACGGCCGGGCCGAGCGCGGGCGCCACCGACATCGCCAGGGTGACGTTGCCCATGACCCGGCCGCGGTCCTGCTCCGGAACCATGATCATCAGGGTGGTCATCAGCAGCGGCATCATCACGGCGGTACCCGCGGCCTGGACGACCCGCCCCGCCAGCAGCACCCCGAAGGACGGCGCGACGGCCGACAGCACGGTGCCCGCGAGGAAGACGCCCATCGCGATCCCGTACGCCTGCCGGGTGGTGACCCGCTGCAGGAACCAGCCGGTGACGGGGATCACGGCGGCCATGGTGAGCATGAACGCCGTGGAGACCCACTGCGCCGCCTGCTCGGTGACGTCCATCGACTCCATCAGCCGCGGGATGGCGTTGATCATGATGGTCTCGTTGAGGATCACCACGAAGGTGGCCAGCACGAGCAGCCGCACCACCAAGGGGGTGCGGCCCTTCGGCGCGGCCGTGGGTTCGGGAATCGCAGCTGACACGTCGGTACCTCGCTGGGGAGTTCTGGTCGCGGCCGCCGCGCGGGCGGGGGCGTCGGTGGGTTGTACCGGTGGAGACCGGCCCTCCGGCGGTAACTCATCGGTCCCGGGGGATGTTTCCGCAACAGTGCGCGGATCTCCACGGGTTTTTCGGGTACGGCGGGGAGGGCGCCGGCCGCGGGTTACCGCCCGGGGCGCCCCCGAAGCATCGGAGAGACGTGGGCGGAACATCCACCATCGGGTGAAATACGGCAACTCGACTTGTGTGGACTTGGGTTGTGTTATGACGCTTGGCACATGGTTGTGCGTAAGAGATCGTTCGTCGTCCCGCAGCGGCTTCCCTACCTGCTGCCCGACCTGCGCAAGAAGATGGCCACGCTCGGCGACCTCCTCCACGAGTTGTGGGACGGCGCCCACGCGCTGCAGTTCGAGGCGCTGGCCGACGAGTTGTACGTGGCGTTCAGGCTCGCGAGCGACATCGCGCCCGACCGGAGCTACACCGGCTGCCCGGACCACCCCAACGGCGCGGTCGACCCCGAGGCCCCGGCGGACTGGGGGCTGTGCCTGCTGTGCAACGACCGCCGCCGGTTCGGCAGGCAGGTGCCCGCCCCGCGCCGGTCCGAGCCCCCGCGCCGGCTCGGCTATCCGCTGCCCGCGCCGCCGTACACGTTCACCTCGCTGTGCCGCCGCATGTACCTCGTCAACGAACGGGTCCACCTGCTGGAACTCACCTCCCCCGAGGAGGACTTCGCGGTGGTCGCGGACCTCCTCCACGAGGCGTTCATCGAGGCCCGCGAACTCTCCCGCGCCACCCCCGCCACCCACTGCGCGCGCCACCCGGGCACGTCGATGACCGCGATCGACGAGGGCCCGCCCCGCTGCCTGCTCTGCGAGGCGGAGTCGAGACGCGCCCGCCGCACGACCGCCCCCGCCCTACCCCCCGCCGCCCGCCTGGCCCGCGAGGGCCTGCGCCGCCGCCTACCCCGCCAGCTGCCACCGGCGGGATCTGCGGGGTCATCGACGGGCCCCTGATCCGAGCCGCCCGCACTCACGGACCCGCGCGGCCCGGCGGACACAAAGGGATGGACCGAATCCCGCCCGGTCACCACCTGGCCTTCATGGAGACAACCCCGATCACCGAAGCGAAAGCCCGACCCCCTGCTCTTCCAACCCCACACCAACGGGCGCAACCACCCAGTTCGCCACCCCCGGCAATGAGGCCCCGCCCCGGAAGACGAACTCCCCACGCACCCCGAGCGCACCCGCACCCGGCAGCCCGTGTGAGGGGCCCGGAGCGACGACTCCGAAAAGACGCACCGCAACGCAGGCCCCCGGCAGAGCAGCAAATCGACCGATGGCCAGTGAATCCCTATGGCTTTTCGGAGTTGTCGCGGAGAGGCCCCGCCCCAGACGAAGCAACCCCCGCAAACACCCGCAAACCCGGGGCGAAGCCCCACGTGCACCCCCCGCACCCCCACCGTACGGTGGACCCCGTGCCCCACCGCCGCATCCACCACCCCGCCCCCGCGGACACCCCCCTGACCCGCGCCCTACGCGACCTGCGGATCGAGTCGCACGTCCCCCCCGACTTCCCCCCGGACGTGGCAGCGGAGGCGGAGGCGGCAGCCAAAACCCCCACCCTTCCCGACCGCGACGCCACCGACATCCCCTTCTTCACCCTCGACCCCCCGGCCTCACTGGACCTGGACCAGGCGATGTACCTGACCAGAGCCTCGGCCGGCGGCTACCGCGTCCTGTACGCGATCGCGGACGTATCGGCCTGGGTGCACCCGCACAGCGCCCTGGACGAGGAGGCGCACCGCCGCCGCACCACCCTCTACTTCCCCGACACGAGGGTCCCCCTCTACCCCCCGCAGCTCTCCGAGGCCGCCGCCAGCCTCCTCCCCGACCAGCCGGTCCCCGCCCTCCTCTGGCAGATCGACCTGGACTCCACCGGCACGGTGAAGACCGCCTCCGTGGAGCGCGCCCTGATCCGCAGCCGGGCCCGCCTGGACTACGAGACGGCCCAGCGCCGGATCGACGAGAACACGGCGGAGGAGCCGCTCGCCCTCCTGCGCGACATCGGCCTGCTGCGCGAGGAGCAGGAGCGCACCCGCGGCGGCCTCTCCCTGGGCGTACCGGAGCAGGAGATCATCCGCCGAAACGGCCGCTACGAGCTGGAGTACCGCGCGCAGCTCCCCGCCGAGGGCTGGAACGCGCAGATCTCGCTCCTCACCGGGACGGTCGCCGCGGAGCTGATGCTCCAGTCCGGCACGGGCCTGCTGCGCACGCTGCCCACCGCCACCCCCGCCGCGGTGGACGCCCTGCGCCGTACGGCCCGCGCGCTGGACGTGGAGTGGCCGAGGGACAGCGAGTACGCCGACGTCGTACGCTCCCTCAACCCGCAGCGCGCCAACCACGCCGCCTTCCTCCAGCAGTGCACGACGGTCCTGCGCGGCGCCGGCTACACGGCCTTCGAGGGCGGCGCCCCGGCCGACCGCCTGCACGCCGCCGTGGCCGACGAGTACGCGCACGTCACCGCCCCCCTGCGCCGCCTGGCCGACCGCTACGCCGGCGAGCTGGCCCTGGCCGCCTGCGCGGGCACCGAGCCGCCCGGGTGGGTGCTGGAGGCGCTGCCCGCGCTGCCGGAGGAGATGGCGGCGGGCGCGAGGGAGGCGGCGCGGCTGGAGCGGCAGTGCGTGGACCTGGTGGAGGCGGCGCTGATGAGCGACCGGATCGGCGAGGTCTTCGAGGGCCAGGTCGTCGACGTCGCCAAGAACGGCCGCGGCACGGTCCAGCTGTACGAGCCCGCGGTCATCGGCCGCCTGGACCCGGCCGGCGGCGGCGCGCCGCCGCTGGGTCAGCGGGTGGAGGTGCGGCTGACGGCGGCGGAGCCCGGCGTCTCCCCGGTGCGCTTCGAGAGCGCGGCGACCACGGCGGCCGGCCGCTCGGCGTAGAAGCGGAACCCGCGTGCCTGCGCCCGGCCGCCCAGCGCCCGTACGAAGGCCAGCGGCTCGGTCAGCTCGACCGTGACGGTCGTCTGGCTCGCGACCGCCAGGTCCGCGACGCCGTTCTCGCCGACGCGCCCGAGCCTGCCCTCGGGGTAGGCGCGCTCGACCCGGGCGGAGGCGATGAGGCCGGCCGGGACGCGGATGTCGAGCAGCGCCCCGTAGCGCAGCCGCAGGGAGCCGTCGGCGCCCAGGACGTGCGGGCGTACGACGCAGGAGGCGTGCAGGGCGACGATGAAGTAGACGCCCCAGACGTCGAGCACGGTGACGACGAGGTGCACGGCCGGCCAGGGGATCAGGAAGAAGAGCGCGACGGTCTCCACCACGGAGACGAACAGGAAACCGAAGACGACAACCGTCTGCCCGGAGGCGTACGCCACCGCGGTGTCCCCCTCACCGACCCCGTGCGCCCCCCGGCGCGAGACCCAGCGCAGAAAGCTGGTGGAGAGGGTGACCTCGTGGACGGTGAGCTTGACCACCGAGGGCGGCAGGGTGTCCCCGAGGGCGGCGAGGAAGGCGGCGCGCGGGGGGAGCCCGGCGCGGTGGCGGCGGTAGTCGGAGACGAGCAGACCCACCGCGGCGGAAAGCACGACCGCCACAGCGGCCTCGACCACCACCCGTACCACCCCCGGAAGCGGCACGCCCCCCAGCAGGCAGACGAAGAGAACCACCTCGCCGGGAAGAAGAGCGAGGCATCCCCACCGGACGATTCTGCGGATGGCAGTCATCGGTCACGCTCCCTGAGCAGCTCGATCACACGGCGGACAGCGGCCTCCTGCGCGGGCGCGAAGTCGGCGAAGAAGGCGTCGGCGAAGGCTCCCGCCCCGGCCCCGTCGCCCTGCGGTACGGGCAGCGCGCCGGCGGGGACGGCCGCGACGACGGCGCGGGCGGTCTCCTCGACGCGGGGGTCGTCAAGAGCGGCGTTCTGGAGCTCGTCGAGCCGGTGGTAGACGTCGTAGGCGCGCTCCATCGCCTCGGGCCCGCTGTCGAAGGAGGCCAGCATTCCGGACAGCCAGCCGCTGTCGTTGCCGGCCGTCTCCAGGAGGGCGAGGAGCTCGCGCTCCTTGGCGGCCATGGCGGGCTCGGGGCCGGGCCGGGTGGCGCTGGTGCGGGCCATGTCGGCGAAGAGGGCGGCGAGTTGGGGCGAGACCGGCGACTCGGCGGGCAGCCGCTCGCCGGCCCCGGCCTGCGCCAGGAGCTGGGCGAGGCGGGCGCGGCGCTCGCGCAGGGCGGCCTCCTGGCGGGCCAGGTCGGCGTCCAGTTCGCCGAGCACCTCCACGAGGTCCTTGCCGGCGTCGTCGGCGAGCACCTCGCGGACCTCGTCCAGGCTCAGCCCCAGCTCGCTGAGGCGCCGCACCCGGGCCAGCTCGACGGCGTCGCGCAGGGTGTACTCGCGGTAGCCGTTGGGCAGGCGCTCGGGCTCGGGCAGCAGCCCGATGCGGTGGTAGTGCCGCACGGCGCGGGGGGTGATGCCGGCCAGGGCGGCCAGCTCTCCGATTCGCATGGCACCAGTAGAAACGTTGTCGCTGCGACAAGGTCAAGCGGTGGCGCCCGGCCTGCTCGTGACGTGGGGCTCGACTCGTACGGGAAAGCGCACGGAGTGGACGGCGAAGGACTGCTCCAGAGCCTGTTCATGCAGGTCATGGGCTTGCGCAAGGGTCTGGGAGTCGGCGACGACCACGCGGGGGCGCAGGACGACCTCCCGGAAGTGATCCGCCTCACCGCCCTCGGTGAGGACGCCGGTGGCGCGGTCCTCGTAGGACAGCACGGTGACGCCGTGCGCGGCACACAGGTGCAGGTACCACAGCAGGTGGGCCTGGGCGACGGCGGCGGTGAGCAGCTGCTCGGGGTTCCACCGCGCCCGGTCCCCGCGGAAGGTGCCGGTGTCCGCGCTGCCGGCCAGCGGCGGCGGTCTGGCGGCGCGGACCTCGTGGTCGCGCGAGTAGGCCGCGTGGGCGCTGGTGCCCGTGCCGAGGTCACCGGTCCAGGTGACGCGGATGTCGTACGGATACTCGTCAAAGGCCACGGGACCCGAGCGTAGGGCAGGTGCGGGGCGGGAAGGGGGAGAACGGACCTGGCGGCCGCCCCCGTGACGGCGGGTAGCATGGATCTACGGCGGACGAGTCGGCCGGGCGGTCGCGTCAGCCCCTCACGGGGCTGCCGAGGAACGTCCGGGCTCCACAGGGCATGGTGGTGGCTAACGGCCACCCGGGGCGACCCGCGGGACAGTGCCACAGAAAACAGACCGCCGGAGGCTTCGGCCCCCGGTAAGGGTGAAACGGTGGTGTAAGAGACCACCAGCGTCTGAGGTGACTCAGGCGGCTAGGTAAACCCCACCTGGAGCAAGGTCAAGAAGGGCGTTCGACAGAGCGCCTGCGCGAGCGATCGAGGGCGGCCCGCCCGAGTTCGCGGGTAGACCGCTGGAGGCCGTCGGCAACGGCGGCCGTAGATGGATGACCGCCTCCCCCGGGGCCGCGAGACCCCGGGGAGACAGAACCCGGCGTACAGGCCGGCTCGTCCGCCGCCAGTTGCGCTTCAAGCCGTGAAAGGGCCCCCGACCTGCGTCGGGGGCCCTTTCACGGCTTCCAGAGGCTTCCTGCTGCGCGGGGGGCCGCTCCTTACGGGGCGGGGAGGTGCCGTCGCGCTCGTGGCCTCCCTGTGCCCGGGGACGGGGATGGGTGGGGGAGACTCACAGGTGTGCTGGTGAGCGGAGGTTTGTGTGCTGGTGATGTTGCCGCCCTCTGAGGGCAAGGCCGGAGGGGTCCGGGGGGCCGCGCTGGAGCTGGGGGCGTTGGCGCTGCCCGGGTTGAGGGGCGCTCGGGAGGGGGTGCTGGGCGCTCTGGTCGCGCTCTGCGAGGGGGATGAGGGCAAGGCGCGCGAGACGCTGGGGCTCAGTGAGGGGCTGCGGGGGGAGGTCGCGCGCAACGCGGGGCTGCTGCGGGCGCCCGCACGGGCGGCGGGGCAGGTTTATACGGGGGTGCTGTACGACGCGCTTGATCTGGCGTCGCTGTCCGCTGCCGCCAAGCGGCGGGCGGGGGCGCAGCTGCTGATCTTCTCCGGGCTCTGGGGCGCGGTACGGGTGGGGGACCGGATTCCCGCCTACCGCTGCTCGATGGGCGTCAGCCTGCCGGGGATCGGTGCGCTGGGCGCGTACTGGCGTGCGGCCATGGCGGATGTCCTGCCCGAGGTCGCGGGGGAGGGGCTGGTGCTGGACCTGCGCTCCTCGGCCTACGCGGCGGCCTGGAAGCCGCAGGGGGAGGTCGCCGGGCGCACCGCCACCGTGCGGGTGCTGCACGCGCGGGTGGTCGACGGGGTGGAACGCCGTTCTGTGGTCAGCCACTTCAACAAGGCCACCAAGGGGCGCATCGTGCGGGCGCTGCTGTCCGAGGGGATCCGGCCGCGGGGGCCCGGTGAGCTGGTGGAGGCGCTGCGGGAGCTGGGGTACGTGGTGGAGGCCCGGCCGCCGGCGAAGGCCGGGCAGCCGTGGCAGCTGGATGTGGTGGTGGCGGAGCTTTGAGGTGGCTGCGGCGGCGGGGGCGGGCTGATCTGGAAGCCTGTGCCCAGGTGCTGCGTGCGGTCCACGAACGGGACGGCTATCCCGTCGACTTCCCTGCGGATCCTGTCGGCTGGCTGACTCCTGAGGGGGTGGTCGACGTGTGGGTCGCGGGGGAGGGGGATGTGCTGGGCGGGCATGTGGCGTTGACGCGGGCCGGGGCCGGGGACGTCGCGCCGGGGCTGCTGGGCGGGGGCGCGGTGCTGGTGGTCGGGCGGCTGTTCGTCGCGCCGCGGGCGCGGGGGCTGGGCCTGGGCGCGTGGCTGCTGCGGACCGCGTCCAGGGCGGCGCGGGAGCGGGGCGCGCGGGCCGTGCTGGACGTGGTGGCGTCGGATACGGCCGCCGTGGCGCTGTACGAGCGGGCCGGGTGGCAGGCGCTGGGCGGGGTGGAGCAGGACTGGGGCGGGCGGCGGGTGGCACTGCGGTGCTTCGCGGCGCCGCTTGATCCCGTTACTCCCGGTGTCCCGTCACCGCCACCGTCAGGCCGAGGCCGATCATCGTGACGCCGCCCGCGCCGCCCACCGTGGCGAGGCGGCGGGGGGAGCGGGCGAACCAGGTGCGGGCGGCGGAGGCCGCCAGGCCCCAGGCGCTGTCCATGGCCAGGGCGATGGCGTTGAAGACCAGCCCCAGCAGGAGCATCTGGCCGATCACGTGGCCGGCCCCGCGGTCGACGAACTGGGGGAGGACGGCCGCGTAGAAGACGATCGTCTTCGGGTTCGTCGCACCTACGGCGAAGCCCTCCCACAGGGTGCGCGCGGTGCTGTGCGCGGGCCCCTCGCCGGCGAACGCGGCCCGCAGGGCGCCTCGTTCGCGCACCGCCTTGACGCCCAGGTGGACGAGGTACGCGGCGCCGATCAGCTTCAGCGCCGTGAACACCACCACCGAGCGCTCCACCACCGTCCCGACACCCAGCGCCACTCCTGCCACCAGCACGTACGAGCCCAACGTGTTGCCCACCACCGTCACCAGCGCCGCCCGGCGGCCCTGCGCGAGCGCCCGGCCGACGACGAACAGCACGCTCGGGCCGGGGATGACGATCAGCAGGAACGACATGGCGGCGAAGGCGAGAAGCCGGTCGGTGGAGGTCATGAGGGGGAGGCTAGCGGGGGGTTGGGAGCGGGTGCGCGGGGTTTTTCGCCCGGTACGGGCGTCAAGGCGCCGCGTCGTGCGTCCTCCGGGCGTGTGAACAGGCGCGGTGGCGGGCGTGCGGGGCGCGCGGACGGGGGACGTGCCGCCGCATGACGGCGGTGAAGACCCCTGGCGGGCTGGTGGAGTTGACGCGCACGATGGCCGAGGCCGTGGCGCGTACGGGCGGCGCGGGCGTGCTGACCGGGCCCGCCGTGCTGGCGCTGCGGCGCTTCGCGGCGGTGCCGGCCGCGGCGTCCTTCCGCTCCGCGCACGTGCTGGTCCCCGGCGGCTGTGCGTACGGGGCGCACGGGACCCCGACGCGCCGGATGCCCCCCGCCGCGCCGCTGTACGGGCTGCCCACCGCGCCGGTGGGCCGCGCCGTGGCCGACACGGTGCCGCTGCTGGCGGACGCGGAGTGCCGGGCGCTGCTCACCGAGGCGGTGCGCACCCGGCGGGTGACCCGGCCGGCGCTCGTGCGGGAGCTGCGCGCGGGCGGGCACTACGCGCGTCCCGTCGTACGGCGGACGATGCGCGCCCTGCTGGACGGCGGGCGCGGCTGGTTCCCGCCCGAGGCGCGGCTGCGGCGGGTCACGGCGCTGCCCGGGCCGGTGGTGTGGGACGTGGAGCTGTGGGTGGCGGACGACCTGCTCGGCGTGGCGGACGCGTACTGGCCGCTGCGCGGCGTCGCGGTCGAGGCCGCCCCGCAGCCCGGCGAATCGCGCCAGCGCGACGCGCTGCGGGCGCTGGGGCTGTTCACGCTGCGGCTGGACCCCGGCTGTGCCCAGGCCCTCCACACCCTCAACGCCACGCTGGAGGGCGCGACGTATGGGACGGCCGCGGTGCGGGAGGCGGTGCGGGTGGTGTGGTGCTGACGCCCTAACCCAGGGGTTCGCAGGTCGCAAGTCTGGCTGCGGGACAGGGGCTTCCCGCTCGGGGGTTTGAGTCATGTGCATCGCGCTGACCTGCGCTTATGCGGCATAAGTGGCAGCTTGGGCCCATCGGGTCTTTCCTGGATTGGACATCCCAATCGGAGGGAGCTCGATCGTGGACATCTCGATACGCCGCTCTGCGGCCTCGCTGCTCGCGGCGGGCGTGTTCGCCGGCGGCGGCCTGCTGGGCCTCGCCGGCGGCGCGAGCGCCACGCCGCGGGAGGCGCCGGCCGCCGCGCAGTCGCCGCGCGGCGACTGGAACTGGAACTGGAACTGGAACACCGGCTCCGCGCCGCTGCCCGACGCGCAGCCGCCGACGTCGGGCTGGTCCCCCCAGGACTGGGCGCAGGGCGTGGTCGTCTCCGACTCCCGCCTCTACGTCCGCCAGCGCCCCTCGACCCACAGCCCGATCACCGGCGCCCTGCGCCCCGGTGACACGGGACCGGTCTACTGCGCGGTCAAGGGCGAACTCGTCAACGGCAACCCGTGGTGGCTGTGGATCGGCGAGGGCTGGGCCAGCTCCGAGTACATCGACGCCACGCGCGACGTCGACGACTGCTCGATCAGCTGACGCCGCCTGCCGGGGGCCGCGGGCCGGGGGGAGGCCTTATTGACGTGAGGTCGCCCCCCTAGGAACATCATGGGCACGTCAATTCCGACATCAGGAGTGCCCATGCCCCCACGTCGTGCGCACAGGCTCCGTACCGCGGCCGGAACGGTGACCGTTCTGGCCGCGGCCCTGCTTGTCCCCACCGCCGACGCCTCCGTCGCCGCGGCACCCGCCGCGCTCGCGGTGCCCGCCCCCGACATCCCGCTCGCCAACGTCAAGGCCCATCTCGCCGACCTCCAGGCGATCGCCAACGCCAACGGGGGCAACAGGGCGCACGGCAAGCCCGGTTACAAGGCGTCGATCGACCACATCAAGGCCAAGCTGGACGCCGCCGGGTACACCACCGCCGTCCAGCAGTTCACGTACAACGGCCTCACCGGCTACAACCTCATAGCCGACTGGCCCGGCGGCGACCCGGGCCAGGTCCTCATGTCCGGCGCCCACCTCGACTCGGTCGCCTCCGGGGCCGGCATCAACGACAACGGCTCCGGCTCGGCGGCCGTACTGGAGACCGCCCTGGCCGTCTCCCGGGCCGCGCTGCAGCCCACGAAGCACCTGCGCTTCGGCTGGTGGGGCGCGGAGGAGCTGGGCCTCGTCGGCTCCAAGCACTACGTCAACACCCTCCCGACCACCGAACGCGCCAAGATCGCCGGCTATGTCAACCTCGACATGGTCGCCTCCCCCAACCCCGGCTACTTCGTCTACGACGACGACCCCGCGCTGGAGAAGGTCTTCAAGGACTACTACGCCGGCCTCGGCGTCCCGACCGAGATCGAGACGGAGGGCGACGGGCGCTCCGACCACGCCTCGTTCAAGAACGCCGGCATTCCGGTGGGCGGCCTCTTCACCGGCGCCAGCCGGCTCAAGACCTCGGCCCAGGCGCAGAAGTGGGGCGGTACGGCCGGCATCGCCTTCGACCGCTGCTACCACTCCTCCTGCGACACGAGCGCGAACATCAGCGACACGGCCCTGGACCGCAACAGCGACGCCCTCGCCCACGCAGTCTGGACGATCGGCACCGAGGTGGCCCTCCCGCCGGGGCCGAGCTTCGAGAACACCACCGACGTCACCGTCCCGGACAACACCACCGTCACCTCCCCGATCACCGTCAGCGGCGTGGGCGGCAGCGCGCCGGCCACGCTCAAGGCCGCCGTGGACATCAAGCACACCTGGCGCGGCGACCTGGTGATCGACCTGCTCGCCCCGGACGGGACGGCGTACCGGCTGAAGAACTCCAGCTCCAGCGACTCGGCCGACAACGTCCTGGCGACCTACACCGTCAACGCCTCCTCGGAGGCCGCCGACGGGGTGTGGAAGCTGCGGGTGCAGGACGTGGCGACGTACGACACGGGCTACATCGACAGCTGGAAGCTGACGTTCTGAGCGGAAGGGGGGCGCGGGCCGCGCCCCCCTCTCCGTGCGGGTACGGGTACGGGCGCGGGCGGGGCTGTCCGCTTGCGGACGATGGGTCCCCATCCCGCACCCGACCTCACCACCGCGTTACCGGAATGTGGCGCACACGTCGGGTAGACGTTTTCCGCCGCCACTCCACTGGTCGCATGACGCATTCGCCGCACGACTCCGAACTCCGCGCCGCCGCCCGCCACATAGGCCGCCGCAGGTTCCTCACCGCCACCTCGGCCGCGGCGGCCCTGGCCTTCGCGACCAACCTGCCCACCGCGCAGGCCGCCGAGGGCGACCCCAGGTCGATCACCCGGGACCCCTTCACCCTGGGCGTCGCCTCCGGCGACCCGCGGCCCGGGAGCGTGGTGCTGTGGACCCGCCTCGCCCCCGCCCTGTTCGAGCCCGGCAACGGCCTGCCCGACCTCGCCCTCCCCGTCTCCTGGGAGGTCGCCCACGACGAGCGCTTCAGCCGGATAGCCGCCCGCGGTACGACCCTCGCGCACCCGGAGTTCAACCACAGCGTCCACGTGGACGCCGACCAACTGGACGCCGACCGCCGCTACTTCTACCGCTTCCGCACCGGCGGCTGGATCAGCCCCGTCGGCCGCACCCGCACCGCGCCGGCCACCGCCGCCGACAACGGCAGCCTCAGCTTCGGCGTCGTCGGCTGCCAGCGCTACGACCAGGGCCACTGGACCGCGTACCGCCACCTCGCCGACGAGGACCTGCACGCCGTCTTCCACACCGGCGACTACCAGTACGAGTACGCGGTGAACTCCACCGCCGGCGCCCGCGCCTACCCCGCAGGCACCCTGCCGCCGATCCTCAACCGCGAGACCGTCACCCTCGACGACTACCGCCTGCGCTACGCCCTCTACCACTCCGACCCCGATATGCGGGCGGCGCACGCGGCCCACCCGTTCATCGTCACCTGGGACGACCACGAGACCGAGAACAACTATGCCGGCGACCACTCGGAGAACAACGACCCGCCGGAGGAGTTCCTGATCCGCCGGGCCGCCGCCTACCGCGCGTACTGGGAGAACATGCCGCTGCGCGCCCCGCAGCAGCCCACCGGCCCCGACATGCGCCTCTACCGGCGCCTGCACTTCGGGCGCCTCGCGCAGTTCGACGTCCTGGACACCCGCCAGTACCGCTCCGTGCAGGCCCCCGGCCCCAACTGGCAGGCCCCGCACCCCGCTTCGGCCGACCCCGCGCGCACCATGCTCGGCGCCGGGCAGGAGCGCTGGCTGCAGGACGGCTGGCAGCGCTCGCGGGCGCTGTGGAACGTCCTGCCCCAGCAGGTCGTCCTCTCCGAGCGGCGCGACCAGCCCACCCCCGACTACCTGGTCAGCCACGACTCCTGGGACGGCTACGCGGCCCCCCGCGAGCGCCTCCTCGCGGGCGCCGAGGCCGCCGGGATCGAGAACCTGGTGGTCCTCACCGGCGACGTGCACGTGCACTACGGCTTCGACATCAAGCGCGACTTCGCCGACCCCGCCTCGCGCACGGTGGGCGTGGAGCTGGTCGGCACGTCCATCTCCAGCGGCGGCAACGGCTCCGACCGCCCCGCCAACCACGACCGCCTCCTCGCCTCCAACCCGCACCTGAGGTTCTACACGGCCCGGCGCGGCTATCTGAAGGTCACCCTCGACCGCGAGCAGGCCCGCGCGGACTACCGCACCATCCCGTACGTCAACGCCCCGGGCGCCCCGCTCGCCACGGCGGCCTCGTTTATCTCCCCGGTCGGCAACCCCGGCCTGCGCCCGGCCTGACGCACCTGCCCGCATCCGGCCCCGACCCGGCACGCGCGCCACGCGTGCCGGGTCGCCCGTAAACTCACCCCGGTGAGCGAGACCGAGGACGCACTGCGTACGACCCTGGCCCAAGCGCTGGCCGGGATGCCGCCCCGGCAGGCGGCGCAGGCCGTGGAGCGGCTGATCGAGAACTACCGGGGCGCCACCCCGACCACCGCCCCCGTCCTGCGCAACCCCGCCGACGTGGCGGCCTACGCGGCCTACCGGATGCCCGCGACCTTCGAGGCGGTACGCGACGCCCTCGAAGCCCTGCGCGCGGCCACCCCCGGCTGGACCCCGCTGAGCCACACCGACATCGGCGGCGGTACGGGCGCCGCGACCTGGGCCGTCCACGACGTCTGGCCCGCCGGCGCCCCGGAGCGCGCCACCACGGTCCTGGACTGGGCCGAGCCCGCCCTCGACCTCGGCAGCCGACTCGCCGCCGCCTCCGGCCTCCCGGCGCTGGCCGCCGCCCGCTGGAAGCGCCAAGTCCTCGGCGCCGCACTGGCGTTGGACCCCGTCGACCTGGTCACCGTCTCCTACGTGCTCGGCGAGCTGACCCCCGCCGACCGCACCGCCGTGGTCGCCGCCGCGGCCGCCGCCGCGCAGGCCGTCGTGGTGGTCGAGCCCGGCACCCCCGAGGGCTACCGGCGCGTCATCGAGGCCCGTACCCGGCTGGTGGAGGCCGGCTTCACCATCGCCGCGCCCTGCCCGCAGAGCGGCCCCTGCCCGATCCTGGCCGAGGAGGCGGCCGAGCCGGGGACGCCCGCCCGCGACTGGTGCCACTTCGCCGCCCGGGTCCAGCGCAGCTCCCTGCACCGGCAGGTCAAGGGCGGGGCGCTGAGCCACGAGGACGAGAAGTACAGCTACGTCGCCGCCGTCCGCCTCCCCGCCGACCCGGCCGCCGCGCGAGTCGTACGGCATCCGCAGATCCGCAAGGGCCTGGTGATGCTGCGGCTGTGCACGACCGACGAGGCGGGCGCCGGCGAGCTGGTCCAGGAGAACGTCTCCAAGCGCCACGGGCCGCTCTACCGGGCGGCCCGTGACGTGGAGTGGGGCGACCCCTGGCCGCCCGGGGGTCTGCCCGGGGACCCTACGCCCTGATCTCCAGCGTGCAGCACTTCACACTGCCGCCGCCCTTGAGCAGCTCGTCCAGGTCCAGCCCCACCGGCTCGTAGCCCCGCTCCCGCAGCGGCGCGAACAGGCCCGTCGCGGCCTGCGGCAGCAGCACGTTGCGGCCGTCGCTGACCGCGTTGAGGCCGAAGGCCAGCGCGTCCGCCTCGGTCGCGACGAGCGCCTCGGGGAAGAGGCGGGCCAGCACCTTGCGGCTGCCGGGGGAGAAGGCGCCGGGGTAGTACATGACCCCGGCGTCGGCGCCGTCGACCGCGTCGTCCAGCACGCACAGCGCCGTGTCCAGGTGGTAGAAGCGCGGATCCACCAGGTCCAGGCCGACCACCGGCCGGCCGAAGAACTCCTGGGCCTCGGCGTGCGACTCGGGGCTGGCGCGGAAGCCCCGCCCCGCCAGGACGAGGTTCGCGGTGACGGCGAAGTCCCCCTCGCCCTCGTTGACGTGCTCGGGCAGCCGGATGTCGGGGAAGCCGTGCGCGGCGAACCACTCGCGCGCGGCCGCCGCCTCGGGGGCGCGCTGCGGGTGGGCGAAACGGGCGCCGAGCACCCGGCCGTCGACGACGGTGGCGCCGTTGGCCGCGAAGACCATGTCCGGCAGCCCGGCGCGCGGCTCCAGCAGCTCGACGTCGTGGCCGAGGGAGAGGTACGTGCGCCGCAGCTCCTCCCACTGGGTGAGGGCGAGCCGGCGGTCGACCGGCTTCGCCGGGTCCATCCACGGGTTGATGGAGTAGGTGACCTCGAAGTGCGTGGGTGGGCACATCAGGTACCGGCGGGGCGAGGCAGTGCGCAATGAGGGCTCCTTACTGTGTCCGGTTGCTGCGTCCGGTTGCTGCGTCCGGTCACCGGGTCCGGTCCGCAGTCGCCTGCGGGTACGAGCATGGTCACCCGGCGGGGCCCGCGCGCACAGAGGCGGGGCGGCGGTTTCCCGGCGGTTCATCCCGAGGAGCGCCCCCGCGCGCTACCCGAAGAGGGCAAGAGTGGTCAAGGGCACCCGAAAAGCGTGGCAGCATGGGCCTATCTACCGGCTCCCCGGGGACGGGTCGGCCGCCGGTACGGGTAGAGCGCGTGTGAGGGGAGCCGGAACCTAGATGGCACGAGCGAGCAGACTCCCGCAGTGGTGGCAGCGACGGAGCAGGGCCCAGGATGCCCTGTCCGCCGAAGCGGCGGCGGCTGCCCGTGCCGAATCGGTTCTCTCGGCAGCCCGCTCCGGACTGCCGCTGGCGCCCGCCGCGCACCCGGAGGGCTACGGCTGCTCCTGCGACCGGGTGGGCTGCCCCACCCCCGGCCGCCACCCCGTCTCCTTCGCCTGGCACAGCCAGGCCAGCACCGACCCCGAGCGGGTGGAGCGCTGGCTCCTCGCGCAGCCCGAGGCCAACTTCGTCGTCGCCACCGGCGTCACCGCGGACGTACTGGACGTACCGCTGGAGGCGGGACTCGCCGCGCTGGAGCGGCTGGAGGCGGCCGGCGTCGAGGCCGGGCCCGTCGCCGTGGACGGCTCGCGGATGCTCTTCTTCACCGCGACGCGCGGCACCCCGCAGGACGAGGACGAGTGGTGGCCGTGCGAGCTGGACTGCCATCCCGAGACCATGGCCGAGCATCCGGGCCTGCGCTGGCACTGCCGCGGCAGCTACGTACTGCTGCCGCCCGCCCGGCTGCCCAGCGGTGGCACGGTGGGCTGGCACCCCTCGGGGCGCTACGGCCCCGAGCGCCCGCTGCCCGACGCGCTGACGCTGCTGGAGCCGCTGACGGACGCCTGCGCGGTGTACGCCGGCTCGCGCTCCGAGGACGACGCACCCGCGGCGGCCTGGTACTGAGGCCGCCCGACGACGGACGCGAGGCCGGGGCCCGTACACCGATTCGGTGTACGGGCCCCGGCCTTCGTCGGTCGTCGCGTACCGGCTACGCGCTCTCGGCCGCGACCGCCGGCGCCGGGGCGTCCTGCGCGGGCTTCCCCGGGGAGCCGGCCGGGCGCAGGAAGAAGAACAGCGTCGGCACCAGGTACAGCGCCCAGGCGCCGGTCTGCAGCCACGTCGGGTCGGGCTGGAAGTTGAACACGCCCTTCAGCAGGGTGCCGTACCAGCTGCCGACGTCGTACCAGCCGCTGATGTCGAACGCCTTGTCCGCCAGCCCCGGCAGGAAGCGGGCCTCCTGCAGATCGTGCACGCCGTAGGCCAGCACGCCCGCGGCGACGGCCACCAGCAGGCCGCCGGTCCAGGTGAAGAACTTCGCCAGGTTGATCCGCAGCGCGCCCCGGTAGAACAGCCAGCCCATCGCCACCGCCGTGACGATGCCCGCCACCGCGCCCAGCATCGGCTCGGTGGTGCCCTCGGTGCCGGTGCGCACGGAGGACCAGATGAACAGCGAGGTCTCCATGCCCTCGCGGCCCACCGCCAGGAAGGCGGTCAGCACCAGCGCGCCGCTGCCCAGTCGCAGCGCCGAGTCCAGCCGCCCCTGCAGCTCGGCCTTGAGGTGGCGGGCGGTGCGCCGCATCCAGAAGATCATCCAGGTGACCAGGCCGACCGCGACGATCGACAGGGTGCCGCCGAGGAGTTCGGTCGCCTCGAAGGTCAGCTCGTTGTCGCTGAGCTGCAGCGCCGCCTGGAAGAGCGCCGAGAGGGCGACCGCCAGCGCGATGCCGGCCCACACCGGGCGCAGCGCTTCGCGCCGGCCGGTCTTCACCAGGTAGGCGACCAGGATGCACACGACGAGGCTGGCCTCCAGGCCCTCGCGCAGGCCGATCAGATAGCTTCCGAGGAACATCGGTTACGCACCCTTCCCGTCCGTCTGGTCCGCCGCCTTCTCGAAGAGCCCGCGGCCCCACCAGTCGCCCGTGTCCACCACGCCGGGCGGCATGGCGAACACACCCGAGCCGACGTGCTGGAGGTACTCCATCAGCGCGTCCTTGCGGGCAAGTCGACCCTGGACGGGGATGAAGGCGTCGCGCACGTCGCGCTGGTAGGCGAGGAAGAACAGCCCCGCGTCCAGGCGGCCCAGGCCGTCGGTGCCGTCGGTGAAGGAGTAGCCGCGGCGCAGCATCATCGCGCCGCCGTTGGTGTCCGGGTGCGCCAGGCGTACGTGGGAGTCCGGCAGCATCGCCTTCAGCAGCGGCTCGTCGTGCTCCTTCTGCTTGCCGAAGGGCGCGCCCTCGCCCTTGTCGCGGCCGATGACGTCCTCCTGCTCGCGCAGCGAGGTGCGGTCCCAGGTCTCGATGTGCATCCGGATGCGGCGGGCGACGAGGTACGAGCCGCCCGCCATCCACGCCGCGGCGCCCTTCTCGTCGCGCCCGTCCACCCACACGTGCTTGCGCAGCTTCGCGGTGTCGGTGCCGGCGATGTTCCGGGTGCCGTCCTTGAAGCCCATCATGTTGCGCGGGGTCTGCGCGTCGGGCGTGGTGGAGGAGGTCTTGCCGAAGCCGAGCTGCGACCAGCGCACGGTGACCTTGCCGAAGCCGATCCTGGCCAGGTTGCGGATGGCGTGCACGGCGACCTGCGGGTCGTCGGCGCACGCCTGGACGCACAGGTCGCCGCCGGAGCGGGCCGGATCGAGGTTGTCGCCGGGGAAGTGCGGCAGTTCCACCAGCGCCTCGGGCCGCGCGGCGCGCAGGCCGAAGCGGTCCTCGCCGTCGCGCTCGAAGAGGGTGGGGCCGAAGCCGATGGTGAGGGTGAGCCGGGAGGGCTTCAGGCCCAGGGCCTCGCCGGTGTCGTCCGGGGGTGCGGCGTCGAGCGCGCTGATGGCGCCCTCGCCGACCTCGCGGCCGGCGCACATCCGCTCGGCGGCGCGGGTCCAGTCCTTCAGCAGCCGCACCAGCTCCGCGCGGTCCTTCGTCTTCACGTCGAAGGCGGCGAAGTGCAGCCGGTCCTGCACGGGGGTGGCGATGCCGGCCTGGTGGCCGCCGTGGAAGGCCACGGCCGCCCCGGACCCGGCGGCGTTGACCGTACGGTCCTCGCCGCCGCCGGTGGCCAGCGCGGCGCCGCCGGCCGCGGCGGCGCCCAGGGCCAGGCCCGCGCCGCCCCAGCCCAGGACGGCGCGGCGGCTCGGGGCCGTACCGGCCGACTCCTCCTGCGCGGGTGCCGGGGTGTCCTGCGTGCTGTCGTCGCTCATCGCGCCGCCGCCTCCTTCCGTGCCCTGCCGGCTACTTGACGACCGCGGCCGCGAGCTGCGACAGCGGCTCGGCGAGCGCGTTGACACCGTCGGACAGCTCCTTGCGGTCCGCCTTGCCGACGGTGTCGTAGGAGACGAAGGAGTCGCCCTTCCGGTACTTCTCCAGCAGCGTGAAGAGCGCCTCGAACTGCTTGTCCAGCTCGGCGGCGAGCGCCGGGTCGTTCTTCGCGGCGACCGGCTTGAGCAGCTCGTAGGACCTGAAGGCGCCCTCGACGTTGGCCTGGAAGTCGACCAGGTCGGTGTGGCTGTAGCGCTCCTCCTCGCCGGTGACCTTGCCGGTGGCGACCTCGTCCAGCAGCTCCTTGGCGCCGTTGGCCATGGAGGTGGGGTTGATGTCGGCCTTGCCGACCCGCTGCTGCCAGTCCTTCAGGTCCTTGACCAGCAGGTCGGCCAGCTTCCTGTCGGCGTCGGTGATCTTCTTGTCCTGCCAGAGGGACTTCTCCAGCCTGTGCCAGCCGGTCCACTCCTGGCCGTCCTCCAGGCCGTCCTCGCGGACGTCGACCTTCGGGTCGATGTCGCCGAAGGACTCCGCGACGGGCTCGGTGCGCTCCCAGCCGATGCGCGAGACGGCGTACGCCTTCCTCGCCGCTTCCAGGTCGCCGTCCTTGACCGCCTGGGCGAACGTCTCGGCGAGCGGCAGCGTCTCGTCGGCCTGCTGCTGGACGTAGGTGCGGTAGGCGGCGACGGCCTCGGCGAGCCTGGGGTCGAGCGCCTTGACGGCGCCCTTGCCGGTGGCCTTGACGCTCTGGCGGATGCCGTCGCCCTTCATGCCGGGCTTGCAGGCGATCTCGTACGAACCGGGCTTGACCTCGGCGGTGACCTCGGCCCTGGTGCCGGGGCCGATGTTCTCCCGCTCGGTGACGATGCGGTCGCCGGGCATCAGGAGGTAGACCTCGGTGACCTGGGAGCCCTTGTTCTCGATGTCCAGGCGTACGTGCCCGGCCTTGAACTCCTTGGGCGAGACCTCGCAGCTGTTGTCGCCGGCCGCGACCGTGACGGCGCCGTCGCCGCCGCCGCTCTTGCCGTCGCTCTTCTCGGCGCAGCCGGTGAGCCCGACGGTGGCGGTGAGCGCCGCGGCGGCGGCTATGCAGGCGGTGAGACGGGCGGGACGCATGGGGTCTCCAGGCTGGACGGGACATCAGAGATAAGGCGGCCCTAACTTAACTTAGCCTTGCCTGACTGGGTCTCCGATAATCCAGTGATTCCGCTCTCATTCGCGAAATCCCCTGTTCCGCACGCGCTTGCCCGATCATCATGCGCCTATGACCGTGGGGGAAGCACTGCAGGAACTACGTACAGCCCAGAAGTCGGCCAAGGGGGTCTCGCTCTACTCGCGTTACGTCAACCGCCCGCTCGGCCGCCTCCTGGCGGCCCTGTGCTACGGGCTGGGGCTGCGGCCCAACCAGGTCACCCTGATCTCCGCCGCCTTCAGCGCCGCCGCGCTCGCCCTGGTGGCGACGGTGCGGCCCGGCTGGGGGCTCGGACTGGGGGTGTACGCGCTGCTGGCGCTCGGCTTCGCCTTCGACTCCGCGGACGGCCAACTCGCCCGCCTGCGGCGCGAGAGCAGCCCGGCGGGGGAGTGGCTGGACCATGTGGTGGACGCGGGGAAGATCGTCGCGGTCCACGCCGCGGTGCTGGTCTCCTGGTACCGCTTCTTCGACCTGCCCTCGCACGCCTGGCTGCTGGTCCCGCTGGGCTTCCAGCTCTCGGCGGTGCTGATCTTCTGCGGCGGGCTGCTGGCGGACAAGCTGAAGCCCCGCCCGCCGGCCGGGACTTCCCCCCCTGCCGCCGCCCCCGTCTCGCGGGTGCGGGCGGTGGCGCTGCTGCCCGCCGACTACGGGGTCTTCTGCGCGGTGTTCCTGCTGCTGGGCGGCCAGAGCGCCTTCCGCGCCGGCTACACGCTGCTCTTCGCGGTGAACGTGCTCTTCCTCTGCGCGTTCCTGGCGAAGTGGTTCCGCGAGCTGAGCGCGCCGGCGACGGCCTGAGCAGCGGGCCGCGCGCGGACACGCAGGTCCGCGCGCGGGGCCCGTACCGCTACTGGAGTCCCGCCTCGTGCAGCCGGCCCGCGTCGCCCTCCAACAGGGACAGCGCACGGCGCAGTTGGGTGCTGGAGGTGTGGACCGTGTAGGGGAAGTAGACCACCTCCACGCCCACCTCCCGGAAGTCCCGCTCCAGCTTCTCGCCCTTGGCCGTGCCCCGCCAGTCGTCGCCCTTGAAGATCACGTCGAAGCGGACCTGCTTCCAGGTCTCCACCTTGTCCGGCACGGTCTCGACGAAGGCGGCGTCCACGAAACTGATGGACCGCACGATCTCCAGGCGCTCGACCAGCGGGATCACCGGCCGGCGGCCCTTGGCGAGCTCGGCCATCTCGTCCGAGACGACGCCCGCCACCAGGTAGTCGCACTGACTGCGGGCGTGGCGCAGGATGTTGAGATGGCCGACGTGGAAGAGGTCGTAGACCCCCGGCGCGTAGCCGACGACATGCGGCATGGATGAAATCCCCCCAAACTTCGGCGCAACCCCCAGCGCGCCACGAGTGTCAACCATAGCGGGCGCGCCCGGATAGGGTGCAAGCCGATCGGGTGGGGACAAGGGGGATGATGTCGGTGACAAGGCTGCTGCTTGTTTCGACCAACTACGCGCCGGAGCAGGCGGGAATCGGTCCGTACGCGACGCAGATCGCCGAGCACTGGGCGCACACCGGCCGGGGCGAGGTGCACGTACTGGCCGGCATGCCGCACTACCCGCAGTGGGAGACGGCGCCGGAGTACCGGGGCCGCTGGCGGCTGACGGAGGACCGCGCCGGCGTCTCGGTGCACCGCCGCCGCCACACCGTCCCGCGCCGCCAGAGTGCGCTCAAGCGCGCGCTGTACGAGGCGTCCGTCCTCGGCCACGGACTGATAGCCGGCCCCCGCATGGGGGCGCCGGATCTGGTGACGGCCCAACTCCCCAGCCTCGCCGGGGGAGTCCTCGGCGCCCGGCTGGCCAAGCGCTACGGGGTCCCGTACGTGCCCGTCGTCCAGGACCTGATGGGCGCCGCCGCCGCGCAGAGCGGCATCCGCGGCGGCGACCGGGCCGCGAAGGGCGCGGCCGCCGTGGAGGCGTGGGTGCTGGGGCGGGCCACGCTGGTCGGCGTGATCCACGAGAGCTTCGTCGAGCGCGTCGCCGCGATGGGCGTCCCCGAGTCGAGGATCCGCCTCGTCCCCAACTGGTCGCACGTCGCCCGCCCCGTTTGCCCGCGCGCCGGGACGCGCGAGCGCCTGGGCTGGCCCGAGGACCAGACGGTCGTCCTGCACTCCGGGAACATGGGCCTGAAGCAGGGCCTGGAGGTGCTGGTGGAGACCGCCCGCCTGGCGCCCGAGGTGCGGATCGTGCTGATGGGCGACGGCAACCAGCGCGAGCTGCTCCAGGAGGCGGGCCGCGACCTGCCCAACCTGGACTTCCTGCCGCCCGCCGACGACGCCGACTTCACCGATGTGCTGGCCGCCGCCGACGTGCTGGCCGTCACCCAGCGCGCCACGGTCAAGGACATGAGCGTGCCCTCCAAGCTCACCTCCTACTTCGCCACCGGCCGCCCCGTGGTCGCCTCCATCGCCGACGAGGGCGGCACGGCCGAGGAGATGCGCCGCGCGGGCGCGGGCGTCATCGTCCCGCCCGAGGACCCCGAGGCCCTCCTGGCGGCCGTCCGCGAACTGGCCGCGGACCCCGGGCGGGCCGACGGCCTCGGCGCGAGGGGCCCGGCGTACGTCGAGGCGCACCTCGGCCGGGGGGCCGGGCTGGCGCGGATCGAAGCGCTGCTGGACGAGGCGATGGGGATGGCGGAGGGGATGTCGGAGGGGACGGCGGAGGGACCGGGGGCGGGGAAAGCGTTTGTCCCCAGGCCCAGGTCCGTTCCGGA
Source organism: Streptomyces polyrhachis (assembly GCF_042663125.1). Taxonomy (NCBI): domain Bacteria; kingdom Bacillati; phylum Actinomycetota; class Actinomycetes; order Kitasatosporales; family Streptomycetaceae; genus Streptomyces; species Streptomyces polyrhachis. The sequence goes on along the minus strand of NZ_JBHSZO010000028.1, from coordinate 39,621 downwards.
AGGTGTCGTTCATACTGGTGGCACGAACGGGGCGGACGCGGGGGAGCGGACCGGCACCGGCGAGGCCGAGGGGGCGCATTAGGCATGGCGGGTACGGGACAGGACGTCGTCGTCCAACAGCTTGACCAGGATGAGCCGGATCTGCTGCGGGACCAGTTCCGGCAGCTGCTGCGGTATCGGGGGATGCTCGCCCTGGGCGTCGCCCTCGGGCTGCTCGGCGGCCTGTGGACGGGGCTGGTCGGCGGTGAGTCGTATGTCGCCAGCAGTGAGCTCTCGGTCCGCCAGGTGACGTTGGACCCCTTCTCCACCGGCAGCTCGCAGCTCAACCGCGACGTGATGGGCACCGAGCGCCAGACCGCCGGCAGCAACTCGGTGGCGGACCTGGCGCAGCAGAAGCTGGGCGGCGGCCAGACCGAGGAGCAGCTCCTCAGCGGCCTGCAGGTCACCAACCCGCCCAACACCCTCGTGCTGCGCTTCACCTACACCTCCACCGACCCCGAGACGGCCGCCGAGCGCGCCAACGGCTTCGCCCAGGCGTACCTCGACTACCGCTACGCCCAGAACAAGAAGATCGTCGACAACACGGCCAAGAGCTACGACTCCCAGCTCCAGCCCCTGCGCGACCGGCGCGACTCCCTCCTCAAGGACATCGAGGGCGGCCGGCTGGCGGGCCGCGCCCTCGACCAGGCGCTCTCCGACAAGTCCTCGCTGGAGATCACCATGTCGCAGATCTCCGCCAAGAAGGCGGAGGTCGTCTCCATCGACCCCACCTCCGGCCGGATCTTCCGCGCCGCGACCGCGCCCAGTGAGCCCTCCGGCCCCGGTCTGCTGATGGTGCTCTTCCTGGGCGCCGCCGTCGGGCTCGGCTTCGGACTGGTCATCGCCTGGGTGCGGCTGATCTTCGACCCGACCGCCCGCTCCACCGCGGACGTGGTGCGCGCCCTGCGCGCCCCCGTCCTGGGCACGCTGCCCGGCCAGCGCCGGCAGGGGCCGCTGCTGGCCGAGGGGCGCACGGCCGAGGAGTACCGCTCGATGGCCTTCCGCCTCGCCTACGACCAGCGCTTCGCCGACCGGCGCCGGCTGCTGGTGGTGGCGCCGCGCGGGCGCAACGACGTGCCGGCCGCCGTCTCCGTCAACCTCGCCGCCTCCTTCGCGGAGATGGGCCACGAGGTGCTGCTCATCGAGGCCGACCTGCGCCAGCCCACCCTCTCCGCCCGGCTGAGCACCGCCGACGGCGTACGTCCGGGCTGGGCCCGTACCCCTGCGCGGGGCGACGGCGGCTGGCCGACCGGGCTGCAGATACCCATCGACGCGGGGGAGTCCGGCGCCTTCGACCTGGTGCCCGGCACCCGGGTGCGCAATGCCGCCCGTGCGCTGACCTCCGCCTCCGCCACCCAGCTCATCGCCGAGGCGGACGCGCCGGGTTCGGTCGTCGTGGTGGTCGCGCCGCCCGTCCTGTCCTACGCCGACGCGATCGCGCTCACCGACCGGGTGGACGGCGTGCTGGTCGTCTGCGACCCGCACGAGGTGCGCCGCGAGGACCTGGAGCGCATCCGCGAGCTGATCCGCGGCGCCGGAGGCACGGTGCTGGGCGCGGTCCTGCACTCCTTCGGCGGTGCGAAGGACGAGGAGAAGAGCGGCGGCAGCGGCGGCAACGGCCGCAAGAAGAACGGCCGGGGCAGGCAGCAGGACCGCAGGACTCCCGTGAGCGAGCCCTACGGACCCCCGCCCGCCCCCCGGTCGGGCGGGGACGACGGCCAGGGCCGCCAGCCGGGCAGCCGCGCGGGCGGGCGGTCCGCCAGCCGCTCGTCCAGCCAGTGACGGCCCGGTCGGCGCGCCGATGACCAGTCCGATACCGCCGGCCGCTCCGGCCCCCAAGGCCCGAGCGGCCATCGTCTGCTCCGTCGCGGACCAGGGGGTGGCCGCGCTCACCAACATCGCGGTGCTCGTCGTCGCCGCCCGGCTCTCCTCCGCGGCGGACTTCGCCGTCTTCTCCATCGTCTACCTGGTCTTCACGGTGCTGCTCGGCATCGAGACCAGCTATGTGGGCCAGGCGCTGGTGCTGGAGCGCGGGTCGGCCCAGCGCGACGGCTGCCGCTCGGCGCTGGCCTTCACCGCCCTGGCCGCCACCGCGCTCGGCGCCACCGGCGCGCTGGTCTTCGCGCTGCTGCCCGGCGAGACGGCCCGCGGGCTGCTCGCGCTGGGGCTGGTGCTGCCCGTCGCCCTGGTGCAGGACGCGACCCGCTACTGCTTCTCCACCCTGCGGCTGCCGCAGTACGCCCTGGCGAGCGACGCCCTGCGCTGCGCCGCGGTGGTCCCCGCTCTCGCCCTGCAGCCCGAAGGCGCCTCCGCCGCCCGGCTGATCGCCGTCTGGGGGCTCTCCGCACTGCCGGCGCTGCTGCTGGGACTGGCGCTGCTGGCGCCCCGGCTGCGCGGCGGGCGCACCGACTGGCGCCGCTACCTGCGCCGGGGCCATCTCGGGCGGCGCTTCGTCGTGGAGTTCGCCGTCGGCAACGGCTCCAGCCAACTCGCCGTCATGGGGCTGGGGTTGTTCGCCAGCCCGCTCGCCGTGGGCGCCCTGCGCGGCGCGGTGACGCTCTTCGGCCCTATGAACGTCCTCTACAACTCCGCCACCGCCTTCGGCCCCCCGCTGCTGAACAGGGTCGCGGGGACCCGGGCGAAGGTCCGTACGACCGCCGTACTCGCCGGCGCCCTCGCCGCCACCGCCGGTATCTGGGCGACCGTGCTGGCGCTGCTGCCCGACCGGGTGGGGCGCGAGATCCTCGGCGAGACCTGGACGGCGGCGGCGCGGCTGCTGCCCGCGACCGGCAGCCAGTACGCCGCCATCGCGCTGGGCACCAGCGCCCTGCTCACCCTGCGGGTGCTGCGTCCCAGGGCCACGATGCCGATCCAGCTCGTCTTCTCGACGGCCTCCGTCGCCCTGATGCTCGGCGGCTACGCCCTGGGCGGCGTCCTGGGCGCGGCCTGGGGCCTGGTCGCCGGCTCGGGCCTGAAGGCGCTGGCCCTGTGGCTGCGCATCCGCACGGAGTCGCGCGCGGCGCCGGCCGATCCCCTGCCGGCGCGCTGAACGCCTTCCCGGACCCTTCGGGTAGGGAACGCCCCCTCCCGCCGCACGGGAGAGGGCCCCCTCAGTACAGCCGGTGCTTCCGGTCCGTACGGAAGGTCGCCACCAGCAGCACGCACACCGCCGCGATGCCGATACGGCCCGTCGCCTGGAGCAGCGGGCCGCGCAGCATGATGAAGGTGTAGCCCGCGATGCAGGGGACCACGATCGCCAGCAGGTTGCCCGGCTCGCGCGAGACATGGCCGGACTCGGCGAAGCGGCGGTCCGTACGCGCCACCCAGTAGCCGACGCCGAGGAAGCCCACCGCCATCCCCAGCGGGCCGAAGTCCAGCCACAGCTCCGCCCACAGCGGGGAGGAGAGGTTGACGTTGGTGGTGCCCATCCACTGGCCCACCCGCACCCCCGAGTCCAGCGTCTTGGAGGTCCACACCGCGCGCGGGACGAAGAAGAAGGTCGAGGAGGCCAGTTGGCGGCCGTAGGTGTGGCCGGCGCCGGACTCCACCCAGGAGATGGTGTTGGCCAGCATCACCGTCTGGTCGTAGTCCTTGGTGACCAGCGGCTCCAGCATCGAGGTCTGCTCCTGCTCGTGGCGCCCGCCCTCGTCGTAGCGGAACTTGTCCGCGAAGGGGAAGACCAGCACGGCCGCGGCCACCCCGCCCGCCAGCGCGGTGCGGTAGACGGCGGGGCTGCGCGGGAAGACGGTGAAGAGCAGCGAGAAGGCCACCGTCAGGAACCAGTAGCGCGGATTGGAGACGGGGTTGTTGACCACGGCGTTGACGCCCACCAGCCCCAGCCACGGCAGCCAGACGGCCGGCGTGCGCCGGGCCCGGCGCGAGAGCCGCATCCAGCGCGTCAGCATCAGCAGGGCCAGCAGCGCCGGCATCGTGCCGAAGCCGCGCAGGAAGGCCGAGCCCACCTGCGAGCTGGAGGTGCCGCCCGCCGTGAGGTGGTCGCTGATCGCCTGGCGGCTGTTGAAGAACACCGCCGGGCCGCCCAGGCTGGCCACGAAGACCGCACTGGCCACGTAGGCGAGGGCCACCAGCAGGTACAGCCGGCGGCGGCTGACCGTCGCCGTGCGGCGCATCCGGTAGCGGCGCGGCGCCGGGCGGTGGCGCGCCAGCAGGGCGCCCACGTCGAAGGCGACGAAGCCCAGCAGCACCAGCGCCACCGCGTACGTCATGTCGCCGCTGGGACCCACCAGCGGTGTCGGGGTGCGGCCGAGCGAGATCTGTGCCAGCACCGCGACGCCCATCGCCACGTAGCAGAACAGCCAGATGGAGCCGGCGATCAGCCGCCGCCGGGCGGTGAGGATCATCGCCGAGAGCCGCGACCCCGCGTACACGGTCACCGCCAGCTGCAGCCAGAACGCGGTGCCCCGGGTGGCCGGCGGCGCCATGCCGGCCACCACCGCCGGGATCAGCACCGCCAGGGCGAGCACCAGCGGCACGGAGAGCGCGCGCGAGAGGACGGCACGGGGGGTGGAGTGCGCGGGGACCTCGAAGGGGAGGAACGGGCGCGGCGCGGTCAGCGTGCCCCGGCGGCGCGCGGAGGCGGCGGCCAGCGGCGCCAGGCGCATCTGGACGGTCTCGTCCGGCCGCGGGGCGCGCAGGGCGACCGTGTCCTGGGAGGTCCCCGGAGTGCCGGCCCCGCCCGGCGCCCCCGCCCTGCTCCTGCCCGGGGTGGCGCGCCGCAACTGGACGGTCTCGTCCGCGGGACGCTCCCCGCTGCCCCCGCTGCTGACGTCGTCGCTCATGGTGCCCCCGCCTTCCCCCGGCACAGTGTATGACCAGCGTGGGGGCGCGTTGGTTGTGCGGGCCGGTACGCTGATGCCTCACGCGCCGGGGGGCGCGTGGGGGGGAGTTTCCATGAGAGTTCTGCACGCCGTCACGCTCCATACGCCGACCAGCGACTTCGGCGGCCCGACCCGGGTGGCGCTCAACCTGTCGCGCGGACTGCGCGAACGGGGCGTCGACGCCCGGCTGGTGACGCTCGGCGACGGCTTCGAAGGGGGGCTGCCCGACGAGGTCGAGGGCGTGCCGTCCTTCGTCTTCCAGGCGCAGCACCTGCTGCCGAAGTTCGAGGTCAGCGGCATCACCTCGCTGCCGATGCTGGCGAAGGCGCGGGCGCTGGTGAGGTCCGCCGACGTGGTGCACGTCCATCTGATGCGCGATCTGGTGACGCTGCCGTTCGCGCTGATCGCCCTGCAGTGCGGCAAACCCTTGGTGCTCCAGACCCACGGCATGATCGACCCGACCGAGAAGCGGGTGGCGCGGCTGGTGGACGTGCTGGGGCTGCGCCGGGTGCTGCGGCGGGCCGACACCGTGCTGTACCTGACCGAGGTGGAGCGCGAGGGCGTCCAGGCGGTCGTCCCCGAGACGCCGCTGCGCTCGGCGCACCGCCTCGTCAACGGCGTATCCCCGCAGGAGCGCCGCCCGCAGCGCACCGAGGGGCCGCCGACGGTGGTCTTCATGTCCCGGGTGCAGGAGCGCAAGCGGCCGGAGGAGTTCATCCGCGCCATGCCCGCGGTGCTCGCCGAGTACCCCGACGCGCGCTTCGTGCTGGCCGGCCCGGACACCGGGGCGCTGGCGGCGCCGATGATGGAGCTGGCCCGCGAGCTGGGGGTGGGGGACTCCGTCACGTACATCGGCGCCGTGGAGCGCGAGGACGTGCTGGACTTCCTGCGCACCGCCGACGTGTACGTGCTGTCCGCGACCTACGAGCCCTTCCCGGTCTCCGTGCTGGAGGCCATGTCGGTCGGCGTGCCCGTGGTGATCACGAAGTTCTGCGGGCAGGCGCCCGAGGTCGCCGAATACGGCGCGGGGGTGGTGACCGACAGCCGGATCGACGCCGACAACAGCGCGCTGGTGGCGCGCGGCATCCTGGAGCTGCTGGAGCCGCAGGCAGGCGAGCGGGCCTCGCAGGCGGCCCGGCAGCTGGTGCGCGACCGCTTCTCGATCGACGCCGTGGTGGAGGAGCTGCACGGGGTCTACGAGTCGGTGCTGAAGGGGAGTTGACACCCCGCCGCCCGCCCGGGCGGCGCAGCCGTGGGGCCCGTACGCGCAGTGCGTACGGGCCCCACGGCTGTGTTCTCCCTCAGCGCCCCGGGACCCCTTCGCGGGTCTTCAGCGCGATCTGCCAGCGGTAGAAGGACATGGCCAGGGCGTAGTCCAGCCCCGCCCGGCCGTCCAGGAAGCCCCGCTTGAGGACGTAGGCGTAGGCGAAGGACACCAGCGGCTTGAACGGCGCCTTGTGGAAGAGCTGCCCCTGCCGCGTCTTCGCCACCCGGATCTCCTCGCGGACCTGCGGGTGGTGCTCCAGCCACGCCTCCCAGTCCGAGTACCGGTTGTGCCGGTCGAACCAGGTGCGCACCGGATCCAGGTCCTCGTGCTCGATGGGCGCCTTCAGCCGGACCACCGGGCCGTCCGCGAGCGGCTGGTAGTGCCCCTCCTGCTCACCCATGCCCGGCGCGTCCAGATCGCCCAGCTCCGGGAAGCGGCAGCGGCGGCGGTCCAGCAGGACGCGCTTGACGATGGTGTAGCCGTGCCGCAGCCGCCGGCCGGCGAACCAGTACCCGAGCGGGATGTCGAAGGCCGCCGGGGCCACCGTGCGGCCTTCCTCCCCGAAGATCCGGTGCAGTTCGGCCAGCAGCTCCGGGCTGGGCGTCTCGTCCCCGTCGAGGAAGAGCAGCCACGGCACGTCCGGGCGGACGTGGTCCAGGCACCACTGCTTCTTCTTGGGGTACTTGCCGTCCCACTCGTACGGCACGACCTCCGCGCCCTCCGCGGCCGCGAGGTCCTGCGTGCCGTCCGTGCTGTCGGAGTCGACCACGACGACGTACGCGACGTGGTCGATCACCGAGCGCACGGTGCGCACGATGTTCTCCGCCTCGTTCTTCGTCGGGATCGCGACGACTATCGGCAGCTTTTCCAGCGGCTTTTCCAACGGTGGCGCTCCTTGGCTTCGCGGGGGTTTCAGAGGAGGTCCCCGAACTTCGGGCAGAGGTGCTCGATCGCGTCCGCGGCGTTGGCGATCTCACCGGAGGCGATGGCCTCGCGCGCGCTGTCCTTGTCGACGGCGGCCACCGCCTCGATCTTGCGGCACGCCTCCTCGCCGGCCTCCAGGATCGCCGCGGGCTCCACGCCCTTGGGCACCCGGTCCTTGAGGTACTCCTTCTCCTTCGTGCCGAACGTGCCCGTCGCCGGGGTCAGCTCGGCCTCCGGCAGCTTGGGGCCCTCACTGACCGCGTCCTGCGGCCCCGGGTCCTTCGCCGCGCCCTGCGGGCCGGACGCCGCCGGGGTCTTCCCGCCGGCCGCCTCGGGCCCGTCCCCCTCGCTGCCGCATCCGCTCACCAGGAGCACGGCCGCGGCGAGGAGCGCCGCAGCCGTGCCCGTGACGCGGGCCTTGCGCCCGGTCACGGCTTTCCAAAGGTGAGAGTGAGCTTGGGGTCGAAGGAGGTCTCCCGCGACCAGAGCCACAGGGCGTCCGTCCCGGTGCTGGTGATCGCCAGGTTGGCGGTCGAACCGGGGGTGATCCCGGAGTTCAGCGTGACGGTCTTGTCGGTCTCGGTGGTCGCCGGGCCGGTGAAGGTGCCCAGCACGGTCGCGGAGAGCGCCGGCCGGTTGGCGTAGTTCGTCGTGGCCTCCGCCCAGCTGCCGGTCACCGGCACCACCGAGAAGGAGTCGGCCGAGCCGGCGCTGCTGGTGCTGCTGGTGCGCACCGTCAGCTTGGCGCTCTTGAGCACCATGCCGGAGGGCGCCGCCGGGACGGTGAACCGCAGGTAGCCCAGGTAGGCGGAGGTGCCGCGCACCGCGAGCTGCTGGTGGGTGCCGTAGAGGGTCGTCGGCGCGCCCGCGTTGACGTAGGTGTCCGCGCTCGCCGTCGCCTCCAAAGTGGTCTGCGTCGGCGTGCCCGGGGTGGTCACCGTGACCGTGGCCGAGCGGGCGGTGCAGTTGTTCGCCGCGTCGCAGGCCGCCACCTGGTAGTTGTACGTCGTCCCGGCCTCGGTCGTGGTGTCGTTGAAGGTGACCGTCGGGCGGGTCCAGAACTTCGAGTCGCCCTGCGCGGTCGCCGCCAGCTGGGTGCCGTTGCGGTAGACGCGGTAGGTGAGCCTGCTGTCGTCGCGGTCCCAGCTGGAACGCCAGGTCAGCTTCACGCCGCCGGTGACGTTGGAGCCGGCGAAGGTGTCCGGGACCGCCACGGGACTGCGGGTGTCGGGGCCGGCCGGCATCCGCACCAGGCCCTGCTGGAGGCGGTTGCCGTTGGAGGCGATCCGGGTGAACTCGCCCGCCACCCACATGTAGTCCTGGCCGCCGCCGGTGGCCGCGACGATCGCGCGCGGGCCGATCTGCTCGGTGCCGGAGGGGCCGTCGTCGGTGTCCGGGAACCAGGAGAGCAGCGGGCGGTCACTGCCCGTCGACTCGGCCAGCAGGTGCTGGCGCTCGTTCAGCTCGGGGAACTGGCTCTCGCTGCTGCAGTTGTGCGCGTGGCTGACGCTGTAGAGCACCGACTTGTAGACCGTCACGTCCTGGGTGGCACCCAGGCAGGTGTCCTTCCAGCGCACGGTGAAACCGGCGTCCAGGTTGAGCGCCATCCGGCCGTCGAAGACCCCGCCGCCCGTCCCCTCGTTGGCGGTGTAGATACCGGAGGAGTCCACGTACAGGTTCTGCACGGTGGACGTGGACGCCATCGCCGTGCCGCCGCTGCCGGCCGGCATCTGGCGCACCACGCTGCCACTGGCCGCGGTGACGACGGAGAAGGCGCGGGTGGCCTTGCCGTTGACGTTGTTGAAGTCGCCGCCCAGGACCACGTGCTGCCCGTCCGGGGTGGTCTCCACCGCCTTGCCGCGCTGGTCGGCGTTGGCCGTCCACGACGTCAGCGCACCGGTGGGGCTGACGGCGGCGAAGCGCTGGCGGCTCTGGCCGTTGACGGTGAGGAAGTCGCCGGCCAGGTACACCGTGCCGCCGTCGGGGGAGACCCCGATGCCGCGCACCATCGCGGAGACCGTCCCGGCGTTGAAGCCGGCCTTCACCGTGCAGGTCGGGATGTCGATCGCGGCCACCCGGCTGCGGCTGACGCCGTTGACCGTGCCGAAGTTGCCGCCCGCGTAGAGGGTGCTGCCGTCGGGGGAGACCGCCAGCGCCCGCACCGTGGCGACCCCGCTGCCGATGGTGAAGCTGAGCTTGCAGCTCGTCGGGGCGCCGGTCGCGGCGTCCAGCGCCACGAAGTTCACCGCCGGCGACTCACTCGTCCCGGCCGCGGCCCCGGGGGGTCGTACGGCCGAGAAGGTGCCGCCCGCGAAGACCTGCCCGCCGGACTGGGCGAGCGCCCAGACCACGCCGTTGGTCTGGTGCGTGGGCAGGTCGTCCGCCGTCATCGCCACCGGCGCGGTCAGCGCCTCGGCCTCGGGGGTGTTCCAGGACAGGCCCGCGGCCACGGCCCCGGTCGCGGCCAGAGCCAGCGCCGCGAGGCCCGCTCCCCACTTCTTCTTACGTCTGTGCTTCATGAGCCCCCCAAGGCTCTACCGTCCCCCTGCGGTGAACACCGCCGGTACGGGGGAAGGTGAGTGATCGATCCGATATGCGCGGTATGCGCCCCGTCGGCTCTGCGGCAGCCCTGTCACAGAGCCTGCCGCAGGGCCTTCGCCGGGAACTGTCCCGGGCGCCCCCCGACTTGGACCGTCGGGGGGCACCGTGGGTTGTACTGCGTCCCTGCTTTTCCTGTCTTCTCTTCCCCGGTGCCTCGGCCGGTGTCTCAGCCCGCCGAGCCGAGGGTGTGGTGCGCGGCGACCTTCGTCGCGTCCAGCACGGTCGGGTAGACGGCGGTCTCGTCCAGCTGCCCGTTGAAGTAGTCGCTCGCCGGGCGGTTCGGCCAGTTCGCCAGGTTGTCGCCGCCGGTGTGCCAGTACCCCAGGTAGTCCTGGCTGCCGGTGTAGAAGATGTTCGACGCCTTCTGCACCCCGTCCACGTACAGCCGCATGCCGCCGGAGCCCTGGGTGGCGACCACGTGGTGCCACTGGCCGTCGTTGTACGCGCCGGAGGCCGTGATCGTACGGGTATTGCCGCTGTTGACGCCGAAGACCAGCGAACCGCTGTTGGTCATGTAGATGTGCTTGTCGTAGCTGCTGCTCTTCTCCAGCCGGCGGTTGCCGAAGCCGACCAGCTTGCCGCCCGAGGTCGTGGTGGTCTTGAACCACGTCTCGACCGAGTACTGCGCGGGCCGCGGGTGGCGCCTGTCGCTGAAGCTGTACTTGGCGCTGGTGCCGTCGTAGCCGATGGCCTTGCTGCCACCCGGGACCGCGCCCGGGGTGACGCCCCGCTGCGGACCGCCGCGGTGCACCCCGTTGTTGAGGGTGCCGCTCGCGTCCGCCGCGAAGGTGCCGTCGGTCTCGTCGTAGCGCCAGTAGAGCGTGGCGCCGTCGGCCAGCACCTTCGCCGGATACGCCTCCTGCGCCGAGGCCGCCACGACGGTGGCCGTCGCCGACTTGGCGCTGGCGGTGGTGCCGTCGCCCGCCGTCACCCGGTAGGTGTACGTCTCGCCGGGCACCACGTCGGTGTCGGTGAAGGTCAGCTGCGGGCGGATCCACGGGATGGAGTCGCCCTCCACCGTGTACACCGGGGTGGCGCCGCCGTCGCGGTAGACCTGGTACGTCAGACGGCTGTCGTCGAGGTCCAGGGCGGACTGCCAGCTGAACGTCACCTTGCCCGGCTCGACGCTGGACGCCGAGGCCCACGGCACCGACGGCGCACCCGTGTCCGGGGCGTCGGCGAAGCGGGTGAGGCCCTGCTGGGGCTTGGTGTTGACGGTGGTGAACTCGCCGCCGACCCACATGTAGTCCACGCCGCCCACACTGGCCGTGGTGACGACGCGCGGGCCGATCTTCTCCCCGATGCCGTCGTTGGTGTCGGGGAACCAGCCCAGCTTCGCCGGATTGTCCACCGACTGCGCCAGCAGGTGCATCCGCGGCTGGTTGGGGAACTCGCCCATCGAGGAGCAGTCGTGCGCGTGGCTGCCGCTGTAGAGCACCGAGTGGTACTCCTCGACGAACTGGGTGGCCCCCAGGCAGGTGTCGCGCCAACGCTGGTTCAGATCACTGAGGTTGATCGCGATCCGGCCGTCGAAGCCGCCGGTGCCCTCGTTGGCGGTGAAGAACGCCGAGCCGTCCACCGTGAGGTCCTTGACCACGGAGGACTCCTGGATGAAGCCGCTGCCGTACGCCCTGAGGACCGCGCCGGAGGTGGGGTCCACCACCGCCAGAGCGTGCGAGGACTGGCCGTTGACCGCGTCGAACTCGCCGCCCAGCGCCAGCTTCGTCCCGTCGGGGGAGAGCGCGAGCGCCCGCCCCGAGCGGTAGTCGGCGGCGCTGGTGAGATCGGTGCCGTCGGCGGTGAAGTCCGTCACCTGCCCGGTGGTCGTCACCGCGGCGAAGCTTTTGCGCTCCTGACCGCCGACGGTGGCGAAGCCGCCGCCCAGATACACCGTGTCCGAGGTGGCCAGCAGTGCGTGCACGGTGGCGGAGACCGACACCGCGAAGTCGTCGCGCACCGTGCAGGTGGCGATGTCGATCGCCGCCACGTTGGAGCGCCCGACGCCGTTCACCGCGCCGAACGTACCGCCCGCGTACAGCGTCTGCTTGTCCGGCGAGACCGCCAGCGCCCGCACCGTCGCCGTGCCGCTGCCGACGGTGAAGGACAGCTGGCAGGAGGTCGGCGCGCCCGTGGCGGCGTCGAACGCGGCGAAGTTCACCGCCGGCTGCTCATCGGTGCCGGCCGCGGCGCCGGAGGGGCGGATCGCGGAGAACGTCCCTCCGGTGAACACCACCCCGTCCGCCTGGGCCAGCGCCCAGACGACACCGTTGGTCTGCCAGGTCGACAGCGCGTCCGCCGTCATCGCCACCGGCGGTGTGAGCGCCGCCGCCGGCGGGGCGAGCACCAGGCTCGCCGATCCGATCGCGAAGGCAGCGGTCACTGCCCCGAGTCGAGTACGCATAAAGCCCCCCAGGCCATGGAAGACGGCCCCCCGGCCATCTGTTGCGCGCAGCGTACCGCCCCCCACCGACACCCTGCGCGCGGGTCTCCCTTTCCGGGTTTTTCGCGCTACGGGTGCGGGAATGCGGATCATCCCGTGATGCCCGCACTCCCGCACCCGGCCGGCTCAGCGGTCTATCCGCACCCGCGCGCCCGACAGCTCCGCCGCCAGCTGCTCGATGTCGGCCGCGACCATGATCTGGGCCAGCTCCCGCCAGGTCGTCGCCGGCTTCCAGCCCAGCCGCGCCTCCGCCTTGCCGGCATCCCCGATCAGGGCGTCGACCTCGCTGGGGCGCTCGTACTTCGGGTCGAAGCGCACGTACTGCGACCAGTCCAGCCCCGCCGCCGCGAAGGACGTCTCCACGAAGTCCCGCACCGTCGCCGCCACCCCGGTCGCCACCACGTAGTCGTCCGGGGCGTCCTGCTGCAGCATCCGCCACATCGCCTCGACGTACTCGGGCGCGTAGCCCCAGTCGCGGACGGCGTCCAGGTTGCCCAGGTAGAGGCGGTCCTGCAGACCGGCCTGGATCCGCGCCACCGCCCGGGTGATCTTGCGGGTCACGAAGGTCTCGCCGCGGCGCGGGGACTCGTGGTTGAACAGGATGCCGTTGACGGCGAACATGTCGTACGCCTCGCGGTAGTTGACCGTCGACCAGTACGCGAAGACCTTGGCGCAGCCGTACGGACTGCGCGGGTGGAAGGGCGTGCGCTCGTTCTGCGGCGGCGGGGTGGCGCCGAACATCTCCGAGGACGAGGCCTGGTAGATGCGGGTGTCCACCCCGCTGGCCCGGATCGCCTCCAGCAGCCGCATCGAGCCCAGCCCCGTCACGTCACCGGTGTACAGCGGCGCGTCGAAGGAGACGCGCACATGCGACTGCGCGCCCAGGTTGTACACCTCGTCGGGGCGCAGGTCGCGCAGCAGGTTCACCAGCGCCACCCCGTCGGAGAGGTCGGCGTGGTGCAGGATCAGCCGCCGCTCGGCCTCCTGCGGCTCCTGGTAGATGTGGTCGATCCGCTCGGTGTTGAAGGAGGAGGAGCGGCGCACCAGCCCGTGCACCGTGTACCCCTTCTCCAGCAGCAGCTCCGCCAGGTACGAGCCGTCCTGGCCGGTGACGCCGGTGATCAGCGCGCTCTTCGAAGTACCCGTGGTCATTGGGTCGTTCCCCCCATTGCATGGTGATGGATGATGATTCTCATGTGTCTGTGTACTTATGCGGTGTACCTACGGGACCTGGCAGAATGCACGCCCATGACGGCATCCATAACGCCAGCGATCCCTTCCGGCGATCTCCTGCGGCCCGGCGCCCGGGTCTTCGTCGCCGGTCACCGCGGCCTGGTCGGCTCCGCGATCACCCGGCGGCTGCGCGCCGACGGCTACGAGGTACTCACCCGCACCCGGGCGGAGCTGGACCTGCGCGAGGCGCCGGCCACGGCCGCCTTCCTCGACCGGGAGCGGCCCGACGCGGTGGTGCTGGCCGCCGCGAAGGTCGGCGGGATCATGGCCAACAGCACCTGTCCCGTGCAGTTCCTCGAGGACAACCTGCGCATCCAGCTCAGCGTGATCGCGGGCAGCCACGCCGCCGGCGTGGACCGGCTGCTCTTCCTCGGCTCCTCCTGCATCTACCCCAAGCTCGCCCCGCAGCCGATCCGGGAGGACTCGCTGCTCACCGGTCCGCTGGAGCCCACCAACTCGGCCTACGCGATCGCCAAGATCGCCGGCATCGAGCAGGTGCAGTCCTACCGCCGCCAGTACGGGGCGTCCTACATCTCCGCGATGCCGACCAACCTCTACGGCCCCGGCGACAACTTCGACCTGGCCACCTCGCACGTGCTGCCCGCCCTCATCCGCCGCTTCCACGAGGCGAAGCTGCGCGACCCCGAGGGCGGCGGCGAGGTGGTGCTCTGGGGTACGGGCACGCCCCGCCGGGAGTTCCTGCACGTGGACGACCTGGCCGCCGCCTGCGAGCTGCTGCTGCGCACCTTCGACGGCGACGGCCCGGTGAACATCGGCTGCGGCGAGGACCTGACGATCAGCGAACTCGCCGCAACCGTACGGGACGTGACCGGCTACACCGGCCGCATCGCCTACGACGCCGGCAAGCCGGACGGCACCCCGCGCAAGCTGCTGGACGTCTCCCGCATGACGTCCCTCGGCTGGCAGCCGAAGATCGCCCTGCGGGACGGCATCGCCTCGGTGTACGCCGCCTGGCAGGCGGAGGAGGAGCGGGAGCAGGCGCGGAACTGAGTCGGCGGGCGGCCCCGGGGGGCGGCTCAATACGCCCCCCGGCCGTCCACGACCGCCCGCACCGTCCGGGCCATGACGCCCATGTCGTAGCCGATCGACCAGTTGTCCACATAGCGCAGGTCCAGGGCGACGGTCTCGTCCCAGGACAGGTCGGAGCGGCCGCTCACCTGCCACAGACCGGTCATCCCGGGCCGTACGTCCAGTCGGCGCAGCTCCGTCTCCGTGTAGCGCACGGCCTCCTCCGGCAGTGGCGGACGCGGGCCCACCAGGGCCATCTCACCGCACAGCACGTTGATCAGCTGCGGCAGTTCGTCCAGCGAGGTGCGGCGCAGCACCTCGCCGACCCGGGTCACCCGCGGATCCCTGCGGATCTTGAACAGCGGCCCTTCGTGCTCGTTGACCGCGTTCAGCTCGGCGCGCCGCTCCTCGGCGTCCACCACCATGCTGCGGAACTTCCACATGGTGAACTGCTCGCCGTGCCGCCCCAGCCGGGTCTGCCGGTGGAACACCGGACCCGGCGAGGTCGACCTGATGGCCACCGCGATCACCGCGAAGAGCGGTGAGAGCAGCAGCAGCCCGAGCGCGGCGCCGACCCGGTCGAGCGCCGCCTTCGCCACCAGCTGCGGACCGCGCCGCAGCGGCGGCGCGATGTGCAGCAGGGTCAGCCCGGCCGTGACCGACAGCCGCATCCGGCGCTCGGCGACCTCCGTGACCCCCGGCAGCACGGCCAGCGGCAGCCCGGCCTCGTGCAGCGACCAGCTGAGCTGGCGCAGCCGGACCCCGGCCAGCAGCGGGCCCGGCGCTATCAGCACCAGCTCCGCGCCGTGCTCCCGGGCGGCGCCCAGCACGGCGCCGGCGTCCCAGCTCGGGGAGTCCGCGGCGAGCGCGCCCAGGCGCGCCACCTCCGGCACTCCGCACAGGGAGCGGGCCTCACCGACGGGGACGACGCCCACGGCGACGTACGCATGGTCGGTGCGCGCCGCCAGTTGACCCACGACCACGTCGGCGGCGCCCGGCTCCCCGACCACCAGCACCCGGCGCACGGCGTGCGCCTCGCGCCGCGAGGCCACCAGGTGCCGGTGGAGCAGCAGCCGGCCCGCGTACGCCACGACCGGCGCGCTCAGCAGTGCCAGCAGCGCCGTGCGCGGATCGGAGGACTCGCCGGTGACCGTGCGCGTCACCGCCAGCAGCCCCAGCAGGATCAGCCAGTCCTGGAGGACCGGGGTGGGCGCGCGGGACTCGCCCAGGTTGCGCTGGTCGAAGCGGTGCCGGCCGGCCTGCACCAGCAGCCAGCCCAGCGTGGCTATCACCGCGCAGAGGAACGGATGCGCCTCCTGCGCGGCGGAGTAGACGAGGACGACGGGCAGTGCCACCCCCGCGGCGGACAGGCCCGTGGCCACGGGCAGGTACCAGACGGGCTTGTACCCGTTACGGCGTGGCCGGCCGGGCTGCCGCCGGCGTCTTACCTCAGTACGGTCAGGCGCCGCTGGCGCAGCGCTGGTCGTATCGGCGATTCCGATACGTCGCATGTTCCCCCCTGGACACATCGCGACTGTGTGGAGACGCAGCCGACCTCCCCGGTCAACACCCCTGTCAGGGCTGCGTCACAATGCCCGGAACTGTACGCCCATCCCATGATTTCTGCTGTCGTTTCCACACGGTCTCACCCTGGCTGTAGCCGGATTCACATGCGTGCGCGACGGCGCAAGGTCATGGCGTACGACCGTTCACCCCCCTTGACGGTTGTGCGAAATCCACAAGATTCTTTCACAAACCGCTCACATGGCGGCCTCCCCCGGTTCGCCCTCCGCTCTTGTCGCCGACACGAATTACCAGCGTGCCACCGCCGTGTGGATGCGCAAGTGCACGATCGGACAGGCTCTGTTAACACCTGGTCAGCTCATGCCCCATCCGTCCCACCCAGCTCCTCGAACACCGCCGTGTTGAGCGCGAAGGCCGCCCGGCACTCCTCGATCACCCGCTCCTCCTGCGCTGCGTCCAGCGGCAGCGCGTCCAGCAGCTTGCGGTAATCCCGCTTGTAGGCCGCCGGGTTGGCGATCCGCTCGAAGACGTAGAAGCGGACCCCGTCGCCCCCGGACGGGAAACCCCACAGCCGCTCGGCCCGCGAGCGGATGGCCTGCCCCCCGGAGAGGTCCCCGAGATAACGGGTGTAGTGGTGCGCCACCCAGCCCGCCGGCCAGTCGCGCGCGCACTCCTCGATCCGGGCGGCGTACGCCGCGGTGGCGGGCAGCGGTGCCAGCTCGCCGCGCCAGGAGCCGCCCCCGTGCAGGTGGTCGAGATCACGCTCCAGCTCCGGGGTGCGGGCCAGCTCCGGCCGGACGAAGGGCCCGGCCACCGGATCCTCCGCGAGCCGCTCCCCGCAGGCCTCCAGCGCCCGGTAGACGAACCAGAGCTGGCCGGTGTAGCGCGTGTAGTCCTCGACGCCCAGCCCGCCCCCGAGCAGGGCGGCCATGAACGCGGACCGCTCCGCCTCCTCGTGCCGCTCCCGCGTCCCCGCCCGCAGCCGCGCCGAGAACGGCGGTGAGGACGGTGGTGAAGACGTCCCTGAAGACAAGGCGCACCCCCCTTGGTCCGGCGCCCGGCCCGCTGCCTGGGCGACCGCGATCATTCTCACGCAGAAGATCGCGGCACGCAGAGCGGCGGGGCTCCGCTGTGGACAACCCGGCCCCTGTGCACAAACCGCTCACCCGATCGGCGGACGCGGGCCGGGAAAGCGCACCGGGACCGCGGGCCGGAAATGACCGAAACCCAACCCCGCCCCGGCTCAGGGCAGCGTCAGGACCTCCGCGCCCGACTCGGTGACGACGAGCGTGTGCTCGAACTGCGCCGTGCGCCGCCGGTCCTTGGTGACGACCGTCCAGCCGTCGTCCCACATGTCGTACTCGTGCGTCCCCAGCGTGAGCATCGGCTCGATCGTGAACGTCATCCCCGGCCGCATCACCGTGGCGTGGTGCGGGCTGTCGTAGTGCGGGATGATCAGGCCGCTGTGGAAGGCGGAGTTGATGCCGTGCCCGGTGAAGTCGCGCACCACGCCGTAGCCGAAGCGCTTGGCGTAGGACTCGATCACCCGGCCCAGGACGTTGACCGCCCGGCCCGGCTTGACGGCCTTGATCGCCCGGCTGAGCGCCTCGCGGGTGCGCTCCACCAGCAGCCGGGACTCCTCGTCCACGTCGCCGCAGAGGTAGGTCGCGTTGTTGTCGCCGTGCACGCCGCCGATGAAGGCCGTGACGTCGAGGTTCACGATGTCGCCGTCGCGCAGCACCGTGGAGTCGGGGATGCCGTGGCAGATCACCTCGTTCACCGAGGCGCACAGCGACTTGGGAAAGCCCCGGTAGCCCAGCGTGGAGGGGTAGGCGCCGTGGTCGCAGAGGAACTCGTGGGCGACGCGGTCCAGCTCGTCGGTCGTCACCCCGGGCGCGATGTGCTTGGCGGCCTCCGCCATCGCGCGGGCGGCGAGCGAGCCGGCGAGGCGCATCCGCTCGACGGTCTCCGCGTCCTGCACCTCCGGTCCCTCGTACGGCGAGGGTCCCGGCCGCCCCACGTACTCGGGGCGCGGGATGGAGCGGGGGACGGCGCGGGCGGGGGTGAGCGTCCCGGGGACGAGCAGTGACTGGCCAGACATGGCAGCGAGTGTATCGGGGCGACTTCGGGCACGATGGCGGCAGACGGCTGTCCCGACCATCACAGGGAGCGCTTGTGGCTCTGTTCAAGAAGAAGACCCCCGACGAGTCCGACGAGGGCTGGTACTACTGCATCGAGCACCGCGCGGTCGAGCAGGGCCCGCAGTGCCCGGCCCGCGACCGCCTCGGCCCGTACCCCACCCGCGAGGCCGCCGAGCACGCCATCCAGATCGCCGAGGCGCGCAACGAGAAGTGGGACTCCGACGACGACCGGTGGAGGGACGGGGACGACAAGTCCTGACCCCGTCCCCCGCCAGCCCCTCAGGCCGTCGCGGCGGCGGCCTCCCGTTGCGTACGCAGCCGCGTCGCGTGCTCGTTCGTACGCACGTCGTACGACATCAGAGCCGGGAGGCACGCCGCCAGCAGGCCCACGGAGGCCACGCACAGCAGCCCGCCCGACCAGATCGAGCCGCGCACGCCGATCAGCGCCGCCGTGCCGCCCGAGCGCAGCTGCCCGCTCATCGGGCCCACCGAGTACGACAGCAGCTCGATCCCGGCCAGGCGTCCGCGCAGCTCGTCGGGGATGGTCTGGTTCCAGATGGCGCCGCGGAAGATGCCGCTGACCATGTCCGCGGCCCCGCCCAGCACCAGGAAGAGCAGCACCAGCCACACGTGGTGCACGAGCCCCGCCGCCGCCGTGCAGACGCCGAAGCCCACCGCGGCCAGCACCACCATCCGCCCGTGCCGGTGCACCCGCGAGGTCCAGCCGCTGGTGAGGCTCACCAGCATCGCGCCGGCCGGCAGCGCCGCGTACATCAGCCCCAGCGACCAGGGCGCGTCCAGCTCGTCGGCGAGGAAGGGGAAGACGGCCAGGCAGAAGGCGAAGAACATCGCGGACAGGTCCACGGCGTAGGTGCCCAGCAGCTCCTTGCGGCTCCAGGCGTAGCGGGCGCCCTCGGCGATGGAGCGCAGCGAGGGCTTCGCGGCCTCGTGCGAGGCCGGCGAGGCGGCCAGCCCCACCGTCAGCGCGACGGACACCGCGTAGGTCACCGCGTCCGCCCCGTACGCCCACTCCGCCCCCGCGTACGCCACCACGAACCCGGCCAGCGCCGGACCCGCGACGCCGCCGACCTGCCAGCGCACGGAGTTCAGCGCGGTCGCGGCGGGCAGGTGGTCGTGCGCGACGATGCGCGGCACGAGGGAGGTCATCGCGGGCTGCTGGATGGCGGTCATGGTGGCCGAACCGGCGGCGATGACGTACAGCGGCCAGACCATCGGCTCCGGCAGCAGCGTGTTGGCCAGCAGCGCCGCGGCCAGGACGCCGCTGCCGACCTCCGTCCACAGGATCAGCCTGCGCTTGTCGAAGGCGTCCGCCATCGCCCCGCCGTACAGCCCGAAGACGAGCAGCGGGATCAGCTCGGCGGCCCCGATCGCGCCCACGGCGGCGACGGAGCCGGTCAGCTCCTTCATCTGCACCGGCAGCGCGACGAAGGTCAGGAAGCTGCCGAAGGTGGAGATCAGCCCGGCGACCCACAGCCGCCGGAAGTCCGCGGAGCTGTGCCAGGGCGCGAGGTCGGGCAGCAGGGCGCGCAGGCCGCGCGGTGGTGGGGGAGTGGGGGCGTCGGTCACGAGGAGCCATGCTGAGGCGCGTGCGTGTAGATGGCAACAGCTTTTCGCGGGAGTACGGGCCCGGCGCCCATACGGCCCCGGGGCTACCAGCGCGGCGGCGGCGGGACCGCCAGCTGCTCCGCCAGCCGCGCCAGCCGGTCGGTGAAGCGGCGGCGCCCGGAGCGTGCCGGGGCCGCGCCGGCGGGGGCGCCGGTCTCCCCGGCGGCGGCGCCGACCAGGTGCTGGAGGGTGTCGAGGTCCACGCCGCCCGCCGGGTCGGGGGCCAGCGCGTCGTGGGCGAGCGCGGCCAGCTCCCGCGAGCCGCCCGGCGGGCTGCCTCCCGGACCGGCCCCCGGACCGCCTCCCGGACCGACCAGCGCCAGCACCGTCGCACCGCCGCGCCGCGCGTCGCTGACCCGCTCCAGCAGCCCCGCCCCCGGCTCGCCCGGCGCCACCACCAGCACCGTCTCCCCGCGCCCGGCCGCCTCCAGCCGGCTGAGGTCGACGGCCAGATGCGCGGGCGCGGCGGGCGGCACCCGGTAGCGCACCAGCGTCGGGCACAGCTCCGGCTGCCCCGACCAGGCCGCCTCGTCGTCCAGATGCGCGGCGAGATGCCAGGGTTCGTACTCCCGCGTGCCCACCAGCAGCAGCCCGCCGCCCCGGCCGTGGGCGGCGGCGCGGGCCGCACCGCGCAGCGACATCCGCAGCGAGCCCGCGAACCGCCGGGTGGCCGGCAGCCACTCCGAACCGGCCAGCACTTCCCTCAGCAACGCCACCCGTACCGCGTCCATGGCGCCCGATCCTGCACGACCGGCGGCCCGGTCCGCAGCCGGTCGCGGAACTGTCCCCCGTACGATGCGGCCTATGACTTCGGACACCCCCGCCGCGGCGAAGCCCGCCCGCAAGGACCCCTTCGACCTGCCGGACGTCTCCGGCCTCACCGTCGGCGTCCTGGGCGGCACCGGTGACCAGGGCAGCGGGCTGGCCTACCGCTTCGCCAAGGCCGGCCAGCACGTGGTCATCGGCTCGCGCAGCGCCGAGCGGGCACGCGCGGCGGCCCGGGAGCTGGGGCTGGGCGTGGAGGGCGCGGACAACGAGGAGTGCGCCCGCCGTGCGGACCTCGTGATCGTCGCCGTGCCCTGGGAGGCGCACGCCGAGACGCTGGAGGGGCTGCGCGAGGCGCTGACCGGCAAGCTCGTCGTGGACTGCGTCAACCCGCTCGGCTTCGACAAGCAGGGCGCCTACGCGCTGCGGCCCAAGGAGGGCAGCGCCGCCCAGCAGGCCGCCGGGCTGCTGCCCGACTCCCGCGTCACGGCCGCCTTCCACCACCTCTCGGCGGTGCTGCTGCGCGATGCGCGGGTCGAGGAGATCACCACCGACGTGATGGTGCTGGGCGAGGACCGCGCCGACACCGACCTCGTGCAGGCGCTGGCCAACCGCGTCCCCGGGATGCGCGGGCTGTACGCGGGGCGGCTGCGCAACGCGCACCAGGTCGAGGCGCTGACGGCCAACCTGATCTCAGTCAACCGCCGCTACCGCACGCACGCCGGGGTCCGGCTGACCGACGTCTGAGAGCGGCCGGGGCACGGGGGGCGGCGGACCTCTGGGAGAATGGTCCGCGTACCCGCCGCCGTGAAGGAGCCCGAGATGTCCGCCCCCGCAGGCCCCGCCCGTCCCGCCGACTCCAGGCGCCTGGCCTACTTCGCCACGGCGGTCTGCGCGCTCGCGGTGACCGCGGCGGTGGTGTCGTTCGCCAACGGGCTGTGGATGGGCGCGATCTGGCTGCTGCTCGCGGGCCTCTCCTCCAACATGGCCTGGTACTACCTGCGCCGTGCCCGCCTCTCGGGCAGCAGGGGCGGCGCGGACTCCTAAGGTCTGTCCTGAGTCGTCCTACGCCTGAAGAAGCGGCGTCCGGTGCGTGCTCTCGGTGTGCGGTGGGCTTGGTCATGTGGCGGAGCCACCTGTCCAAGCCCACCGTGCAGCGAGAGTGCGTGCCGGGCGTCGCTCACGCGCCGGGAGCTCCGTCCCAGAAGCGGTACCAGTCCCAACCCCACCGCACCTCCGCCTCGTTGATGTCGAGCGCGCCGAGCAGTGCGTACACCGCGTCGAAGAACGCCCGGTTCAGCTCCGGGATCCACAGCAGCGCGAAGACCGCCAGCAGCCCCCACCCGGCCGCCGGTGCCAGTTTGGCGCGCAGCCGGGCGGGGAGCCAGGGCTCGACCACCCCGTAGCCGTCCAGTCCCGGTACCGGCAGGAAGTTCAGCACGGCGGCCGTGACCTGCAGCATCGCCAGGAACGCCAGCGCCGAGCGGAAGGCCGCCGGCGCCCCGTCGAGCAGGCCGAGCCAGAACGGGGCCGCGCAGGCCACGGCGAAGGCGGCGTTCGTCAGCGGCCCGGCGGCGGAGACCAGGCTGTGCTTGAGGCGCCCGTGGATGCGCCCGCGCTCGATGAACACCGCGCCGCCCGGCAGCCCGATACCGCCCATGACGACGAAGAGCAGCGGCAGCACGATGCTGAGCAGGGCGTGGGTGTACTTCAGCGGGTTGAGCGTGAGGTAGCCCTTGGCCGCCACCGAGATGTCGCCGCTGTGCAGCGCGGTGCGCGCGTGCGCGTACTCGTGCAGGCACAGGGAGACGACCCAGGCCGCGCTGACGAAGACGAAGACGACCAGCCCCGTCGCCGTCCCGGCGGCGAGCCCCCGGCCGCGCAGGAGCGCCCAGCCGGCCACGGCCGCCAGCGCGACGAGGGCCAGGAAGACGGGGCTGACGCGGCGCTCGCGCCGGCTGAGGACGCGCGCGTCGCGCTCGGAGAGGGCGCCGCTGGGGTCGCTGGGCGTCATACGGGCCTGCCTTCGCCGGGATCGGGCCGTGCACCAGGGGAACGCCCCGCCCGCGCCCGGGGTTCCGGCGGGCCGCTACCCCTTGGCGGGGGTGGCCGCCGGCTCGTGGCGCGGGGACCTGCGCCCCCAGCCGAAGACGAAGGCCGCGGCGCCCAGGGACATCGCGGCGAGCGCGGCGGCGGCCAGCGCGGGGGTGTCGTCCGAGTCGCCCTCCGGCGGCGGGGTGAAGGTGCCGAAGTCCGGGACGAAGGCCGGGGCGCCGCCGGGGTTCTTCCCGTCCTGGGAGGCATCCGGGGCGGCGTCCTGCGGGACGCCCTGCGAGTGGTCGTGCTCCGCGGGCCCCCCGTCGCTGTACGGGCGCGGCCCGTCCGGCGCCGCGCCGTCCTGGGCGGGGGCCGCGGCGAGCAGCAGCGGCAGGGCGGTGAGGGCGGCGAGCGCGCGGGGCAGGCGCCTCCAGCGGTGGCGGCGGTGACTCATGGGGTGGGCTCCCTCTCCACTCGGGCCCGGTTCGCAGGCCGGTCGTCGCGCGGCGCGGACTGCCGGTCGCGCGATGCGTATGCCGGTCCACGGTCGGTCTGGAGGGGGTTCGGGAGGCGGAGGCGCCCCGCCCGAGGGGTCCGTACAGTTAATAAGATCACCGCATTGGCCCTCACCGGCCGGCCGCCGGCCGCGCGGGCCCGTAAAAGCGACAAGGCGACAACCCGGGGCCGTGGAGCCCCGGGCCGCCGCCTCGGTGGGAGCACCTAGCGGAAGCTGTGCTCCGCCGCCGGGTACGCGCCGTCCACCACGTCCTGGGCGAACGCCTTCGCCGCGTCGCCCAGCACACCGCGCAGGTCCGCGTACTGCTTGAGGAACTTCGGCGTGCGGCCGGGCCACTTCGTCAGCCCCGCCATGTCCGTCCAGACCAGCACCTGCGCGTCGCAGTCCGGGCCCGCGCCGATGCCGACCGTCGGGATGTGCAGCGAGCGCGTGGCCTCGGCCGCCAGCTCCGCCGGGACCAGCTCCAGCACCACCGCGAAGGCGCCCGCGTCCTGCACGGCCTTCGCGTCCCGCAGCAGCTGCTGCGCCGCCTCCTCGCCGCGCCCCTGCACCACGTGCCCGCCGAAGGCGTGCACCGACTGCGGGGTCAGGCCGATGTGCGCCATGACCGGGATGCCGGCCTGGACCAGCAGCGAGATCTGCTCCGCCGAGCGCTCGCCCCCCTCCAGCTTCACCGCGCCGACCCCGGCCTCCTTCACCAGCCGGGTCGCCGAGCGCAGCGCCTGCACCGGGCCCTCCTGGTAGGAGCCGAAGGGCAGGTCGCCCACGATCAGGGCCCGGCTCGTGCCGCGGACGACCGCGGCGGAGAGCAGGGTCATCTCGTCCATGGTGACCGGCACCGTGGACTCGTATCCCAGATGGCAGTTGCCCATGGAGTCCCCGACCAGCATCACGGGGATCCCCGCCTCGTCGAAGACGGAGGCCGTCATCGCGTCGTAGGCGGTGAGCATGGGCCACCGCTCGCCGCGCTCCTTGGCGCGGGCGATGTCGCGGACGGTGAGGCGGCGGGAGGAGGCCCCCCCGTAGAGGCCGGGGAGGGCCTTCTCCCGGTCACCGGACGCGACGGGTGCGGTGTCGTGCGCGGGCGTGGTGTCGTGCGCGGGCGTGGTCGAGCCACGCTCGCCTGTGGCGTGCGTCATCGCAACGCTCCTGTCGTCAGCTGTGCCGTCTCGAGGCGCCCAGTCGGCGTCCCCGGATCACCTCCATGCTGACATGCCTTCGCACGCGCCGAAAGGGGGGTTCTTGAGCGGTACGCGTCACGCCGCGGCCCGGGCCCGCGCGAGCGGCGGCAGGCCGGGGAATGTGCTGGTTTCGCTACGGTGGTCCCTACGCCGGGCCGAAGTGGAACCCGGCGCCGGTCGGCGGTCGTCCTGAGCATCCTGAGTATTCGTGAGGCGGGACGACCGGTGGAAGAGCGAGGGCGGCGCATGGCGCAGGTGGACACGGCCGAGTCGGGACCGGAAGGCCCGGACGGCCCAGGAGGCGCGGACGCCGGGAACGGGCGGCGGGGGCGCCGCCGGGTGCGCGACATCCGGAACCTGACCGAGCTGAAGCGCCGGCTCTCCGCGCCCGGCCCCTGGCGGCGCGGACTGCTGACGGCCGCGCTGAGCCTGCTGCTCGGGCTGGTGATGCTCTTCCACGCCGGCATCCCCAACCGGATCGGCAGCCTCGGCAGCCTGGTGGAGACCTTCCTGCCCTGGCTGGGCCTGCTGGTCGTCCCGCTGGCCGCCGCCGCGCTGCTGCGCCGCTCGGCGAGCGCGGCGGCCGCGCTGCTGCTGCCGGTGTTCGTCTGGACCAGCCTCTTCGGCGGGCTGCTCACCGACAAGGCGGGACCCGGCGGGGACCTCACCGTCGTCAGCCACAACGTGGCCGAGCAGAACCTCGACTACGCGGCCACCGCCCGCGCCCTCATCGCCTCCGGCGCCGACCTCGTCGCCCTGGAGGAGATCACCCGCACCAACCGGGACGCCTACGCCGCGGCGCTGGCGAAGGAGTACCCGCACCACCAGGTCCTGGGCACCGTCGGCGTCTGGAGCAGGCTGCCGCTCTCCGACACCCGCCCCGTGGACCTGCGGCTCGGCTGGACGCGCGCGCTGCGGACGACCGTGGCCACCGGGGAGGGACCGGTCGCCGTGTACGTGGCGCACCTGCCGTCCGTACGCGTCAAGCTCGACGCCGGCTTCACCGCCGGGCGGCGCGACGCCAGCGTCCAGGCGCTGGGGGAGGCCGTCGAGGCCGAGCCGCTGAACCGGGTCGTGCTCCTGGGCGACCTCAACGGCACGATGAACGACCGCGCGCTGGCGCCCCTGACCTCCCAGCTGCGCTCCGCGCAGGGCGCGGCGGGCGACGGCTTCGGCTTCAGCTTCCCGGCGGACTTCCCGATGGCGCGCATCGACCAGATCCTGGTGCGCGGGGCCGAGCCCGCCAGCTCCTGGGTGCTGCCGGCCACCGGCAGCGACCACCGCCCGGTGGGGGCCAGGGTCACGCTGTGACCCTCGGGGGTACGGGCCCGCCCGTACCCCCGAGGCGTCGCGTCACCCCTGCTCGCGCCAGCGGTTGGTGATCGGCAGCCGGCGGTCCTTGCCGAAGCCCTTGGGCGAGGTCTTGGTGCCCGGCGGGTACTGCCGGCGCTTGTACTCGGCGGTGTCGACCAGCTTCAGCACCCGCTCCACCAGCGCCTCGTCGAAGCCCTCGGCGACGATCTGCGCGCGGCCGGCGTCGCGGTCGACGTACAGCTCCAGGATCCGGTCCAGCACGTCGTAGTCGGGGAGCGAGTCGGTGTCCACCTGGTCCGGGCGCAGCTCCGCGCTCGGCGGCTTGGCGATGGAGTTCTCCGGGATCGGCGGGGTCTCGCCGCGCGCGGCGGCGTGGGCGTTGCGCCACCTCGCCAGGCGGAAGACGCCGGTCTTGTAGACGTCCTTGATCGGGCCGTACGCGCCGACCGAGTCGCCGTAGAGCGTGGAGTAGCCGACGGCCAGCTCGCTCTTGTTGCCGGGGGCCAGGACGAGCTGGCCCTCCTGGTTGGAGACGGCCATCAGCAGTGTGCCGCGCAGCCGCGACTGGAGGTTCTCCTCGGCCAGCCCGGTCAACTTCAGGGAGTCCATGTACGCGTCGAACATCGGCGCGATGGACACGGTGCGCAGGTGCAGCCCGGTGCGGCGGGCCAGCTCGGCGGCGTCGTCGCGGGAGTGCTGGGAGGAGTAGCCCGAGGGCATCGAGACGCCGTACACGTGCGAGGCGCCGACGGCGTCGCAGGCGAGGGCGGCGACCAGGGCGGAGTCGATGCCGCCGGAGAGGCCGATCAGCACCGAGTCGAAGCCGTTCTTGGCCACGTACGCGCGCAGCCCCACGACCAGCGCGTTGTACATCTCCTCCGTGTCGTCCATCCGCTCGGCGACCTCGCCGGGGAAGCGCGGCTCGTAGGGGGCGAGGGGCTCGGCGGAGAGCGTGACGTGCTCGATGCGCATGCCGTCGTCCACCGTGCCGGCGGGGGGCCGGGGGGCGGCGGCGGGCAGGTCGAGGTCGAGGAGCACGCACTCCTCGGTGAACTGCGGCGCCCGCGCGATCACCTCGCCGTCCGCGCCGACGACGATGGAGTCGCCGTCGAAGACCAGCTCGTCCTGGCCGCCGGTCATGGCCAGGTAGACGGTGGTGCAGCCGGCCTCCTGGGCGCGCTTGCGCACCAGGTCCAGGCGGGTGTCGTCCTTGTTGCGCTCGTACGGCGAGGCGTTGACGGAGAGCAGCAGCCCGGCCCCGGCGGCGCGCGCGGCGGGCACCCGGCCGCCGTCCTGCCAGAGGTCCTCGCAGATGGCCAGCGCCACGTCCACCCCGTGCACCCGTACGACGGGGAGGGTGTCGCCGGGGACGAAGTAGCGGAACTCGTCGAAGACGCCGTAGTTGGGCAGGTGGTGCTTGGCGAAGCTGATCGCCACCTCGCCCCGGTGCAGCACCGCGGCGGCGTTCTGCGGGGCGCCGGCGGGCTGGCCGTAGCGGGGCCGGGCGGCGGCGCGGTCGAGGTAGCCGACGACCACCGGGATCTCGCCGAGCCCCTCCGCCCGCAGGCGGGCGGCCAGTTCGGCGAGGGCGGCGCGGGAGGCGTCGACGAAGGAGGAGCGCAGGGCCAGGTCCTCCACCGGATAGCCGGTGAGCACCATCTCGGGGAAGACGACGAGGTGCGCTCCCTGCTCCGCGGAGCGGTGGGCCCAGCGGACGATCGAGTCGGCGTTGCCGGCGAGGTCGCCGACGGTGGAGTCGATCTGGTTCAGGGCGAGTCGTAGTTGAGGCACGGGGCCAGTGTAATCGTCGCTCTGACGAAATTCCATTCGTCAAAGTGACGAGATCGGGGCGGGGGCCCGAATTCGGCCGAGGTGGTGCAAGTTCTTGCGGAAGTGCTTGCGGATGCGGAACGGCCCGCTGTTTCAGGTCCGTTGCCGGGATGTGTCCGCAGGGTTGACCGATGTGCGGCGGCCCCCTAGCGTCTGCTCCGCAGCAGCTCGGCTGAATCTTTCAGCAAGAACCTTCAATCCCTTGCGGAGCAGCTCCCCCCACCGCGCAGGAGGAGTCATGGCCAGCAGAACCACCGCCCTCGCCCTCGCACTCGCCGGCACCGCCGCCTTCGCCCTCGCGGCGCCGGCGACGACCGCGTCCGCGGCGCCGCCCGGCACCAGGGACGTCACCGCCGTCCTCTTCGAGTGGAAGTTCACCTCCGTCGCCAGGGAGTGCACCCAGACCCTCGGCCCGGCCGGCTACGGGCTGGTCCAGGTCTCGCCGCCCCAGGAGCACATCCAGGGCAGCCAGTGGTGGACCTCCTACCAGCCGGTCAGCTACAGGATCGCCGGCCGGCTCGGCAGCCGCAGCGACTTCCAGAACATGGTCAACACCTGCCACGCCGCCGGCGTGAAGGTCATCGCGGACTCCGTCATCAACCACATGGCGGCCGGCTCCGGCACCGGAACCGGCGGCTCCCCGTACACCAAGTACGACTACCCGGGCGTCTACTCCGGCTGGGACATGGACGACTGCACCTTTGCGGTGACCGACTACGCCGACCGCTGGAACGTCCAGAACTGCGAACTCGTGGGCCTGGCCGACCTCGACACCGGGGAGGGCTACGTGCGCGGGCGCATCGCCGCGTACCTCAACGACCTGCTCTCCCTGGGCGTCGACGGCTTCCGTATCGACGCCTCCAAGCACATGGCCGCCGCCGACCTGGCCGACATCAAGTCCCGGCTGGCCAACCCGGGCGTCTACTGGAAGCACGAGGCCATCTACGGGGCGGGCGAGGCCGTCCAGCCCTCCGAGTACCTGGGCAGCGGCGACGTCCAGGAGTTCCGCTACGCCTACGACCTCAAGCGCGTCTTCACCAGCGAGCGCCTGGCGTACCTGGACAACTTCGGCGAGGCGTGGGGCTACCTGCCCTCCGGGAAGTCCGGTGTCTTCGTCGACAACCACGACACCGAGCGCAACGGCTCCACCCTCACCTACAAGTCCGGCGCGAACTACACCCTCGCGAGCGTCTTCATGCTCGCCTGGCCCTACGGCTCCCCGGACGTCCACTCCGGCTACGAGTGGAGCGGCATCGACGCCGGACCGCCCAACGGCGGCACCGTCAACGCCTGCTACCAGGACGGCTGGAAGTGCCAGCACGCCTGGCCGGAGATCAAGGCCATGGTCGCCTTCCGCAACACCACCCGCGGCCAGGCGGTCGTCAACTGGTGGGACAACGGCTACCAGGCCATCGCCTTCGGCCGCGGCACCAAGGGCTACGTCGTGGTCAACCACGAGGGCTTTGCCCTCAGCCGCTCCTTCCAGACCCAGCTGCCGGCCGGCACCTACCGCGACATCCAAAGCGGCGCCTGCGTCGCGGTGAACAGCAGCGGCTGGTTCACCGCCACCGTCCCGTCCCAGTCGGCCCTCGCGCTGCGCGTCGGCGCGGGCTGCTGACCGCCGCCCCGCCTCCCGTACGACTCCTCCCGTACGACCGCCCGGCCCCTCCCCGCCGGGCGGTCCCCACGCTCCCCACACCCCCCACGCCCCACCGTCAGAGCCCCACCGCCAGAGAGAGACCCGTATGAGACCGCCCGCCCCACGCCGGACGGCCGCCCTGGCGGCCGCCTCCCTGGTGACCGCCCTGACCGCGGCCCTGATACCCGCCCTCCCGGCGCTGGCCGCCCCGCCGCCCCCGCCCTCCGACGCGCAGCTGGCGGCCGAGCCCGCCCGGCACGACCTGACGCGCGAGCAGTTCTACTTCGTGCTGCCCGACCGCTTCGCCAACGGAGATACGGCCAACGACCGCGGCGGCCTGGCCGGCAGCCGTACGGCCACCGGCTTCGACCCCACCGACAAGGGCTTCTACCAGGGCGGCGACCTCAAGGGCCTCACCGAGCGGCTCGACTACGTCAAGGGCCTGGGCACCACCGCGATCTGGCTGGCGCCGATCTTCAAGAACCAGCCCGTGCAGGGCGAGGGCGCCAACGCCTCGGCCGGCTACCACGGTTACTGGATCACCGACTTCACCCAGGTCGACCCGCACTTCGGCACCAACGCCGACCTGGCGAGGCTGATCGACAAGGCCCACGCCAAGGGCATGAAGGTCTTCTTCGACGTCATCACCAACCACACCGCCGACGTCATCGACTACCGCGAGCAGTCCTACGACTACCTCAGCAAGGGCGCCTTCCCCTACCTGACGAAGGACGGCGCCCCCTTCGACGACTCCGCGCACGCCGGCGGCGGTGGCTTCCCCGCCGTGGACGCCGACTCCTTCCCGCGAACCCCCGTGGTACGCAAGGACGTCAAGGTCCCCGCCTGGCTCAACGACCCGACGATGTACCACAACCGCGGCGACTCCACCTTCGCCGGCGAGTCCTCCGGGCACGGCGACTTCGTCGGCCTGGACGACCTGTGGACCGAGCGCCCCGAGGTCGTCGAGGGCATGGCGCGCATCTACCAGCGCTGGGTGCGCGACTTCGACATCGACGGCTTCCGGATCGACACGGTCAAGCACGTCGACATGGCGTTCTGGAAGCAGTGGGCCACCGCGCTGGACGACTACGCGGCCAAGCGGGGCCGCGAGGACTTCTTCATGTTCGGCGAGGTCTACTCCGCCGACCCGGCGATCACCGCCCCGTACGTCACCGAGGGCCGCCTCGACGCCACCCTCGACTTCCCCTTCCAGGAGGCGGCCCGCTCCTTCGCCTCCCGGGGCGCCGCCGCGGACGGCCTGCGCGGCCTCTTCGCGCAGGACTACCGCTACACCACCGACAAGGCCAACGCCTACGAGCAGGTGCCCTTCCTCGGCAACCACGACATGGGCCGCTTCGGCGCCTTCCTCCGGCAGGACAACCCCGGTGCGGACGAAGGGGAGTTGCTGAAGCGCTACCGCCTCGCCAACGAGCTGATGTTCCTCAGCCGCGGCAACCCCGTCGTCTACTACGGCGACGAGCAGGGCTTCACCGGCGCCGGCGGCGACAAGGACGCCCGCCAGAGCCTCTTCGCCTCCAAGACCGCCGACTACCTGGACGACGACCAGCTCGGCACCGACCGCACCCACGCGAGCGACGCCTACGACCCGGGCCACCCCCTCTACCGCCAGATAGCCGCCCTCTCCCGCCTCACCAAGGCCCACCCCGCCCTGCGCGACGGCATCCAGACCGAGCGCCTGGCCGAGGGCCCGCTCTACGCCTTCTCCCGTACGGACCGGGCCGACGGCACCGAGTACGTCGTCGCGGTGAACAACTCCACGGACGCCAAGTCCGCGCGTATCCCCACCGGTTCGACCTCGGCCGACTTCAGCCTCCTGTACGGGGGCGAGGGCGGCGTCCGCAGTAGCGCGGACCGCACGGTCGAGGTCTCGGTACCGGCGCTGGGCTCCGTGGTGCTCAGGGCCGCCGCCCCGGCGCCGCCGCCGGCCACCGCGCCGACGCTCGCCCTGCACGCCCCGGCCGCCGGCGCCCACGGCACCGTGGAGATCGCCGCGGGCGTGGACGGCGGCGGGCTCAACCGCGTCGTCTTCGCCGCCCAGCAGGGCGACGGACCCTGGCAGGTGCTCGGCTCGGCCGACCACGCCCCGTACAAGGTGACGCAGAAGGTCACCGCACCCTCCGGAACGGCCCTGCGCTACAAGGCCGTTGCCATCGACGCGGCCGGACGCACGGCGAGCGCCCGCGCCGCGAGCACTGCCGGGGCCGCGCCCGCCGAGGCGCCGCCCACCGCCGTGTCCCGCGACTACGCGGTCGTCCACTACAAGCGCGCGGACGGCGACTACGCCGACTGGGGCCTCTACACCTGGGGCGACATCGCCGACGGCGAGGGCACGAACTGGCCCGAGGGCAAGCCCTTCGCCGGCCGCGACGCCTACGGCGCCTTCGCCTACGTCAAGCTCAAGCCGGGCGCCTCGGGCATCGGCTTCATCGTGGTCGACAGGAACGGCGTGAAGGACGTCGACGCCGACCGCTCGATCGATCTGGCGCGCACCGGCGAGGTCTGGGTCGAGCAGGGCAGGCCCGAGGTGCGCGAGAGCGCGCCCGAGGGCGCCTACCCCCCGCAGGACACGGCGAAGGCCGTACTGCACTACCGCCGCGCCGACGGCGACTACACCGGCTGGGGCCTGCACACCTGGACCGGCGCCGCCCAGCCCACCGAGTGGGCCCAGCCGCTGCGGCCGGTACGGACCGACGCCTACGGCGCGGTGTTCGAGGTGCCGCTGACGGACGGCGCGACCTCGCTCAGCTACATCCTCCACAAGGGCGACGAGAAGGACCTCCCCGCCGACCAGTCCCTCGACCTCAGGGCGAGCGGCCACGAGGTGTGGCTGCTCGCCGGCCAGGAGAAGTACCTCCTGCCGCAGCCCAAGGGCGGCGGCGCGGCGCTCGACCTGGCGAAGGCGCAGGCCGTCTGGCTGGACCGCAATACGGTGGCCTGGAAGGGCAACCCGGCTGCCGCCTCGACCCAGTTGCTCTACTCCCGCGACGGAGGCATCAAGGTCGACGGCGGTGCGCTGACGGGCGACGCCCGCTGGCTGCGGCTGAACCCGGCCTCCCTCACCGACGCCCAGAAGGCCGCCTTCCCGCACCTGGAGGACTACCCGGCCTTCCGCGTCGACCCGCGCGACACCGACCGCGTCCGCACCGCCCTGCGCGGCCAGGTCATCGCCACCCAGCGGGCCGCCAACGGCGCCGTCCTCAGCGCCACGGGCGTCCAACTCGCGGGCGTACTGGACGACGTGTACGCACCGTCCGCGAGCGGCGCCAAGCTCGGCCCCGTGTTCCGCGACGGCCGCCCCACGCTCTCCCTGTGGGCGCCCACCGCCCAGCGCGTCACCCTCGACGTGGGCGGCGAGAGCGTCCCGATGCGCCGCGACGGCGCCTCCGGCGTCTGGAGCGCGACCGGGCCGGCGAGCTGGAAGGGCAAGCCCTACCGGTACGCGGTGTCGGTATGGGCGCCGACCGTCCAGCAGGTCGTCACCAACCACGTCACCGACCCCTACTCCCTTGCCCTGACGGCCGATTCGCAGCGCAGCCTCGTCGTGGACCTCGCCGACCGGGCCCTCGCCCCCGAGGGCTGGCGGACGCTGGCCAAGCCCAGGGCCGTACCCCTGCGCGACGCGCAGATCCAGGAGCTGCACGTCCGGGACTTCTCCGTCGCCGACAGCACGGTGCCCGCCGAACTCCGCGGCAAGTACGGTGCGTTCACCGACCGCGACTCCGCCGGCAGCAGACACCTGCGGGAGTTGGCGAAGGCCGGCACCACCTACGTCCACCTGCTGCCGGTCTTCGACATCGCGACGATCCCCGAGCGCGCCGCCGACCAGCAGACCCCCGACTGCGACCCCGCCTCCTACGCCCCCGACTCCGACAAGCAGCAGGAGTGCGTGGGCAGGGCGGCGGCCAAGGACGCCTACAACTGGGGCTACGACCCCTACCACTACACCGTCCCCGAGGGCTCGTACGCCGGCGACGCCGACGGCACCGGGCGCACCACCGAGTTCCGCGAGATGGTGCAGGCCCTCAACGGCCAGGGGCTGCGCGTGGTGATGGACGTGGTCTACAACCACACCACCGCCTCCGGCCAGGCCCCCACCTCCGTCCTGGACAAGGTGGTGCCCGGCTACTACCACCGCCTCCTGCCCGACGGCACCGTGGCCACCTCCACCTGCTGCGCCAACACCGCGCCCGAGAACACGATGATGGGCAAGCTGGTCGTGGACTCCGTGGTCACCTGGGCGAAGGAGTACAAGGTCGACGGCTTCCGCTTCGACCTGATGGGCCACCACCCCAAGGCGAACATGCTGGCCGTACGGGCCGCACTCGACGAGCTGACCGTCGCGAAGGACGGCGTCGACGGGAAGAGGATCATCCTCTACGGCGAGGGCTGGAACTTCGGCGAGATCGCCGACGACGCCCGCTTCGTCCAGGCCACCCAGAAGAACATGGCCGGCACCGGCATCGCCACCTTCTCCGACCGGGCCCGCGACGCGGTCCGCGGCGGCGGCCCCTTCGACGCCGACCCGGGCGTCCAGGGCTTCGCCTCCGGCCTGTACAACGAGCCCAACGGCTCGGCGGCCAACGGCAGTAGAGACGAGCAGCGCGCCCGCCTGCTGCACTACCAGGACCTCCTGAAGGTCGGCCTGGCGGGCAACCTGGCGTCCTACCGCTTCACCGACACGAAGGGACGCGACGTCACCGGCGCGCAGGTCGACTACAACGGCTCCCCGGCGGGCTACGCCGACGCCCCCGGCGACGCCCTCGCCTACGCCGACGCCCACGACAACGAGGCCCTCTTCGACGCGCTGGCCTTCAAACTCCCGGCCACCGTCCCCCCGGCCGACCGGGCCCGTATGCAGGTCCTCGCCATGGGCACCGCCGCGCTCTCCCAGGGCCCGGCGCTCTCCCAGGCCGGCAGCGACCTGCTGCGCTCGAAGTCCCTGGACCGCAACTCCTACGACAGCGGCGACTGGTTCAACGCCATCCACTGGGACTGCCGCGCCGGCAACGGCTTCGGCCGCGGCCTGCCCCCGGCGGCCGACAACGCCCCCAAGTGGCCGTACGCCGCACCGCTGCTCACCGCGCCCGCCCTGACCGTCGGCTGCCCGCAGATCGACGGCGCCTCCGCCGCGTACCGCGACCTGCTGCGCATCCGCGCCACCGAGGCGGACTTCAGCCTCGCCAACACGCAGGAGGTACGCGCCGCGCTCTCCTTCCCGCTCTCCGGGACCGGGGAGACGCCGGGTGTGGTCACCATGCGGCTGGGGAAGCTGGTCGTCGTCTTCAACGCGACCCCCGAGCGCCGCGAACAGCGCGTCGAGGCGCTGGCCGGTACGCCGTACACCCTGCACCCGGTGCAGGCCGGCGGCGCGGACGCGGTGGTGAAGGGGGCCTCGTACGAGGCGTCCTCGGGCACCTTCACCGTGCCGGGAAGGACGGTTGCGGTCTACACGAACGGGTAACGATGGCCCTCGGGGCGGGAAGGCGGGCGGCGCCTTCCCGCCCTCTTCGGGCTCTCCCGCCCCTGCGGAGGGTTCCGGCGGCCCGCACGGGGCACGCGCACAGTGTCAGCACTCTCCGCGGTGTCTGCGACAGGGGGCCACGTATGCCCGAATCCCGCACCACGCCCGAATCCCGCGCCCAGCCCGCCGGCCGGCGCCCGCCCAGAGCGCCCCGCCTGCGCGCCGCCCGCCGCATCCCCTGGTGGCTGGGGCTGCCCGTGGCCCTCGCCGTGCTGGTGGCACTGCTGGCGGCGCTCGTGCGGGTGGACCTGCTGCCCGGCCCCGGCGACCTGCTGGACGAGAAGACGACCGACCGCTCGGGCCCGGCGCTGCTGCGGTCCGTACGCGACCTGAGCCGCTACCAGGCGGCGGAGGGCAACTTCCAGGTGGTCGTCGACCTCGACAAGGACGCCGCGTTCCTCCCGGACTCCGTACGCGGCAAACGCACCCTCTACGTCGGCGCGGGCACCGTCCCCGCCTACGTCGACCTGGGAAAGGTCGCCGACGGTGGCGTCCAGGTCAACGACGACCGCACCGCCGCGACCCTCTGGCTGCCCCACGCCCGCCTCGGCTCCCCGGCGCTGGACCCGGACCGCTCGTACGCGGTCACCAAGCAGCGCGGCATCCTCGACCGCCTCGGGGACTTCTTCTCGGACAACCCCAACGACGAACGCGAGGTCAACCGGCTGGCCGCGCAGCACATCGCCGCCGCCGCCCGGGACGCCGGCCTCACCACCCGCGCCGAGCGCAACACGACCGCGATGCTGGAGGGGCTGCTGCACTCCCTGGGCTTCGGCGACGTCACCGTGCACTACGGCCGTACCCCGCCGTCCTCGGCCAACTCCGGTAAACCGCAGGCATGACGGGCCGCCCTCCCAGGGAAGGCTATCGACATGAACGAGGTACCTGTCTGCCCGCGCTGCGGCCGGGTGCGCTGCATCTGCCCGCCGCGCTGAGCCGCGCGCGGGGCACTGCCGAAAGGCCCGCCGAGGCATCTGCGGGCCCCACCGGGACGTCCGCCGGGACGTGGCCCACAATGGCGGGGACGGCTCGTGCGGGTGATCACCCCCTCCCGAAACACGCCGTTCACCCGCTAGCGTGATACTGAGTGCTCGCGCGCACCCGACCGGGGCGCGACCCGCACGCCCGACCGTCAAGGATGTGGACCGTGGAGAAGCAGCAGGAGTTCGTGCTCCGCACCCTGGAGGAGCGGGACATCCGCTTCGTGCGGCTGTGGTTCACCGACGTGCTGGGCTTCCTGAAGTCCGTCGCGGTGGCCCCCGCCGAGCTGGAGCAGGCCTTCGAGGAGGGCATCGGCTTCGACGGCTCCGCGATCGAGGGCTTCGCCCGGGTCTACGAGTCCGACATGATCGCCAAGCCGGACCCCTCGACCTTCCAGATCCTGCCCTGGCGCGCCGAGGCGCCCGGCACCGCGCGGATGTTCTGCGACATCCTCATGCCGGACGGCTCCCCGTCCTACGCCGACCCGCGCTACGTGCTGAAGCGGATCCTGTCGCGCACCTCGGACCTGGGCTTCACCTTCTACACCCACCCCGAGATCGAGTTCTTCCTGCTGAAGGACAAGCCGCTGGACGGCCGCGCGCCCGTCCCCGCCGACAACTCCGGCTACTTCGACCACACCCCGCAGAACGTCGGCATGGACTTCCGCCGCCAGGCGATCACGATGCTGGAGTCGATGGGCATCTCGGTGGAGTTCTCCCACCACGAGGGCGCCCCCGGCCAGCAGGAGATCGACCTGCGGTACGCGGACGCGCTCTCCACCGCCGACAACATCATGACGTTCCGGCTGATCATGAAGCAGGTGGCGCTGGAGCAGGGCGTGCAGGCGACGTTCATGCCCAAGCCCTTCTCCGAGTACCCCGGCTCCGGCATGCACACCCACCTCTCCCTCTTCGAGGGCGACCGCAACGCCTTCTACGAGTCGGGCTCGGAGTACGAACTCTCCAAGGTCGGCCGCTCCTTCATCGCCGGCCTGCTGACGCACGCGGCGGAGATCTCCGCCGTCACCAACCAGTGGGTCAACTCCTACAAGCGCATCTGGGGCGGCTCCCAGCGCACGGCGGGCGCGGGCGGCGAGGCCCCCTCGTACATCTGCTGGGGCCACAACAACCGCTCGGCGCTGGTGCGCGTCCCCCTCTACAAGCCCGGCAAGACCGGCTCCTCGCGCATCGAGGTCCGCTCCCTGGACGCCGGCTGCAACCCCTACCTGGCCTACTCGGTCCTGCTGGCGGCGGGCCTGAAGGGCGTCGAGGAGGGCTACGAGCTCCCCCCCGGCGCGGAGGACGACGTCTGGGCCCTCACCGACGCGGAACGCCGCGCCCTGGGCATCCAGCCCCTCCCGCAGAACCTGGGCGAGGCGATCACCCTGATGGAGAACAGCGAACTCGTCGCGGAAACCCTGGGCGAACACGTCTTCGACTTCTTCCTCCGCAACAAGAAGCAGGAGTGGGAGGAGTACCGCTCGGAGGTCACGGCCTTCGAACTGCGCAAGAACCTGCCGGTGCTGTAAGGGCGGGGTTCTGCGGCACCCCCTTATGGACGCGGGGCGTCGGCGGTAGATTGAACGCGTTCAATAACGTACGAGGGGGAGTCGCCCCACGGATCGTGGGGGGCGTATGGAGTCTGCGGGCCTGGCGGTCGTCGTTCTGGTGTACGGATCACTCTGCGGTGCCGCGCTCTGCGTG
Organism: Streptomyces polyrhachis; assembly: GCF_042663125.1. NCBI lineage: Bacteria > Bacillati > Actinomycetota > Actinomycetes > Kitasatosporales > Streptomycetaceae > Streptomyces > Streptomyces polyrhachis. Next base: position 2,450 of record NZ_JBHSZO010000028.1, on the reverse strand, counting down.
ATCCTCGCCGCCGTACTGGTCCCCTACTGGGCGCGGCGCCGTATCGCCGCCCTGGCACAGGCCGAGCGGGAAGGCGCGTACGGAGAAGACCCCACCCCCGGGCCGGAGGAAACCCCCGCCCCTTAGAGTCCCCCACATGCCCCGTCTGAAGATCGAGATCTCCGTTCCCGCGAGTCACGTCGACGCCGTGCTCGACGCCCTGCACGCCGCCGGCGCCGGGCGCGTCGGCGACTACGCGCGGTGCTCCAGCGTGTGGCGGGTCGCCGGGACCTGGCAGCCCCTGCCCGGGGCGCGGCCCTACGACGGCGAGGTGGGCGCCGTACAGCACGGGGAGGAGTGCCGGGTGGAGTCCGTCTGCGAGGCGGAGCAGGCCCGCGCGGTGCTGGAGGCCGTCCGCGCGGCCCATCCGTACGAGGAGGCGGTCATCCACTTCCTGCCGCTGTACGAGCCGTGAGGCCGCCCGGATACGGGTCCGGAGCCCGCCTCGGCGCACAGCCGCCCGCGCGCAAGCCCTGAGCCGATCCGCCCCCGCCCGATATCCTCACCCCCATGGCCCTCCCCAGCGGACGTCGCGTCGACAGCCCCCTCAGTCGCCTCGTCCGCTACGGGTTCACCGATGCGGCCACCGCCGAGCGGCTCCTCAGCGGCGAGGCCCTCTCCGCCGTCCGCAGCGACCCCGTCCTGCTCGACGCGCTGGGCGCGAGCGCCGACCCCGACCAGGCGCTGCGCGCACTGGACTCCCTCGCCGAGGCCCTCGACCCCGTCGAGCGCCAGACCCTCCTGACCACCCTCACCGCCTCCAAGCCGCTGCGCGACCGCCTCCTGGGCGTGCTCGGCGCCTCCGAGGGCCTCGCCGAGCACCTCGCGCGCCACCCCCGCGACTGGCACTCCCTCCTCACCTACGAGTCCGCCGACCTCCACCCCACCCTCGACGAGTTCGAACGCGCCCTCGCCGAAGGCGTCTGGGGAGAGGCCGGCGAGGGCGTCCCCCGCCCCGACGCCCTGCGCACCGCCTACCGCCGCGCCCTGCTGGGCATCGCCGCCCGCGACGTCTGCGGCACCGCCGACGTCGTCCAGACCGCCGCCGAGCTGGCCGACCTGGCCACCGCCACCCTGCGCGCCGCCCTGGAGATCGCCGCCGAGGAGCAGCCGCTGGACGCCGCCGCCTGCCGGCTCGCGGTCATCGGCATGGGCAAGTGCGGCGGGCGCGAGCTGAACTACGTCTCCGACGTCGACGTCATCTTCGTCGCCGAGTCCAGCGGCGACACGGACGAGGGCGCCGCCCTGCGGGCCGCGACCCGGCTGGCCGCCCGGATGATGCGCGTCTGCTCGGAGACCACCGGCGAGGGCGCCATCTGGCCGGTCGACGCCAACCTCCGCCCCGAGGGCCGCAACGGCCCCCTGGTCCGTACCCTCGCCTCCCACCTCGCCTACTACCAGCGCTGGGCGAAGACCTGGGAGTTCCAGGCGCTCCTCAAGGCCCGCCCGGTGGCCGGGGACGCCGGACTCGGCCAGGAGTACTGCGCGGCCGTGGCGCCGCTGGTGTGGCAGGCCGCCCAGCGGGAGAACTTCGTCACCGACGTGCAGCAGATGCGCCGCCGCGTGGTGGACGCCATCCCCGCCGCCGAGGTCGAGCGCGAACTCAAGCTCGGGCCCGGGGGCCTGCGCGACGTGGAGTTCTCCGTGCAACTGCTGCAGCTCGTCCACGGCCGCACCGACGAGACCCTGCGCAGCGCCACCACCCTCGACGCCCTCGCGGCCCTCGCCGCCGGCGGCTACGTCGGCCGCGCGGACGCCGCCGCGATGGACGCCGCCTACCGCTTCCTGCGCACCCTGGAGCACCGCATCCAGCTGTGGAAGCTGCGCCGCACCCACCTGCTGCCCGAGAGCGCGCCCGAACTGCGCCGACTGGGCCGGGAGATGGGCTTTCGCAGCGAGCCCGTCGCCGAGCTGCGCAAGGAGTGGCGCCGCCACTCCCGCGAAGTGCGCCGCCTGCACGAGAAGCTCTTCTACCGCCCCCTGCTCGACGCCGTCGCCGGCCTCGCCCCCGGCGAGGCGCACCTGTCGCCCGAGGCGGCGCGCGAACGGCTGGAGGCCCTGGGGTACGCCGACCCGGGCGCCGCCCTGCGCCATCTGGAGGCGCTGACCGCCGGGATGAGCCGCAAGGCCGCCATCCAGCGCACCCTGCTGCCGGTGCTGCTCGGCTGGTTCGGCGACTCCGCCGACCCCGACGCCGGACTGCTCAACTTCCGCAAGGTCTCCGACGCCCTCGGCAAGACCCCCTGGTACCTGCGCCTGCTGCGCGACGAGGGCGCCGCCGCCGAGAACCTCGCCCGCGTCCTGTCCGCCGGCCGCCTCGCCCCCGACCTGCTGCTGCGCGCCCCCGAGGCGGTGGCGCTCCTGGGCGACGAGCAGGGCCTGCAGCCGCGCGGCCGCGCCCCGCTGGAGCA
>NZ_JBHSZO010000027.1:0-85784 GCF_042663125.1 Streptomyces polyrhachis | reverse complement strand
TGGCTTTTCGGAGTTGTCGCGGAGAGGCCCCGCCCCAGCGACGCGAAGAAGCCCCCGCCCCCCAACGCAAAGCAGCCCCCGACGTCACACCTCCAGCCGCCCGTCCGGCGCCTCCTTGGACACCAGCCGCACAGCCTCCTCGACGCTGTCCGTGATGTGGAAGAGATCAAGATCCTCCGGCGACGCCTTCCCCTCGGCGACAACCGTCGCCCGCAGCCAGTCGATCAGCCCACTCCAGTACGCACTCCCGAACAGCACGATCGGAAACCGCGTGATCTTACGGGTCTGGACCAGCGTCAACGCCTCGAACAGCTCATCCAGCGTGCCCAGCCCACCGGGCAGCGTGACGAACCCCTCGGAGTACTTCACGAAGCAGGTCTTGCGGACGAAAAAGTAGCGGAAGTCGACGGCCAGTTCGACGTACGGGTTCATCCCCTGCTCGAAGGGAAGCTCGATCCCCAGCCCGACGGAGAGGCCGCCGCCCTCCATCGCCCCCTGGTTGGCGGCCTGCATGGCGCCGGGCCCACCACCGGTGATCACCGCGAAGCCGGCCTCGGCGAGGGCGCGGCCGACCGCGACGCCCGACTCGTACTCCGGGGTGCCCGGCTTCGTACGCGCCGAGCCGAAGACGGCGATCGCGGGCCCGACCTCGGCGAGGGCGCCGAAGCCCTCGACGAACTCGGCCTGCATGCGCAGCACCCGCCAGGGATCCTCGTGCACGTACTCCGCGGAGCGGGTGCGGCTGTCCAGCAGATGCTGGTCCGTCGTGCCGCGCTGAAGCCTGTTGCGCCGCCGCGCCGCGGGCGGCGTACCGCCGGATTCCGTACTGCCTGCCGAGGACGTCATAGGTGATGCTCCCTCCGGACCGGACAATTGAAAAACCAGACTAAGCGGACAACCAGGCTTCGAGCCGCTGCGCGCACTGGGCGATCAGCGCCGTGTCCACCCGCTCGTCGCGCTTGTGGGCGTAGTCCGCCTCGCCGGGGCCGTAGTTGACCGCCGGGACGCCCAGCGCGCTGAAGCGGGAGACGTCCGTCCAGCCGAACTTGGGGCGCGCTTGCATGTCAGGGCCGCCCACCGCCGCCAGGAACGCCTTCGCCGCCGGGTGGGAGAGGCCGGGCAGCGCGCCCGGGGAGGAGTCGTCGACGGTCAGCTCGGCGACGCCGCAGCCGGCGACGAACTCCCGCAGCCAGTCGAGGGCCTGCGCCTCGCTGCGGTCGGGTGCGAAGCGGAAGTTGACGGTGACCACGCACTCGTCGGGGATGACGTTGCCCGCGACGCCGCCGGAGATGCGGATGGCGTTGAGGCCCTCGCGGTACTCCAGGCCGTCGATGACCACCCGCCGCTCCTCGTACTGCGCGAGGCGGGCCAGCAGCGGCGCCGCGGCGTGGATGGCGTTGCTGCCCATCCAGCTGCGCGCGGAGTGGGCCCGCTCGCCGGCCGTGCGCAGCATGACCCGCAGGGTGCCCTGGCAGCCGCCCTCGACCTCGCCGGTGGAGGACTCCAGCAGCACGGCGAAGTCGCCGGCCAGCCAGTCGGGGTGGGTCTCCGCGAGGCGCTTGAGGCCGTTGAGGTCGGCGGCGACCTCCTCGTTGTCGTAGAAGACGAAGGTCAGGTCGCGGTTGGGCGCGGTCAGCCGGGCGGCGAGCCAGAGCTGGACGGCGACGCCGCCCTTCATGTCCGTGGTGCCGCAGCCCCACAGGAGGCCGTCGCCGTCCAGCCGGGAGGGGAGGTTGTCCGCGATCGGCACCGTGTCCAGATGGCCGGCGAGGACCACGCGCTCGGGCCTGCCCAGCTCCGTGCGCGCCACGACGGCGTTGCCGTCGCGGTCGACGCGCAGGTGCGGCAGGGCGCGCAGCGCCTCCTCCACGGCGTCGGCCAGCTCCTTCTCATCACCGCTGACGGAGGGGATGTCCACCAGCTGGGCGGTGAGCACGGCGGGGTCCTGGCTGAGATCGAGTACGGGTCGCTCCATGCCGTCCGACCCTACTCCCCACCGCCGACAGCCCCGTTGTGTCGCAGGTCGTACACAGGGGCTCCCCCATCGCCGCCGTACCGTCCGGGGGACTACGGTGGCGGCGTGCACCCGCCCACTCCCCGACCCCGGCGCGGCCGTCGCCGCCGAGCGCTTCTGACGCTCTGCGTGCTGCTCGGGCTGGGCGGCTACGTGGTGATCCATCTGGTCTCGGGCGGCGGCGCCCCGCCGCACTGCACCGTGCGCGACGCGCGTACCGGCGAGTCGCGGGAGTTCGACCCGGAGCAGACCGCCAACGCGGCGACCATCAGCGCGGTGGCCTCCGCGCGCGGGCTGCCGCCGCGGGCGGTGACGATCGCGCTGGCCACCGCGATGCAGGAGTCCGAGCTGCACAACATCCGCTACGGCGACCGCGACTCCCTGGGCCTCTTCCAGCAGCGGCCCTCGCAGGGCTGGGGCGACGAGGGGCAGATCATGGACCCGGTCTACTCGGCGGGGAAGTTCTACGAGCACCTGGCCGAGGTGCGCGGCTACTCCCGGCTGCCGCTGACGGTCGCCGCCCAGCGCGTCCAGCGCAGCGGCTTCCCGCAGGCGTACGCGAAGCACGAGCCGGCCGCGACCCTGCTGTCCGCCGCGCTCACGGGGCACCAGGAGGCGGCGCTGAGCTGCACCACGGGGGCCGCCCCCGATCGGGAGGCGGCGGACGCGGGGGCCGTACGGGCGCTGCTGGCGCGGGAGTTCGGCGCCGGGGCGCTCGCCCAGGGCGGTGGCGGCGGTCGTACGCGGCCGGGCTCGGCGGGCGGCGTCGTCGTGGTGACGCCGGAGCGCGGGGACGGCGAGGACGGCGGATCGCCGCGCCGGGGCTGGGAGTTGGCGCACTGGGCGGTGGCGCACGCGGACGAACTGCGGCTGGAGCGGGTGTCGTTCGCGGGCCGGGAGTGGTCGGCGGCGGAGTCGGGAGAGGGCTGGCGCGAGACGCCGGAGGGCGCTGCGGGGCCGGCCGGTCCGGGGGACGTGCGCATTACGCCTGCACAGTAGTTCGAGGCGTCGCCGGATCGGGCTAACCCTGGCGGGTCGCGGCGGGAGCTTCGGGGCGCGGTGTGCTGGGTCGGCGCTTCGGCGGGAAACCGCAGGTCAGGCAGGTGTACGAGGGGCGGGGCCCGCGTCCGTTTTCCCCGGGTTTTTCGGTGGCGGAGAGCCGGGAGCGCCCGTCGGCCGCCGAATAAGGGGAACGAAACCTTCCGCACGGTCGCGCGGTAGTCACGGCGTCCGGACGGCGACGACGACGGTTCGTCCCGCCGCCCCGGGCGGCGACATCACCGACACCGTCGAAGCACCGGGAATCCCGGCCGACTCGGATTCCCCGAAGGAGCCAGCCCCATGTCCATCCCCCTCACCCGCCGTATCGCCCGCGCCGCACTGCTCGCCGCCGCCGGCGGCGTCTCCGTCCTGGGCGCCGCGGGCGCCGCGAGCGCCGCCCCGAACGACCACGGGCTCGTCCCCGAGGGCCTGGGCGGCACGGCGGCCACCGCGACCGAGCTGACGGAGCTGACGGAGCTGACGGAGTTGTCCGGGCTGCCCGGGACCGCGCAGGCCACCGTGCTGCCGGCCGCCGCCGGAGTCCTCGACACGGCCGCGGTGGACGTACCGGCGCCGGGGCTGCGGGATGCCCCGCTGCCCGTGGACCAGCTGCCCGCGGACGGGCCGCCCGCAGCCGGCCTGCCCGTGGCGGGGACTCCGCTGGACGGACTCCCCGTCCAGGGACTGCCGTTGGACGCGCTGCCGCTCCAGGCGCTGCCGCTCGACGCCCTCCCGCTCCAGGCCCTCCCGCTCCAGGCCCTCCCCCTCGGCTGACCGCCGCCGCAAGCCCTACCGCGCGGGGCCCCCGAGGCCCCGCGCGGTGGATGCGCTCACGCCAGGCGGCGTACCGCCTCCGCGACCCGCTCGTCCGTCGCCGTGAAGGCCACCCGGACGAACTCCGCGCCCGCGGGCCCGTAGAACTCCCCCGGCGCGACGAGGACGCCGCGCTCGGCCAGCGAGCCGACCGTGTCCCAGCAGGGCTCCCCGCGCGTCGCCCAGAGGTAGAGGGACGCCTCACTGTGCTCGATGCGGAAGCCGGCCCCCGCGAGGGCCTCCCGCAGCGCCGCGCGGCGGCGGGCGTAGCGCTCCCGCTGCTCGTCCACGTGCGCCTGGTCGCCCAACGCCGCGATCATCGCCGCCTGTACGGGGTACGGGACCATCATCCCGGTGTGCTTGCGCACCCCCAGCAGCTCCTTGACGAGGTCCGCGTCGCCCGCGAGGTACGAGCCCCGGTAGCCGGCGAAGTTGGAGCGCTTGGAGAGGGAGTTGACCGCGAGCAGCCCCTCGTGCGAGCCGCCGCAGACGTCCGGGTGGAGCACGGAGACGGGGTCGGCCTCCCAGCCCAGTTCGAGGTAGCACTCGTCGGAGACGACCACGATCCCGTGGCCGCGCGCCCAGTCGACGATACGGCGCAGCTCGGCGGCGTCCAGGGTCCGACCCGTCGGGTTGGACGGGGTGTTGAGCCAGAGCAGCTTCACCCGCGCCGGATCAAGGTCGGTCACGGGATCGCGGTAGGAGACCGGCTCGGCGTGCGCCATCAGCGCGCCGATCTCGTAGGTGGGGTAGGCCAGTTCGGGATAGGCCACCTGGTCGCCCGGCTCCAGCCCGAGCAGCGTGGGCAGCCAGCCGACCAGCTCCTTGGAGCCGATCAGCGGCAGCGTCGCCGAAGGCTCGACGGCCACGCCCAGCCGGCGCGCGAACCAGCCGGCGATCGCCTCGCGCAGCTCGGCCGTACCCCAGGCGAAGGGGTAGCCGGGGCTGTCGGAGTTCTCCGCCAGCGCCTTGCGGACCAGGTCCGGCACCGGGTCGACGGGCGTACCCACGGAGAGGTCCACGATGCCGCCGGGGTGGGCGGCCGCAACGGCCTTGTAGGGCTCAAGGCGGTCCCAGGGGAAGACGGGCAGTCGCCCGGACACAGGACGCACGGGAATCTCCTTCTCTCGGTCTCGGATACGGGCACGGCCCCCGCCCCGGAGCGGATCGCTCCCGGACGAGGGCCGGCTCACAGCACGCCCTGGCGCGACGGCCGCGTCAGCCCTCGGCGTTCATGGGGGGCAGCGCGGCGATGAACGCGTGGTCGCGCTCGATCAGCCCGAGCTTGGAGGCGCCACCGGGCGAGCCGAGGTCGTCGAAGAACTCGACGTTCGCCTTGTAGTAGTCCTTCCACTCCTCGGGGGTGTCGTCCTCGTAGAAGATCGCCTCGACCGGGCAGACCGGCTCGCAGGCACCGCAGTCGACACACTCGTCCGGGTGGATGTACAAGGACCGCTGGCCCTCGTAGATGCAGTCAACGGGGCACTCCTCGATGCAGGCCTTGTCCTTGACGTCCACACAAGGCTCTGCGATGACGTAGGTCACGCTGTTGTTCCTCCTCGATAGGGCGCGGTGTCCCCGAACGGGGACGGGACCGCGGAAGCGCGGGAGCGCGGCTGGCACAGGTCGAGTCGATGCCCGCGTCTAGTATCTCCGCTCCAGGCCACGGAACGAACAGGAGGGGTGGGGAACACTGTGGAATTCACCACTGGAGCCCGGCTCGAAATCCGCATCACCCCCGCTGACGTGGGAAAACGCGTCTCGCTGCGGAGTCTGACGGGATCGGACGCGCGGGGCGGACGGTTCACCGACACCCTCGGCGTGCTCACATCCTGGGACGACGGCGTGCTGCGCCTCCTCCGGCGGGACGGCACGCGGGCCCAGGTCGCCCAGTCGGCGCTCGTCGCGGCGAAGGTCGTCCCCGCGACGCCGGCGCGGCGCGGCGGACCGGCGGCCTCGGCGGCGGAGCTGGCGCGGGTGGCGGCGCGCGGCTGGCCGCCCCTGGAGGCGGAGCCGCTCGGGGAGTGGACGCTGCGGGCGGCGGAGGGCTTCACCCGCCGGGCCAACTCGGCGCTGGCGGTGGGCGATCCGGGCGTGGGGCTGGACGAGGCCCTGGAGCGTACGGGCGCGTGGTACGCGGCGCGCGGGCTGCCGGCGTACGTCCAGCTCGCCGACGACGCGGCGCCCGAGGGCCTCGCGGCGCGGCTGTCGGCACGCGGCTGGCTGCCGGAGGCCGCCACGTGGACGCAGACGGCCGCCCTGGCCCGGGTCGCGGACCTCGCCGGGGGTGGCGGGGACAACGGGGCCGGCGCCCTGACCAGGAAGGCGACTCTGTCCCGTACAGCGGACGAGGGCTGGTGCGCCCTCTACCACCGCGCCGGCGCCCTCACCCCCGCCGCCGAGGCGGTGCTGCACGGCGCTCCCCCGGGCGGTGCGGTCTGGTTCGCCACCGTGCCCGGCGACTCCCCCACCGCCCCCGCCGCGATCGGCCGGTGCGTGGTGGACGGGCGCTGGGCGGGCTTCGCGGCGGTGGAGACGGCGCCGGAGCACCGGCGTACGGGGCTGGCCCGGCGCGTGATGGCGGCCCTGGCGGGGAAGGCCCTGGAGGAGGGCGCGTCGGCGGCGTACCTCCAGGTGGAAGCGGACAATGAGGGGGCCCACGCCCTCTACGCGGGCCTGGGCTTCACCACCCACCACGGCTACTGCTACTTCCGCCGCCCGGGAGACTGACCCCTCCCCCAGGTCCGGTACGGACCCAGCCCGAAGCCGAACCACGGGAAGACCAGAGGCAGTTGCTGTGACAGACGACTCCCGCCACGCCTTCGCCGAGGCGGCCCGCGCGGACCGCCCCGACCTCGCGCTGCTCTGCCTGCTGCTGGCCGCCGAGGCGGGGCCGCAGGTGTACGGGCAGGGGGTCGACCGGGGCGTCGACGAGGCCCAGATCGAGCTGGACGAGCTGGCCGGGATGCTCCCCTACCGCCCGGGCGGCCCCCAGGAGTGGGCCCGCGCCACGGCGGAGCTGCTGGGCGGCCGGCTGGGCTTCCACGGCAGCGGCGAGGACTACCGGCGGCTGGAGTCCTCCCTGCTCCCGGAGGTGCTGCGGCGCCGGCGGGGGCTGCCGATCCTGCTCTCCGTGGTCTGGCTGGAGGTGGCGCGGCGGGCGGGGGCCCCGGTGTACGGCGTCGCGCTGCCGGGGCACTTCGTGATCGGCTTCGGCGATCCGCAGGGTCCGGGCACCCCCGTACTGGCCGACCCCTTCGACGGCGGCCGCCCGCTCTCGGCGGCGGACGCGGAGCTGCTGGTCGTGGGCGCGACGGGCCAGGGCCTGACCCCGTCGATGATGCGCCCGGCGGACCCCCTGGAGATCGTCCTGCGCATCCTCAACAACATCCGCGCCTGGGCCGCCTCCCGCCCGGAACGCTCAGAGGTCCACCTCTGGGCAGTGGAACTGCCCCTCCTCCTCCCGGCCCACCCCGCCCGCCTCCGCCTGGAACGAGCCCAACTCCTGGTGGACAGGGGCGACTTCGCCAAGGGGGCAACAGAGATGGACGAGTACGCAGCGATGCTCACGAACGTGGACCCAGCAGCGGCAAAGATCATCCAAAACCAAGCCCGAACAGCGCGAGCCCGCATGAACTAACACCCCGGCCCGGCGGCGTCCGGTGCCTCCCCAAGCTCTTCGAGCAGGGGATACCCCAGCTCTCGGCGTGCGGGGGCTTGGGACATGTGGCGGAGCCACCTGTCCCAAGCCCCCGCACGCCGAGAGTGCGTGCCGGGCGTCGCCGGGGAAACGCGAAGCCCACACCCGTGGTGCTGGGGTGTGGGTGTGGGCTTCACTTCCACTGGGCTCGGGTCAACGGGCGTCAGTGGCATCCTTGGGGTCGCCGTCCTCGGCGTCGGCAGCCTCGGCGGCCTCCGCGACCTCGGCCGCCTCCGCCGTGTCGACGGTCTCGGCCGGGCCGTCCGCCTCCGCGGCGACGACCTCCTGCTCCTCCTCGGCAGCCTCGACCGACTCCTCGGCCGCGGCGTCCGGCGCCACGTCCTCGGGCGAGGTCGCGGGCGACGGGATGAGCGAGACGTCCTCGAGCGCGGCGAGCGCCGGGTCGAGGATGATCGCCGTCTCCCGCTCGGTCGTCGGGTCCTCCGGGAAGTGGCAGGCGGTCAGGTGACCGGCCGCGTTCCCGCCGATCTGCACCAGCGGCGGCTCCTGGGTGGCGCACACGTCCTGCGCCTTCCAGCAGCGGGTGCGGAAGCGGCAGCCCGAGGGCGGGTTGACCGGCGAGGGCACGTCGCCCGCGAGGCGGATGCGCTCGTGCGTGGCCTCGCCGTCACCAGTGAGGTCAGCCTCCGGCACGGCCGAGAGCAGAGCGTGCGTGTACGGGTGGCGGGGCCGGTTGTAGATCTCGTCCCGGGTACCCACCTCGACGATCTTGCCGAGGTACATGACCGCCACGCGCTGCGAGAAGTGCCGCACGATCGCGAGGTCGTGGGCGATGAAGAGGAACGCGATGCCGAGTTCCTTCTGCACCTTCTGCAGCAGGTTGACGACCTGCGCCTGGATCGACACGTCCAGCGCCGAGACCGGCTCGTCCGCGACGATCAGCTTCGGCTCCAGCGCGAGCGCGCGGGCCACGCCGATGCGCTGGCGCTGACCGCCGGAGAACTCGTGCGGGAAGCGGTTGTAGTGCTCGGGGTTGAGGCCGACGGTCTCCAGCAGCTCCCGTACCCGGGCCTCGCGGCCCCCCGGCGGGTTGATGCCGTTGATCTCCATCGGGCCACTGATGATCGCGCCGACCGTTTGCCGCGGGTTCAGCGACGAGTACGGGTCCTGGAAGATCATCTGGATCTCGGACCGGATCGGCGCGAGCTGCCGGCGGTTGGCGTACGTGATGTCCTGGCCGCGGTAGGAGATGCGACCGCCGCTCGGGTCCAGCAGCCGGGTAACCAGTCGGCCCGTGGTCGACTTGCCGCAGCCGGACTCGCCCACGAGGCCGAAGCTCTCGCCCTCGTGGATCGTCAGCGACAGGCCGTCGACGGCCTGCACCGCGCCGACCTTGCGCTTGATGGGGAAGCCGCCGTAGATCGGGAAGTGCTTGGTCAGCCCCTCCACGGTGAGCAGAGGGGCGCCGGTCTTCCCGGTCGCGGAGTCCTCCGGCTTGGTCAGGGTGAGGTTCTCGCTCATGTCTCGTACTCCCTAGCCCAGCCGGGGCTTGATCTGCTCGATGAAGATGGACTGCTTCTGTTCGGCCGTCAGGTGGCAGGCGGACGCCCGGCCGGACGCCAGCAGCGGTCGGTTCGTGGTGCAGGCCGTCCCGGACACGTCCCCGGTGTAGTCGCAGCGGGGATGGAAGGAGCAGCCCGACGGCGGGGTCAGCAGCGAGGGCGGCGTCCCCGGGATGGGCGTCAGCGGCTCCTCGACCGGACTGTCCAGCCGCGGCATCGAGCTGAGCAGTCCCCACGTGTACGGGTGCCGGGGTGCGCGCAGGACCTCGGCCTTGGTGCCGCGCTCCACCGCCCGGCCGCCGTACATCACCATGATGTCGTCGGCGACGTCGGCGATCACGCCGAGGTCGTGGGTGATGAAGATGATCGCGGAGCCGAATTCCTGCTGCAGGTCCTTGAGCAGGTCGAGGATCTGCGCCTGCACGGTCACGTCGAGCGCCGTGGTCGGCTCGTCGGCGATCAGCAGGTCGGGGTTGCAGACAAGCGCCATGGCGATCATCGCACGCTGGCGCATACCGCCGGAGAACTGGTGCGGGTAGTCGTCCACGCGCAGCTTGGGCTGGGGGATTCCGACCTTCTCCAGCATCTCGACGGCGCGCTGCTTGGCCTCGCGCTTGGAGGCGCCCGTGTGCTTCATGTACGGCTCGGCGATCTGCCGACCGATCGTGTAGTACGGCGACAGCGCGGTCAGCGGATCCTGGAAGATCATCGCCATCTGGTTGCCGCGCAGTTGCTCCAGAGTCTTCTCCGGAACGCCGATCAGCTCTTGGCCGTCCAGGGTGATCTGGCCGGTGACAGTGGTGAACTGCGGGTTGTGCAGTCCCAGGATCGTCAGGTTGGTTACCGACTTGCCGGATCCGGACTCGCCCACGATGCCGAGGGTCTTGCCCCGCTCGACGTCGAAGGACAGGTCGGAGACGGCCTTGACGACGCCGTCCTCGGTGGAGAAGCGGACGCTGAGGTCGCGGACCGAGAGGAAGGGGTCCTGGGATCCGGCCGGGACCGCCGCGTTCTCGGGCTTGGTCAAAGTGGTCACGGGTCGTTCTCCTAGGACAGCCGCACGCGGGGGTCGATGAACGCGTACAGGGCGTCCACGACGATGTTCAAGAGCAGGATGAAGAAGGCGCCGAAGAGCAGCACACCCATCGACATCGGCATGTCGACCTTGTTGACCGCCCCCACCGCGAGCTTGCCGAGGCCGTGGAGGTTGAAGGTGAACTCCGTGGCGATCGCGCCGCCGAGCAGCGAACCGAGGTCCATGCCCAGGATCGTCACGATGGGGACGAGGGAACCGCGCCAGGCGTAGCGGAAGAAGACGTAGGGCCGGCTCATGCCCTTCGCGCGGGCGGTGCGGATGTGCTCCTCCTGCAACTGCTCGATCAGCGAGGCGCGGGACATACGCGTGTACTGCGCGGCGAAGATCGTCGAGATCACGAACCACGGGATGAGCAGTCCCATGGCCCAGCCGCTGACGCTCTCGGTGATGGGTACGTCGGCGGGCTTCTCCAGCCAGCCGGTGCTGTACACGAGAGCGAGCATGATCAAGGGGCCGAGCACGTAGATCTGGAAGGCACTCAGCGTCATGGACAGGCCGCTGAAGAACTTGTCGATCAGTGTGCCCTTGTACCAGGCCGCGATCATGCCGGAGCCGAGGCCGATGATGAGGAAGAAGAAGATGCCGCCGAACGTGAGGGAGAGCGTGAGCGGGAACCGGTCCATGATGGTGTCGAGCACCGGCGTGCCGGTGTCGAAGGACACGCCCAGACACGGGGCCGGGCAGGCGGTCGTCGCGAAGTCACGACCGGCGAACAAGCCGACCAGGTAGTCCCAGAACTGGTTGATGACGGGCTGGTCGATACCCAGGTTCTCGTGGATCCGCTGGATGTTCGAATCGGTGCAGTTCTTGCCGCACATGAGCAGCGCGGGGTCCTGCGGAACCACGTAGAAAAGGGCAAACGTGAAGATCGTGATACCCACCAGGATCACGACCGCGCCGAGCACCCGGCGAATGAGGAATTGAAGCATGGCAGTTCGCTGCTCTCAGGACGACGGCGGCGGCAAAGACAGGGGTGTGGGACGGGCGGATCCGGGGGTGCGCGCCCCGCCGTGCGCGCACCCCCGGTTTCCGCTTCAGAGCGTCAGCTCTTCAGGAACAGCCGGTTCAGATCGATGTAGCTGGTGAACGTGCTGTAGTGAAGGCCACCGACGTTCGAGCCGCTGATCTGCAGCTGCTTGGTGTAGTAGATCGGCGCGGCCGGGTTCACCTTCTCCACGATGTAGTGGTGGAGGGTGTTCCACTCCTTGCTGGCCTTCACCGGGTCGGTGATGGCGGAGATGCGCTTGATCTCGGCATTGACGTGCGGGTCGTTGATGTGCGAGTAGTTCGACGCGCCATCAGCGATCACGGTGCCGTCGTAGACCGGCGGGATCACGGTGCTCGGCGACGGCCAGTCCTGGCCCCAGCCGGTCATGAAGATGTCGTAGGGACGCGAGACCTTGCCGACCTGCTCGTACCAGGTGGCGCCGTCCAGCTCCTTCTTCTTGACCTTGAAGCCGGCCTTCTCCAGCGCGGCAACCAGCACGACGGCCTGCTTCTGCCGGATCTCCGTGTTGGAGTAGGCGTACAGCAGCTCCATGCCCTCGGCACCGGCCTCCTTGAGGAGGGCGCGGGCCTTCTCCGGGTCGCCGTTCGGCTTCTTCAGCTTGCCGAACGGGTCGAAGTCCTTCTCGAAGCCCGGCAGGGTCGGGGCGAGCAGACCACCGGCGACCTCGCCGCCGTAGTTGCCACCGTCCTGCATGAGGAAGTTCTGGTTCGGGACCGCATACGTGATCGCGTCACGGATCCGCTTGTCCTTCAGCTTCTCCATGTTGAAGTTGAGCTGCCAGACGTAGGGCTGGAAGCCCTGGATCGTACGGGCCATGGCGGCCTTGTTGGTCACGACGTCCTTGACGAGCGTCGTGTCCACGGCGCCGAGGGCCTGGATCGCGTTCTTCGCCTCACCGCGGTCGGCGAGCAGCGTCTTGGTCTGGTCCGAGACGGTGGGGCCGATCTCGAACTTCCAGGACTCCACCTGCTGGCGGCGGACCGGGTCGGAGGCCGCGTCCCAGTTGGTGTTCTTGACGAGGGTCAGCTCCTTGCCCGGCTTGTACTCGCCGAACTTGTAGGGGCCGAGCGCGACCGGCTTCTGGTCGTACTTCTCCTTGGTGTCCGCCTTCTCGGGGACCACGGAGTAGCCGGCCATGGCCAGCGCGTACGGGAAGTCGGGCTGAGCCGTCTTCAGGTGGAAGATAACCGTCTTGTCATCCGGGGTCTCGAGGATCGAGGCCGGCAGGTGCTTGCCCTTGTAGGGACCGTCCGGGAGCAGCTTGCGGTACTCGTCGGGGCTACCGCCGAGCCAGCCCTGGACGTAGGTCGGGCCGTCCGTGATGAACTTGGCCGCAAGACGCTCGAAGGTGTGGCGGATGTCCTTGGACGTGATGGCGTTGCCATTCTCGTCCTTGATGCCGTCCTTGAGCGTGTACTTCCAGGTCTTGCCGCCGTCCTCGGTGGTACCGGTGTCGGTGGCGATGTCGCCGACGATCATCTTCTTGCCGTCGATCGTCTCCTTGTTCGCGGTCAGACCGCGGTGGAGGATCGTGGCCATCAGACCGGCGTCGGAGACGTAGATCTGGCCCGGGTCCCAGTGGGAGAAGTCCGCCTCCTGGTAGGACACGATCGTGCCGCCGGGCTTGGCTCCCGGGACCGGCTCGGCCGGACCCTGCGACTCCTTGGCGGTGCCGAAGGTGATCTGCTCGGACTGCTTCTTGGCGTCGTCCTTGTTGGCCGCGCCGTTGGCCTTGCCGCCCTTGTCGCTGTCAGAGCTGCAGCCGGTCAGCGCCAGCGAACCAGCCGCCAGCGCGACCACTATTGCGCGCGCGCTGCGTGAATGAAGGAGCTTCATTCTTGAATGCACCTGCCTGTCGGATAGTTAATTCACTTGCGCTGCCTGACACATCCGGTCGCCCGGTGGCGGGGTGGCAGCCACCCCCCTCAAGCGGACGACTAGCGTCCGGATTTCGGGTCGAAAGCGTCTCGGACCGAGTCACCCAGAAGGTTGAAGGCCGCGACGAAGATGAACATGGCAGCACCCGGGAACAGCATGTACATCGGGGCCGATTCCATGTATTTGGCGCCTGTCGCGAACATGCGCCCCCAGTCGGGCGTCGGCTCCACGAAGCCGACGCCGACGAAGCTGAGGAAGGCGACCGAGAGGATCGTGCTGGGCAGCGTGTAAGTCGCCTGCACGATGATCGGGGAGACCAGGTTGGGCAGCAGCTCCTTGCGGATGATCCGCCAGCGCGAGGCGCCGGAGACCTTGGCCGCCTCGACGAACTCCCGCTCGCGCAGGGTAAGCGTGGTGCTGCGCACGAGGCGCGCCATGCCCATCCAGCCGAGGAACCACAGCACGATGATGATCGACAGAGCACGCACGTAGGTGGGCGTCTCGTCCAGCGGGCCGACGAACACCGCCACGATGACCGGCGTCGCGGCGATCATGAACAGCTGGGACGGGATGGCCAGCGCGAAGTCCGTGACCCGGCTGATGGCGTAGTCGACCCAGCCGCCCATGAAGCCGCCGACCAAGCCGATGAGCACACCCAGGCCGATCGACAGGATCGTCACCACTATCGCCATCAGCAGCGAGGTGCGGATGCCGTAGACGAGCTGCATGAACACGTCGCGACCGAGGTTCGGCTCGATGCCGAACCAGTGCTCCGAGGACATGCCTCCGTAGGCTCCGGGGAGGCCGAACTCGTCGAACAGGCCGTTGTCCAGACCGTACTGGTCGTAGGGGTTCTTCCCGTAGAGCATCGAGATCAGCGGGGCGCAGAGGGCGACCAGATAGAAGGCCAGCACCACGTACGTGCACAGGACGCCCACGCGGTCGCGCTTGTAGCGCAGCCAGATGAGCTGTCCCGGCGAACGCCCGGCCAGCTCCTGCTTCTTGCCCCCCTCGGGGATGGCCGTATCCGCTGGCTCCAGGGCCGGCTCGAGGCCGACCTGTTCAGCCTGGGATGGACTCGTCATGGGCTTGTGCTCCCGAACCGATCTTGTGTCAGCGCAATGGTGTTGCGCTGTGGGTTGTCCGGACTTTCGCAATCGATTCATCCCCCAGTCAAGGGGGTGGCCCGGGAAGTTGTAGTGGTGGAATGCTTCTTGAGCGGATGTTTTGCAGATTGAGGTCCATACGTGCTTGACACGACACCGGCGAGTCGGGCATCTCGGACATTTAGTGATTAACTCGGTTTACATGCAGGCAACTTGCCTGTCGCCTCTCCGATATACGAACGCGCCACTCTGAGGAACGTACGGCCGTGCGGGTGCCGTCATCCGGCCGGGCGCCTCGGGGCGTCCGGCCGGAGCCCTGTTCGGCCTTGTCCCTGTCTGCCCAGAGGTGTAGACCTTAGTGCCGGGTGTGCCCTGGGGGGCGCTTCGGGAGATTTTTTCTACGACGGCATCCGGGACCGGCGATCAGCGTGGACGGACAGGTACTCGGGCGCGGGGTGCGCCTCTTCGGAACGGGCTGCTGCGTGCTGCTCGCCCTGCCGTCCCTGCTGTGGATCGCGCGCGACCTCGCCGCCGCCGGGTCGCCGGCGCCGGTGTGGTGGGGCTGGGCCGGGGCGGCCGCTCCGGACGCGGTCCAGGTCAGCTCGCTCTACGACCCCGTGCTCGTCCTCGTCTGCGCCGTCGCCGCCGCGGCCGTCCCGCACTCCCGCGCCGCCGCCGGAATCCTCGGCAGTGTCGCCGCCGCTGCCGTCGCCCTGCGCGTCCCCGCCCTGTGGACGCTCAACGGCACCGCCTCGCCGGGTGCGTTGGACAGTGAGCTGCGCAACCGGGTGCTGCTGAGCGCCGGCGGGGCCGCGACGCTGGCCGCCGTGCTGCTGATCGCCGTCGCCGCCGGGCGGCGGCCCGCCGGGGCCGGGGCGGGTCGGGGCCGCAGGCGCCAACTCCCCCCGCCCGCCCCCGGGGACGGAGCCGCCTTCACCGCCTCCCTCCTCCTGTCGGCGGCCGCCGCCGGGCTCGCCGGATGGGCCGTGCACGACGCCCTCGGCGCCGGATGGGCGCGGTACGTACGGGAGTTGACCGGCGACGGGATCGCGGGGCCGCTGCTGGGACCGCCGCCCGCGTACGGCGCGTGGTGCGCGGTGGCGTGGTGCCTGACCGCCGCCGCGGCCGCCCTGCTGCGCGCCCCCCTGTCCCGGCCGCTGGGGATGACCGCGGCGGCGCTGGTGCTGGGGCGGGGGGTGGCGGAGACCTCGGTCGCGCTGCGGGAGCGGGCCTTCGCCGACTTCGGGGCGCTCCCCTTCTCCCGGGCGGTGGAGGTCGCGGCGGGGCCGGCGCTGCTGTCGGCCGCCTTCGCGGTGCTGTGGGCGCTCGCCGGGCAGCGGGCGCACGGGGTCGCCGCCGAGCCGCTGCGGAGTCGGGTGCCCCCTCCCGCCCCCTCGTCCGAAGCCTCCGAAGATCCCAACTGGTAATCTCCCCAGGCCAGTTGTGCCTGCGCCCCCCTCTCATGCACCGATGCGCCTGACTTTGCGCGGTCGCGGATAGTTATGATGCGTAGCGCTCCGTGGGTATGAAGTCTGAGTCGTCGTCCGACCGGGAGGTGGGCCACCGTGGCGCTGTCGATCTCGCTTGTGCTGGTACTCGCGATCATCGTCGTGCTGCTTGTCAAGAAGTCCGGACTCAAGGCGGCGCACGCCGTGGTCTGTGTGCTTCTCGGCTTCTATCTCGCGGGGTCGTCCGTCGCGCCCACCGTGCAGGAGACCGTGGCGGGGGTCACCCGGATGATCAGCAGCATCAACTTCTGACGGCTGCGCGGCGGCCCCGCGACAGCCCCGCGACGGCTGCGCGGCGCCCCCGCGGCAGGAGGCCGATCCGGCGCCGCGCCACGTGCGCGGTCCGGCTCGTAAGCTGGGGCCCATGAGTTCGCCGTTGCCTTCGCGCCGGATGCTGCTGGTCCACGCACATCCCGATGACGAGTCGATCAACAACGGGGCCACCATGGCCCGGTACGCCGCCGAGGGCGCGCTGGTCACGCTGGTGACCTGCACGCTCGGTGAGGAGGGCGAGGTGATCCCGGCGGAGCTGGGGCATCTGGCCGCCGGGCTGGAGGACCGGCTCGGGGAGCACCGGGTGGGGGAACTGGCCGCCGCGATGCGCGAGTTGGGCGTCAGCGACCACCGCTTCCTCGGGGAGGCCGGTCGCTATCGCGACTCCGGGATGATGGGCGTCGCCCAGAACGACGCCCCCGGCTCCTTCTGGCGGGCCGACGTGGACGAGGCCGCCGGGGCACTGGCCGAGGTGATCACGGAGGTACGGCCGCAGGTGCTCGTCACGTACGACGAGAACGGCGGCTACGGCCACCCCGACCACATCCAGGCGCACCGGGTCGCGATGCGCGCCGTGGAGCTGGCGGCGGCCGACGGCTGGGACGTGCCGAAGGTGTACTGGAACTGCGTGCCGCGCTCCGTGGTGGAGGCGGGCTTCGAGCGGCTGCGGGCCGCGGGGAAGGCGTCGCCCTTCCCGGGGATCGCCGCCGCCGAGGACGTACCCGGTGTGGTGGACGACGCCGAGGTCACCGCCCGGATCGAGGGCGCCGGTGCGTACGGGGAGGCCAAGGCCGCGGCGATGCGGGCGCACGCCACGCAGATCGCGGTGGACGGGCCGTTCTTCGCGCTGTCCAACGAGCTGGGGCAGCCCCTGCTGGGCACCGAGTACTACCGGCTCGTCCGCGGCGCCTCCGGGGCGCCCGCCGGCGAGTGGGAGGACGACCTCTTCGCCGGAATCGCCGCAGTCGCCGCAACCCCCGCGCCCGCCCGGACCACCGCGACCCCCGGCCCCGACTGCGGCGCGCAGGTGGACGCGTGACCGCCCCCCGGCTGCTGGCCCTGGCCGGCCTCGCGCTGCTCGGCCTGCTCACCGGGGCGGCCGGTGTGCTGGTGCAGGCCGCCTGGTTCCCCTGGGGGCTGCTGCTCTCCGTGCTGGGGATCGGCGGGCTGTGCTTCGGCGGCGTGCTGGCGGTGCGCACGCGCGGCGGGGGGTTCGCGCCCGCCGCGGGGTGGCTCGTCGCCGTCCTGCTGCTGATGACCACCCGGCCTGAGGGCGACTACCTGGTGGGGGCGGCGGGGAGCTCGTACCTCTTCCTGCTGGGCGGGATCGCCGCGGCTGTGATCTGCACCACTGCCCCTCCGGTCGAGACGCCCTCCCTCAAGGCGGGTCGACTCGTCCGCTGACGGATGGTCTCGTCCCGCTTTGCTCGCTCCCTCCGGAGTGAAGGGGAGGACGGTCCGGGCCTACGGGGGGACGGCGCCCAGTAAGGTGGTGCGCGCCGCGAGGCCTGTCCGGCGGATCACCCCGCCCCCAGGCGGCGGGTGCCGACCGGTGCGAGCCGGGTGCACGTCGACTGCGGGGTGATCCGCCGGGCAGCCCCTTCGAGCCTGTTTCCGCACCTTCGCGCTGTCCGGCGGAGGCGGAACCGATCAGGAGACCTGCCTTGAGCCGAGAAACCGACAGTCCGTCGACCGGGCCCCAGGGGCGTTCAGACGCGCCCTACCCCCCGGGGACCCCGCCCTTCCCGATACAGGACGGGCGGCGTGCGGACGCCTCCGCGACGCCCGGCGCTCCCGGACCGCTGTCCCCGGACGCCGAGGACGGCCCCAGGACCGAGACGACGCTGACCACGCGGGTCCGGATCAACATCCCCGGCTCGCGGCCGATTCCGCCGGTCGTGATGCGCACGTCCGTCGAGGGCGGTGGCGCCGAGCCGCCGGCCGGCTCCGGTGCGCAGGGGGCGCCTCCCGCACGCGAGGCCCTGCCCGTACGGGAGGCGCGGCCCGTGCGCGAGGCCGCCTCGGCCGGTCCGCCCTCTTCCGGTGCCTCCGCCGAGGGGGGCGAGGAGAAGGTCAGCGAGTGGTTCAGCCCCCGCAAGCCCTCCGCCCCGCAGGAGCCCGGTGCCGCGTCCGCGCAGCCGCCCGCGCCCGCCGCTCCCCCGCAGGCCGCGCCGCCCGTACGCGACGCCGTGCCCCCTCCCCCGGCCGGGCCGCCCGTGCGCGACGCCCTGCCCGTACGGGACGCGGCCGCGCCCGCCCCGGCCGAGTCCACGGCGCAGCTGCCGGCGGTGCGCACCGACGGCCACGGCTTCGCGGCCGGCGATCCGGCCAACGCCTCTCCGGTACGGGACACGCCGCCCGTGCCGCCCGGCCGCCCGGCCGGACGTGCCCCCGGCGGCTCGACGGCCGGCCCGGTCACCGGCAGCTTCAAGCTGGCGCCGCCCGCCGACGAGGCCCCGCCGGCGGGTCCGCCCGGACCCGCCGCCCGCACCACGCGGCCCGGCTCCGCGCCCGCGTCCACCGGAGGCGCGCCCTCCACGGGCGCCTCGGGGACCATCCACGCCCCCGCCCCGCCGCAGATGGGCAACCCCTTCCCCTCCGCGCCCCAGCCGTCCGCGCCCCAGCCCTCCTCCCCCTTCGCCCGCGAGGCGATGGACACCCCCGGTTTCATGCAGCCCCCCGGCGGGCACATGGCGCCCCCGGTCCCGCCCGCCGGTCCCGGTGCGGTCCGTGACACCGGGGGCCAGGCGTACCGCTTCGACGCCGCGCCCCCCGAGGAGGCCCGGCAGCCCCGGCGCGGCCGCCGGGGTCCCGACCCGAAGAAGCTGGCGGCCTTGGCGGGCGGCGGTGTGTTCGCGCTGCTGGCCGTCGCCTACGGCGCGGGGCTGGTCCTCAACCACTCCGACGTGCCCAACGGCACCACCGTCCTGGGCGTCGACATCGGCGGCAGCACGCGCGACGAGGCGGTCAGCACGCTGGACGCCGAGTTGCAGGGGCGGCTGACCGCCCCGATGAAGCTGCGGGTCGGCGACACCGAGCGGACGTTGAAGCCGCAGGCCGCGGGGTTGGAGATGGACACCGCGGCGACCGTCCGGGCGGCCACGGGCAGCGACTACAACCCGGTCTCCGTGATCGGCTCGCTCTTCGGCGGCTCGCGTGAGGTCGAGCCCGTGATGTCGGACGACAAGGACAAGCTCCGCGCCGCGCTGGAGGACCTCTCCGGTACGGGCGCGGGTGCCCGGGACGGGATGATCAGGTTCGAGGCGGGCAGGGCCGTGAAGGTCCCCGGCACGGCGAGTGAGAGTGTCGACGTGGCCAAGGCGATGGACGTGGTCCAGGCCGCCTTCGACACGCGTGCCGAGGGCGGCCCCAACCGGGTCGTCGTGCTGCCGGTGGGCAAGCAGGAACCGAAGGTCAGCGACGCGGAGTTCGAGCGGGCGATGAAGAACGAGGCCGCGCTGTTCATGTCGGCCAACGTCAAGGTCGTCGCAGGTGGGACGTCGATCGAGTTCAGCCCGCAGAGGTCGCTGCCCAAGTTCCTGTCGCTGGTGCCGACCCCCGAGGGCAAGCTCGCCCCGTACGTCGACACCAAGGCGCTGGCGGGCCTCTACGGCAGCACCTTCGACGGCCTCACCGTCGAGCGCGCCGACGGCAGCAGGACGCCGGTCCAGCCGACCGACGTGGCGCAGGCGGTCATGGCTGCCCTGCAGCAGACCGACCCGGCCAAGCGGGTAGGCACGATCGAGGTCGCGGGCTAAGGCGGGACACTCGCGTACGGGGGCCCGGAGTACTCCGGGCCCCCGTAACGCGCTTACGGCGTCCCCGCGTTGAGCTCCTCCGCGAAGAAGCACGCCGAGGGGTGCGCCACCGGCGGGCCGTACTTCTCCAGGTGCGGCGGCACGATCAGCAGCGGCACCTCCTGCGCGCAGCGGGGCTGGGCCTTCCAGCAGCGGGTGCGGAAGGTGCAGCCCGAGGGCGGGTTGGCCGGCGAGGGCACGTCGCCCTGCAGGATGATCCGCGCGGCCTCCTCGCGGGCGGTGGGGTCGGGGACGGGGACGGCGGAGAGCAGCGCCTGGGTGTACGGGTGGGTGGCGTGCTCGTAGATCTCCTCGTCGGAGCCCAACTCGACGATCTTGCCGAGGTACATGACGGCGACCCGGTCGGAGATGTGCCGGACGATGGACAGGTCGTGGGCGATGAAGGCGTAGGAGAGTCCGAACTCGTCCTGCAGCCGCTCCATCAGGTTGATGACCTGCGCCTGCACCGAGACGTCCAGCGCGGAGACCGGCTCGTCGGCGACGATGACCTCGGGCTTGAGCGCCAGTCCCCGGGCGATGCCGATACGTTGGCGCTGGCCGCCGGAGAACTGGTGCGGATAGCGGTTGATGTACTCGGGGTTGAGCCCGACGACGTCGAGCAGTTCGCGCACCTTGCCGCGCCGGGAGCCCTTGGGCGCGACCTCGGGGTGGATGTCGAAGGGCTCGCCGATGATGTCGCCGACCGTCATGCGGGGGTTGAGCGAGGTGTAGGGGTCCTGGAAGACCATCTGGATGTTGCGCCGCACGGACTTCAGCGCCCGGGGGGAGAGGTGGGAGATGTCCTCGCCCTTGTAGCGGATGGTGCCCGAGGTGGGGTGCTCCAGGTTGACGAGCATCTTGGCGACGGTGGACTTGCCGCAGCCGGACTCGCCGACGATGCCGAGGGTCTCGCCCTTGCGCAGGTCGAAGGAGACGCCGTCGACGGCCTTGACCGCGCCGACCTGCTTCTTGAAGAGGATGCCCTGGGTGAGCGGGTAGTACTTGGTCAGGTCGCGCACTTCCAGGATCGGCTCGCCCTCGGCCGGCTCGCTCATCGCTCTCCACCTTCCCGCAGGCTCATCTCGAGCGTCTCCTTCCAGAAGTGGCAGGCGCTCTCCCGCCGCGGCTCCACGGGGCGGCCCGCGTCGTCGGTCACCTCGTACAGCGGGGGCCGGTCCGTCAGGCAGACCTCCTGCACCTGCGGGCAGCGCGGGTGGAAGGCGCAACCCGAGGGCAGGTGGAGCAGGTTGGGCGGCAGGCCCTTGATCGCGTACAGCTCCTGGCCCTTCTGGTCCAGGCGCGGGATGGAGGCGAGCAGTCCGCGGGTGTACGGGTGGGCGGGCGCGCGGTAGATCTCGTGCACGTCCGCCTTCTCCACGATGCGCCCGGCGTACATCACGGCGATCCGGTCGGCGACGTCGGCGACGACGCCCAGGTCGTGGGTGATGAGGATCAGGCCCATGCGGGACTCGCTCTGCAGCTCGGCGAGGAGGTCCATGACCTGGGCCTGGACGGTGACGTCCAGGGCGGTGGTCGGCTCGTCGGCGATGATCAGCTCGGGGTCCAGCGCCAGCGCCATCGCGATCATGATGCGCTGGCGCATACCGCCGGAGAACTGGTGCGGGTAGTCCCCCACCCGCTCCTTCGCGGCCGGGATCTTCACCCGCTCCATCAGCTCGACGGCCTTGGCCTTGGCGTCCTTGCGGGACATGCCGCGGTGCACCACGAACATCTCGCCCAGCTGGTAGCCCACGCTCAGCACCGGGTTGAGGGAGGACAGCGCGTCCTGGAAGATCATCGCGATCTTCGAGCCGCGGATCTTCCGCCGCTCCTCGGCGCCCATCGTCAGCAGGTCCCTGCCCTGGAAGAGGATCTCCCCGCCGGTGACGGCGGCGGGCGGGGTGTCGAGGATGCCCATGATGGCCTGCGCGGTGACGGACTTGCCCGAGCCGGACTCGCCGAGCACGGCGAGGGTCTCGCCGGCGTCGACGCTGTAGGTCACCCCGTTGACGGCCTTGGCGATGCCCTCGCGGGTGCGGAACTCGACCTGCAGGTCGCGTACGTCCAGCAGGGGCGTGCCCTTGTCGTTCGGCTTCACCGTGATCACCGCAGCTTCGGGTCGAGGGCGTCGCGGACCGCGTCGCCGAGCATGATGAAGGCCAGCACCGTGATGCTCAGCGCCCCGGCCGGCCACAGCAGCATGTGCGGGGCGTTGCGGATCTCGGTGGAGGCGGCGGAGATGTCCTGGCCCCAGGAGATGGTCGGGGGCTTCAGTCCAACGCCGAGGTAGGACAGCGTCGCCTCCAGCGAGATGTACGTGCCCAGCGCGATGGTCGCCACGACGATGATCGGCGCGACCGCGTTGGGCAGCACGTGCCGCAGCATCATCCGCGTGTTGGAGGCGCCCAGGGAGCGGGCCGCCTGGACGTAGTCGTTCTGTTTGGCGGTGATCACCGAGCCGCGGGCGATGCGGGCGATCTGCGGCCAGCCCAGCAGGACGATGAAGCCGATCACCGGCCAGATCGAGCCGCTGGAGAAGACGGAGAGGAAGACCAGGCCGCCCAGCAGGATCGGGATGCCGAAGAAGATCTCGGAGATCCGGGAGAGGATCGCGTCCCACCAGCCGCCGAAGAAGCCGGCCAGGCCGCCCAGGACGGTGCCCACGACGGCGGCGCCCAGGGTGGAGAGCACGCCGACGGCGACCGAGGCGCGGGCTCCGTAGACGGTGCGGTCGAAGACGTCGCAGCCCTGCTTGTCGTAGCCGAAGATGTGGCCGCTGCTGGAGCCCTTGCGGGAGTTGTTGATGTCGCAGTCGTAGGGCGAGCCGTTGGCGATCAGGGAGGGCCAGATCGAGACGAAGACCAGGAAGAGGATGATCAGCACCGAGACGATGAAGATCGGGTTGCGGCGCAGCTGGCGCCAGGCGTCGCTCCACAGGCTGCGCGCCTCGCCCGACTCGGGGGGCAGGGTGGTGAGCGCCTGCTGGAGGGAGGAGCCCTCCGAGGCGGCCAGGTCCATGCCGATGTCGGTGGACTGGGGCATGACCGGGTCGCCCGGACCGGTCTTGGCGAGCGGGTCCTTGCGCTCCGGCTGGTGGGGGGACTGGTCAGGCAAGGCGGATCCTCGGGTCCAGGACCGCGTAGAGCAGGTCGACGAGCAGGTTGGCCAGCAGGAAGATGATCACGAGGATGGTCACGAAGCCGACCACCGTGGGGGCGTTCTGGCGCAGGATGCCCTGGTAGAGCTGGTAGCCGACGCCGTGGATGTTGAAGATCCGCTCGGTGACGATGGCGCCGCCCATCAGGTTGCCGATGTCGATGCCGAGGAAGGTGATCACCGGGATCAGGCTGTTGCGCAGCAGGTGGCGCACGGTGATGCGGCGTTTGGGCAGGCCCTTGGCGACGGCGGTGCGGATGTAGTCGGCGCGGACGTTCTCGCCGACCGAGGTGCGTACCAGGCGGGTGGTGTAGGCCAGGGAGACCGCGGCGAGGACCACAGCCGGTAGGAGGAGGTCCTGCAAGGACGGATTGTCGTTGGACACGGTGACCGGGAGAACATCCCACTTCACGCCGAAGAGGTACTGCAGCAGGTAGCCCAGGACGAACGTCGGGATGGCGATGACCACCAGGGTGCCCAGCAGGACGCTGGTGTCGAGCACCCCGCCGCGGTGCAGTCCGGAGAAGACGCCCAGGGTGATGCCGACCACGGCCTGCAGCAGGATCGCCAGGATCGCCAGCTTGATGGTGAGGGGCCAGGACTGCGCCATCAGCTCGGTGACGGGCTGTCCGTTGAAGGCGGTGCCGAAGTCGCCGGTGAAGATCTTGCCCATGTAGAGCAGGTACTGCTCCCACAGGGGCTTGTCGAGGTTGAACTCCCTGCGGATCGCCGCCGCGGTGGCCGGGTCGGGGCGGCGGTCGCCGAACATCGCGGTGACCGGGTCGCCCAGCGCGTAGACCATGATGAAGATCAGCAGCGTGGTCCCGATGAACACGGGGATCATCTGGATCAGCCGTCTGATGATGTAGCGCCCCATCGGCGCCCTCCCTCCTGTGGGGGCGGGGCGCACGGCCCCGTCCGGTGGGGACTACTTGGTGACCGTGACGTCCTGGTAGACCGGCACGCTGAACGGGTCCAGCGCCACGCCGTGCACCCGCTGCGACCAGCCGGCGGAGCCGTTCTGGTACCACAGCGGGATCGCCGGGACGTCGCGGGCGAGGACCTTCTCCGCGGCCTTGAAGCGGCGTACGGCCTCCTCGTTGGTGGTGGCCGCGTTGGCCTGGTCGATCAGCCGGTCGAACTCCTCGCTGCTGTGGCCGCCGTCGTTGGAGGAGGCGTCGGTGTAGTAGAGCTTGGAGAGGAAGTTCTCGATGCTCGGGTAGTCCATCTGCCAGCCGGTGCGGAAGGGGCCGCTCAGCTTGCGGTCGGTGACCTGGGTGCGGAAGTCGGCGAAGGTGCCGACCGGGTTGACCACGCAGGAGTTGTCCCTGCCGAGGGCCTTGTCGAGGCTGTGGCAGACCGCCTCCATCCAGTCCTTGTGGGAGCCGGTGTCGACGTTGGAGGTCAGGACGATCCGCCCGCCGGGCAGGCCGCCGCCCTCCTCGATCAGGCGGCGCGCCTGCTTGGGGTCGTACGAGCAGACCTCGCCGCACAGCGAGGCGTCGTAGCCGCCCCGGGCGCCCAGGACCGGGGAGGTCCAGTCGCCGGCCGGGACGCGGGTGTTGTGGAAGATCCGCTCGGTGATGGCCTTGCGGTCGATGGCCATGGAGATCCCGCGCCGCACCTTGGCGGCGTCGGCGCCGCGCCAGGCGCGGTCGTAGAAGGGGAAGCTGACGGTCTGGATGATCCCGGCCGGGCGGGAGGTGAAGCGCCCCTGCAAGTCCTGCTCAGCGTGCGGGAGTTGGGCGGCGGGGATGTCGTCGGCGACGTCGAGGTTGCCGGCGAGCAGGTCGCTGTAGGCGGTGTTGGCGTCGGTGTAGACCTTCAGCTCGACGCCGCCGTTGCGGGCCTTGTCGCTGCCCTGGTAGGCCGGGTCGGCGACCAGCTCCATCGCCCTGCCGCGCCGGTAGGAGGCGATCTTGTACGGGCCGTTGCCGACCGGTTTGCGCAGCCAGCCGGCGTGGTCGGTGAAGAAGGACCGCGGCAGCGGCGCGAAGGCCGGGTAGCCCAGCGCGTCGGCCCAGGTGGAGTAGCGCTGCTTGAGGCGCACCTCGAAGCTGTGCGTGCCGGTGACCTTCAGCCCGGACAGGGTCGCGGCGGTCGGCTTGGCGCTCTCGTCGGCGGGGTGGACGGCGTCGTAGCCCTCGACGTACTGGAAGAAGGGGGCGTTGACCTGCTGGTTCTTCAGGTTCGCGGTGTAGTTCCAGGCGTCGGTGAAGGAGCGGGCGCTCACCGGTGAGCCGTCGCTGAAGCGCTGTCCCGGCTTGATGCGGATGCGCCAGACGCGGCTGTCGTCGGTCTCGACGGACTCGGCGAGGGCGTTGACGGGGCGCGCGGTTTTGGGGTCGTAGCGCACCAGGCCGCGGGTGATGAGGCTGAGGACCTTGCCGCCCTGGACCTCGTTGGTGTTCCCGGGCTCGATGGGCCGCTGGGGGTCGCTCCAGGAGGCGCGCACGATGCCGCCGGGGTCCGCCTCACCGCCGCCGTCGCCCGTACCGCAGCCGCTCGCCACCACGGCGAGCGCGGCGGCTCCCACCACACACGCGGTACGCCTGGCACCCCGCATCGCAGCTCCTCCGTCATCACAGTCGCCGGAATCCTCACCCGAGGACCCATCTGAACCGATCCGTGATCACGCCGCATCCGCACGGCCGCCAGGTGCGCCCAGGAGGGGTGCGCAAACCGCCCGGATGCCCGAACGGCGCAATGCCGAAGACCCCGGCCCCCCTGTGGGAAGGGGGGCCGGGGTCTTCGGGTGCGGAGGGTGCTCAGGCAGCCGCGTGGACGACGTCCCTCTCCTCGGCGAAGTGGCACGCCGAGAGGTGGTCGGCGCCCTCGCCCGTACCGGCGAAGGGAGCCGGCACCGCCAGCAGCGGCGCCTCCTGCGCGCAGCGCTCGACCGCCTTCCAGCAGCGGGTGCGGAAGGAGCAGCCCGAGGGCGGGTTGGCCGGCGAGGGCACGTCGCCCTGGAGCAGGATCCGCTCGCGCTTCCCGCGCGAGGAGGGGTCCGGCACCGGCACCGCGGAGAGCAGCGCCTGGGTGTACGGGTGGGTGGGGTGGTCGTAGATCTCCGTGTCGGTGCCGATCTCCGCCATCTTGCCGAGGTACATGACCCCGACCCGGTCGGAGATGTGCCGCACGATCGACAGGTCGTGCGCGATGAAGACGTACGACAGGCCGAACTCGTCCTGCAGCTTCTCCATCAGGTTGACGACCTGCGCCTGCACCGAGACGTCCAGCGCCGAGACGGGCTCGTCGCAGATGATGATCTCCGGGTTGAGCGCCAGTCCGCGCGCGATGCCGATGCGCTGGCGCTGGCCGCCGGAGAACTGGTGCGGGTAGCGGTTGAGGTACTCGGGGTTGAGCCCGACCACGTCCAGCAGCTCGCGCACCCTGGCACCGCGCGAGCCCTTGGGCGCGACCTCCGGGTGGATGTCGAAGGTCTCGCCGATGATGTCGCCGACCGTCATGCGCGGGTTGAGCGAGGTGTACGGGTCCTGGAACACCATCTGGATGTTGCGCCGCACCGCCTTCAGTGCCCGCCCCGACAGCTTGGCGATGTCCTCGCCCTTGTAGAGGATCTGGCCCGCGGTGGGCGTCTCCAGGCGCATCAGCAGCTTGGCGACGGTGGACTTGCCGCAGCCGGACTCCCCGACGATGCCCAGGGTCTCGCCCCGGTGCAGGTCGAAGGAGACGCCGTCCACGGCCCGTACCGCGCCGATCTGCTTCTTGAAGAGGATCCCCTGGGTGAGGGGGAAGTGCTTCACCAGGTCGCGGACCTGGAGGATGGGCTCGCCCCGGGAGGCGCTGCCCTCCTGCTCCGCGGCCCGGGTGACGGCCTTCTTGACGATGTCAACCACGGAGTACCTCCTCGGCGAAGTGGCAGGCGCTGTTGCGGCCCTCGGCCACGGCGGTGAGCGCGGGCACCTGCTCGCGGCAGATGTCGCGCGCGGCCTCGCAGCGCGGGTTGAAGGCGCAACCGGCCGGGATGTTCAGCAGGTTGGGCGGCAGGCCCTTGATCGCGTACAGCTCCTGGCCCTTCTGGTCCAGGCGCGGGATCGAGTCGAGCAGACCCCGGGTGTACGGGTGGGCGGGCTTGGCGTAGATCTCGTGGACCGGCGCCTGCTCCACGATGCGCCCGGCGTACATCACCGCGATCTTGTCGGCGACGTCCGCGACCACACCGAGGTCGTGGGTGATGAGGATGAGCCCCATCTGCGACTCGCGCTGCAGCTCCGCGAGCAGGTCCATGACCTGGGCCTGGACGGTGACGTCCAGCGCGGTGGTCGGCTCGTCCGCGATGATCAGGTCGGGCTCCAGGGCGAGCGCCATCGCGATCATGATGCGCTGGCGCATACCGCCGGAGAACTGGTGCGGGTAGTCCCCCACCCGCTCCTTCGCCGCCGGGATCTTCACCCGGTCCATCAGCTCGACGGCCCTGGCCTTGGCGTCCTTCTTGGACAGCCCCTGGTGGACGCGGTACATCTCGCCCAGCTGGTAGCCGACGCTGAGCACGGGGTTGAGCGAGGACAGCGCGTCCTGGAAGATCATCGCGATCTTCGAGCCGCGCAGCCGCCGCCGCTCCTCGCCGGACATGGCGAGCATGTCCTGGCCCCGGTAGCGGATCTCGCCCTGCGGGATGCGCCCCGGCGGCATGTCGAGGATGCCCATGATCGCCTGCGCGGTCACGGACTTGCCCGAGCCGGACTCGCCCAGCACGGCGAGGGTTTCGCCGGCGTCGACGGAGTAGTTGACGCCGTTGACGGCCTTGACCAGGCCCTCGCGGGTCTTGAACTCCACGTGCAGATCGCGGACTTCGAGCAGCGGGACCGTACCGGACGTGCCGGCGGCGTCCGCGCTGTCGGTGGTGGCGGTGGTGTCAGTCATGTTCAGCTCCTCCCTCAACGCTGCTTCGGGTCGAGGGCGTTGCGTACCGCTTCGCCGAGCATGATGAACGCCAGGACGGTCACGCTCAGCGCGCCCGCCGGCCACATCAGCATGTGCGGCGCGTTGCGGTACTGAAGGGCGGCGTTGGAGATGTCCTGGCCCCAGGAGACCGTGGGGGGCTTGAGGCCCACGCCGAGGATGGACAGCGTCGCCTCAAGCGAGATGTACGTGCCGAGCGCGATGGTCGACACGACGATCACCGGGGCGACGGCGTTGGGGACCACGTGCCGCAGCATGATCCGGACGTTGCCGGCGCCGAGCGCCTTCGCGGCCTGGATGTAGTCCTGCGCCTTGACGGTGATCACCGCGCCGCGGGCGACGCGGGCGATCGGCGGCCAGCCGAAGGCGACCATGAACCCGACCACCGGCCAGACGGAGTCGGCCTTGATCACGGAGAGGATCACGAGGCCGCCGAGCACGATCGGGATACCGAAGAAGATGTCGGTGAGCCGCGAGAGGACGGTGTCCCACCAGCCTCCGAAGTAGCCGGCGAGCATGCCCAGCAGTCCGCCGAGCAGGAAGACGCCGAGGGTGGTGAAGAAGCCGACCATGATCGACGCGCGGGCGCCGTAGACGGTGTGCGCGTAGACGTCGCAGCCCTGGGTGTCGAAGCCCATGGGGTGGCCAGGACCGGACCCCTGGCGGGAGCGGGCGAGGTCGCAGTCGTAAGGGCTGAGCGAGGTGAACAGGCCCGGCCACGCGGAGATGACGAGCAGCAGCAGGATCAGCAGCCCGGATATCAGGAAGACCGGGTTGCGCACCAGGCTGGCGCGGGCGTCGCCCCAGAGGCTGCGGGCCTTCTCGGTCTGCCGCGGTGCCTTCTCGGCCTGCTGGGTGTCCTTCTTCTCAAGCAGGTCAGGCATAGCGGATCCTC
The DNA here is from genome assembly GCF_042663125.1 of Streptomyces polyrhachis. Lineage (NCBI taxonomy): Bacteria > Bacillati > Actinomycetota > Actinomycetes > Kitasatosporales > Streptomycetaceae > Streptomyces > Streptomyces polyrhachis. Next base: position 57,049 of record NZ_JBHSZO010000027.1, on the reverse strand, counting down.
GGGTCGAGCACGGCGTAGAGCAGGTCCACGAGCAGGTTGGCGAGGAGGAAGACGATCACCAGGATGGTGACGAAGCCGACCACGGTCTGGACGTTCTGGCGCAGGATGCCGTTGTAGAGCTGGAAGCCGACACCGTGGATGTTGAAGATCTTCTCGGTGATGATCGCGCCGGCCATGAGCTGGCCGATGTCGGCGCCGATGAAGGTCACCACGGGTATCAGCGAGTTGCGCATCAGGTGCACGCCGACGATGCGGCGGCGGGGCAGGCCCTTGGCGACGGCCGTGCGCAGGAAGTCGGTGCGCATGTTCTCGGCTACCGAGGTGCGCGTCAGGCGGGTCACGTAGGCGAGGGAGACACCCGCGACGACGAGGCCGGGGATGATCAGCTCGTTGAGGCGGACCTCGCTGGAGACGGAGACGTCGATGACGCCCCACTTCACGCCGAGCAGGTACTGCAGCACGTATCCGCTGACGAAGGTCGGGATGGCGATCAGCAGCAGGGTGAAGACAAGGGAGGCGTTGTCGACGAACTTCCCCGGGCGCAGGCCGCTCATCAGGCCGAGCGCGAGACCGATGGCGGCCTCGAAGGCTATCGCCACCAGGGTGAGCTTGAGCGTCACCGGGAAGGCGCCGGCCATGAGCTCGGAGACCGGCTGGCCGTTGAAGGCGGTGCCGAAGTCCCCGCGGAAGATGTCCAGCAGGTAGTTGCCGTACTGGACGAAGACGTTCTGGTCGAGTCCGAGCTGGTGGCGTATCTGCGCCGCCGTCGCCGGGTCGGGCTTGCGGTCGCCGAACATGGCCGCGACGGGGTCGCCGAGCACGTGCACCATGGCGAATATCAGAAAGGTGGTGCCTATGAAGACCGGCACCATCTGGAGCAGGCGTCGTATGACGTAGCGCCCCATGGGTCCTCCTCAGGAGAGCGCCGCACGCATGGGCGTGGCCGGGTCCGGGGGCACAGGGCCCCCGGACCCGGCGTCGACCGCCTGCGGCGGATGGCGCGTTACTTGACGGTGATCTCGGTGAAGACCGGCTCGCTGAACGAGTTCAGCGCGACGTTGTCGACCTTGTCCGAGTAGCCGGCGGTGCCGTTCTGGTACCACAGCGGGATGACGGGCATGTCCGTGAGGACCTGCTTCTCGGCGTCCTTGAAGTCGGCGACGGCCTTGTCGGTGTCCGACTCGCCGTAGGCCTTCTTGACGTCGGCGTCGACCTTCTCGCTGCTGTACTTGGCGTCGTTGCTGGAGCCGTTGGTGGTGTACAGCGGGGCGATGAAGTTCTCGATGTTCGGGTAGTCCATCTGCCAGCCGGTGCGGAACAGGCCGTTCATCTTCTCGTCGACGACCTGGTTGCGGTAGTCACCGAAGGTGCCGACCATGTTCGCGGTGCAGACGTTGGAGCCGAGCGTCTTGTTGATGCTGTTGCAGGCCGCGTCGATCCAGTCCTTGTGCGAACCGGTGTCGGCGTTGGAGCTGATGGTCAGCTTGCCGCCGGGGATGCCGCCACCCTCCTCGATCAGCTTCTTGGCCTCGGAGGGGTTGTAGGTGCAGGCGTCGCCGCAGAGGTCCTTCTGGTAGCCGCCGGCCTCGCCCAGCACGGGGGAGGTCAGGTCGGTGGCCGGGGTGCGGGAGTCCTGGAAGATCTGCTTGGTGATGCTCTTACGGTCGATCGCCATCGACAGGCCCTTGCGGACCTTGTCCATGCCCTCGGCCTTCCACTCCTCCTTGTACATCGGGAAGGAGAGGGTCTGGATGATGCCGGCCGGCTGGTTGATGAAGCGGCCGCCGAGGTCGGACTCCGCGTTGCCCAGCTGGGCGGCGGGGATGTCGTCGACCAGGTCGAGGTTGCCGGCCTGGAGGTCGTTGTACGCGGTGTTGTTGTCCGTGTAGACCTTCAGCTCGACGCCGTCGTTCTGCGCCTTGTTCTCGCCGGAGTAGTCCTTGTTCACGGACAGCTTCATGCCCGTGCCCTTGGTGTACGAGTCGACCTTGTACGGGCCGTTGCCGAAGGGCTTCTTCAGGTAGGCGGCGTGGTCCTTGAAGAACGCCTCGGGCAGCGGGGAGTACGCCTTGTAGCCCAGGCGCTCCGGCCACAGGGAGTTCTTCGCCGTGAGCTTGACCGTGAAGGTCGTGTCGTCGACGACCTTCAGACCGGACATGGTCTTGGCGGTCGGCTTGGCGTTCTCGTCGGCCGGGTGGACCGCGTCGTAGCCCTCGATGTCCGAGAAGAAGTACGCGTTGGCCTGCGCGTTGGTGAGCAGCGCGCCGTAGTTCCACGCGTCCACGAAGGACTTGGCGGTCACCTTGGTGCCGTCGGAGAACTTCCCGCCGTCCTTGATCTTGACGGTGAAGGTCTGCTGGTCCTTGGACTCGATCGACTCGGCGACCGCGTCCTTGGCCTCGCCCGTCTTGGCGTCGTACTTCTTCAGCCCCTCGAAGATCATCTCGAGGACCTTGCCGCCCTGCACCTCGTTGGTGTTGGCCGGCTCGAGCGGGTTCTGCGGATCTGCCCAGGACGCACGGACGATCTTGCTGCCGCCATCACTGGAACTGCTGCTGGAGTCGTCGCTGCTGCTGCAGGCGGTCGCTGCCATCGCCACGACGACGGCAGCACCGAGCCACTGGGCGCTCTTGGCACCACGCATGAGGGTTTCCTCCTCAGGAAGCCACTGTTTCTACGAGACGGGGCGGTTCCGTTTCGGCGCTGACACCCCTGACAGCAGCCGTCCGGCCGGCCCCCTGAGCTCGCGGGCATACAAATCACCCGTTGACCCGAGCTGAAGTGGCTACATCCTTGTCTACGTACGTCCCGGAAGTCACGAGCGAACACTGACGCGCACGTCACATTGCCCCGAATCGCCCAGTGAATGAGGCCCAAAACAGGACAATCGGCCGGACAAATGCGAGATGGATCACGCCCAGCCGTCCGGATAGCGGACACCGAATTCACTCTCCGGGCAACGAAAAAGGGTCGGTCCGGGTGAACCCGGACCGACCCGAAGCGGACTTACCGCCCGCCGATGCCTCAGCCGTTCTTGGCGCGCGAGGCGGCGCGCGAGCGCTCACGCTGGTCGAGGTTGACCTTCCGGATACGCACGGCCTCCGGGGTCACCTCCACGCACTCGTCGTCGCGGCAGAACTCCAGGGACTGCTCCAGCGACAGCTTGCGCGGGGGCACGATCGCCTCGAAGGAGTCGGCCGAGGACGACCGCATGTTGGTGAGCTTCTTCTCCTTGGTGATGTTGACGTCCATGTCGTCGGCGCGGGAGTTCTCGCCGACGATCATGCCCTCGTAGACCTCGGTACCGGGGTCGGTGAACAGGACGCCGCGCTCCTGGAGGTTGGTCATGGCGAAGGCCGTGACGGCACCGGAGCGGTCGGCCACCAGGGAGCCGTTGTTGCGGGTCTGCAGCGGCCCGAACCAGGGCTCGTGGCCCTCGTGGATGGAGTGCGCGATACCCGTACCACGGGTGTTCGTCAGGAACTCGGTGCGGAAGCCGATGAGGCCGCGCGAGGGCACCACGAACTCCATGCGCACCCAGCCGGAGCCGTGGTTGGACATGTTGTCCATCCGGCCCTTGCGGGTGCCCATGAGCTGCGTGACGGCGCCCATGTGCTCCTCGGGCACGTCGATGGTCATGCGCTCGACGGGCTCGTAGGTCTTGCCGTCGACCTCCTTGGTGACGACCTGCGGCTTGCCCACCGTCAGCTCGTAGCCCTCGCGGCGCATCTGCTCGACCAGGATGGCCAGCGCCAGCTCACCGCGGCCCTGCACCTCCCAGGCGTCGGGGCGCTCGGTGTCGAGCACCCGCAGCGAGACGTTGCCGACCAGCTCGCGGTCGAGGCGGTCCTTGACCTGGCGGGCGGTGACCTTGCGGTCCTTGACGGCGGCCTTGGCCTCCGCGCCCTTGCCCGTGCCGCCGCGGCCGACCAGCGGCGAGGTGTTCGTACCGATGGTCATGGAGATCGCCGGCTCGTCGACCGTGATCAGCGGCAGCGCGATCGGGTTCTCCGGGTCGGCCAGGGTCTCGCCGATCATGATCTCGGGGATGCCGGCCACCGCGCAGATGTCACCGGGGCCGGCCTTCTCCGCCGGCTTGCGCGTCAGCGCCTCGGTCATCATCAGCTCGGTGATGCGGACGTTCTGCATCGTGCCGTCGCGCTTGATCCACGTGACGGTCTGGCCCTTGCGCAGCTCGCCCTGCTCCACGCGCAGCAGCGCGATACGGCCGAGGAAGTTGTCGGCGTCGAGGTTCGTCACGTGGGCCTGCAGCGGCGCGTCCTCGTCGTACGAGGGGGCGGGCACCGTCTCCAGGATGGTCGTGAAGAACGGCGCCAGGCTGTCGGAGTCCTGCGGAACGGTGCCGTCGGCCGGCTTGGTCAGCGAGGCGACACCGTCACGCGCGCACGCGTAGACGATGGGGAACTCGATCTGCTCCTCGTCGGCGTCGAGGTCGAGGAAGAGGTCGTACGTCTCGTTGACGACCTCGTCGATCCGCGAGTCGGGCCGGTCGGTCTTGTTGATGCACAGGATGACGGGCATCCGCGCCTGCAGCGCCTTGCGCAGCACGAAGCGGGTCTGCGGCAGCGGCCCCTCGGAGGCGTCGACCAGCAGCACCACCGCGTCCACCATCGACAGACCGCGCTCGACCTCACCGCCGAAGTCGGCGTGGCCGGGGGTGTCGATGATGTTGATCGTGACGACGTCGCCGCCGTCCTTGGGGTGGTACTTGACTGCGGTGTTCTTCGCGAGAATGGTGATGCCCTTCTCGCGCTCCAGATCGTTGGAGTCCATCACCCGGTCGTCGACCGACTCCAGCTGGTGGGCCGCGAAGGCGCCCGCCTGCTTGAGCATCGCGTCGACCAGGGTCGTCTTGCCGTGGTCGACGTGGGCGACGATGGCGACATTGCGGATATCGTGGCGCTGAGTGACAGCCATGCGTGCGGCGCTTCTCCCGGATCGTAAAAGGCGGCGGACGCGCCACAACCGACCGGCGACGCCTCACCCTCGCCGGGCAGGACAAGCCACGGCCACACCCATTCTACGAACCCCGCCGCCCTCCGCCGCCCGACGGGGGCGGTAGGGGCACACCGGGAATGTCACACCTGCGCCGCGGCGGCCCCCCGCGCGGCCTCAGCGCCGGTAGCCGATGTCCTGGTAGCGGGGCGTGGCGAACCCGAACGCCCCCGCGTTGTGCAGGCCCTTGCGCACCGCCACCAGCTCCGGCCGCTGGTACAGCGGCACCGACCCCGCCGCGGCCCAGATCCGTGCGTCGGCCTTGGCCAGCAGCTCATGCTCCCGCTGGGAGTCCAGTTCCGCCCCGGCGGCCGCGAACAGCCGGTCGATCTCGTCCGTGCCGACGCGCGTGTAGTTCCGCTCCACCACGAGCGACCCGTCCGCCGCGGGCACCGGCTTGGCGTAGATCGGCCGGGCGTCCGTGGCCGGGTAGGCCGTCCCCGGCCAGGAGTACAGCGCCAGGTCGTAGTCACCGGAGGCGACGTAGTCGCGCAGGTAGCTCTCGCCGTCGGCCTCCACCACCGTGGTCCGCACCCCCACCGCGTCCAGCATCCGTACGATCCGCGCGGCGACGTCCCGCTGCGGCGCGCCCTCGGCGCCACCGGGTACGACGAACCGCAGCGTCAGCGGCTTGCCGTCCTTCACGAACGGCCGCCGCACCGGATGCGCGGCGGCGTGGGCCAGCGGCGAGCTGTCCCGTACCAGCTTCGCGACCTTCGCCCGCGCCCGCTTCCTGGCCTCGGTGTACTCCTCGCTGTCCGTCCCGTTCTCGGCGGCGACCGCCGCGAGGCGGGCCTGCGCGGCCAGCGCCCCGTACTGCACGCCGAGCGCGGGCCGCACGGAGATCGGCAGCGCGGACGGCGGCGCCTCGGCCCGCCGCCCCGGCTTCGCGTCGTCCCCGCCCGGGCCGCCCTCCGGCCCGCCCGTGAAGCCGGCCTCGGCGATCAGCGCCTGCGCGGCCTGCACGTCCTGCCGCCCGAGGGCCGCGCTGCGGTCGGCGTAGCCGTCCTGGGCGGACATCAGCAGATGGCTGCCCAGCGGCGCGCCGGGCAGCCCCAGCGGATCGAGCACGCCGCGTGCGATCGAGGCGCGGTCGACGGCCCGCGCGACGGCCCGGCGCACCTGCTCGTCGGCGAGCGGACCCGAGCTGCCGTTGAGCGCGAGCTGGGTGTAGGCCGGCTCCAGCGCGCGGTGGAGGGTGTACGCGGTAGCGGGGTCGAGCTTCTTGGCGGACGTCCTGCCGGAGTTCTTGGCGGAGTCGGAACCGGAGTCGGAGTCAGAGTCAGAGCCGGAATCGGAGTCCTCCGAGGACTCCTCCGCGGCCCGCCGCATCTGCTCGACGCTGACCTGCACCTCGTCCACCCGCTGGTTGGGCGCCCCGGCCCGCCCCTGCCCGTACCCGGCCTGCCCGTGCACCGCACCACCCGGCGCCTTGCCGTCGCCGTCCCCGTCGCCGGCGTCCGCGCCCCCGGGGTTCTTCCCCTCGGCGTTCTTCCCCTCGGCGTTCTTCCGCCCCGCGTTCTTGGCGTCCGCCCGCCGCGCCTCGATCGCGAAGTCCCGCCCGACCTCGGCGATCTCCACCGTCCCGGCCCGCAGCGCGGCCTCGCGCTCGGCCTGCGGCACAGCGGTGAAGACGAGCCGGTCCAGCAGCGCCGGCTTCCCCCACCAGGCGTCGTTGCGTACGAGCGTCACCGACCCGGCGCCGCCCTTGCCCGCCCCGCCCTTCCCGGACGCCTTGGCGTCCGCGAGCCGCTGCTTGACCGCGAAGGGCCCCGCGGACACCTCCAGCCGGGTCCGCGACCGGGTGTTGAACGCCTCCGGGCTGCTCATCGTGCGCTGCGGGTAGAGCGGGGTGAAGAGGGACTCCCAGTCCGCGTACCGCTGGGAGAAGACGACCCGGACCTCGCCCGGCTTCCCGCCCGGCGAGACGGACTCGATGCGCTCGTAGCCGGCGTTGCGGGCCGTCCAGTACGCGGCGTCCTTGCCGTTGAGGGCGTGCCACTGGGCCTGGAAGTCCTCCACCGAGACCGGCTCGCCGTCGCTCCAGCGGGCGCGGGGGTTGAGCCGGTAGACCACGGTCTGCTTGGGGGAGCGCTCGACGACCTCGGCGGAGAGCAGGTAGTCGGGGTTGGCCTGGGGCCGGCCACGCTCGTCGAGGGTGAAGAGGGAGGGGAGTACGGCACCCGCGATGCGCTCGGCGGCCTCGTCGGCGTCCGCCTGGAAGACGTTGAAGGTCTGCGGGGGCGCGTCGACCGCCCAGCGCACGGTCCCGCCGGAGCGCAGGTGCAGCCGCTCCGCCGGGGAGACGTCCCCCGCGGCCCGGAGCGGGGCACCGGCTCCGTCGCTGCAACCGGTCACGGGCAGGAGCAGCCCGGCGGCGAGCAGGGCGGCGGAGTAGCGCGCGGCCCGGTGGGGGCGCGTGCTGCGGGCGGTCCGGGGCGACTGGGGACGGGACATGACCATTACCTCCGCGATGCCCTCTTTTGGGCTCTTTTGACGCTCATCACATCGGTCGACGCCCGACCACTGAAGGTGAGTGGCACGCCCTTGCGCGCGCGACACGGCGCGCCCGCCGCGCGATTCAACCCGTCCGGGCCAGTCGTGCGGCTATACGCAGGTGGGGTTTACGTACCACCGCCGCGCGGCCCGGCGGCGGCGGCCCCGACGGCGTACGGACAGAGCGGCCCCCGGGGCCCGGTGCACCCGTACGCCCGGGCGGATCCGTGCAGATCCCTTCCCAAGCGCGAGTGTGACGCGCGACACTCTCCAAGGTCAGCGCCGCACCGTCGCGGAGAGGTGAGGGCCATGTCCCCACGCAAGTCCCTGCACGCAGAACTGACCGCGGCCCAGCGCTGCCTGGACGAGCTGGCCCGCGCCATCGGCCGCCTGGAGCAGGCGGTGGGCCGCGAGACGCTGGAGATGCGCCGCGTGCGCACCGACTGCGGGCATCTGCGCGAGAGCCTCGCGCTGCTGCACGCCGGCACGCCCGCCGCGCGGCCGGAGTCGCGCGACGTGATCCGGATACCGGACCAGCCCTACGACCGCTCGCTGTGGACGGACGTCGACGACGAGGGCCTCGGCGCCCGCGACCGGCACGCCCCCTGAGCAGCCCGCCCCGATCCGCCCCTGAACAGCCCCGGAGCCACCAGCGCACCCACCACCGCCATCCACCCGCCGGAGACCGCCTTGGCAACCCAGGCCACCGAACGCCCCGCCCCCGACGAGCCGCCCGAGCCCCCGGCCGGCGGCGTGCGCGCGCCGGGCCGCGCCGCGATAGCCGCCCGCACCCTGCGCACCGACCGCTGGTGGCTGCAGCCCGCCGCCACCTTCGCCGGCCTCCTCGCCTTCGTCGTCTACTCGACCTGGCGCGCCTTCGCCGACACGGACTACTACGCGGCGCCCTACGTCTCGCCGTTCTACTCGCCCTGCCTGGCGGAGAACTGCCGGGACATGAAGGGCGGCCCCAACTTCGACCTGCTGGGCAGCTGGTGGGGCCTGTCCCCCGCGCTGCTGATCCTGGTCTTCCCGCTGGGCTTCCGGCTGACCTGCTACTACTACCGCAAGGCCTACTACCGCGCCTTCTGGTCCTCCCCGCCGGCCTGCGCGGTGGCCGAGCCGCACGCGACGTACACCGGTGAGACGCGCTTCCCGCTCGTCCTGCAGAACATGCACCGCTACTTCTTCTACGCGGCGATCCCGGTCGCGGCGATCCTGACGTACGACACGGTGCTGGCCTTCCGCGACACCCACTACGAGTGGGGCCACATGGGACTTGGCACCCTGGTCTTCCTCGTCAACATCGTGCTGATCTGGGCGTACACCCTCTCCTGCCACTCCTGCCGGCATCTCGTCGGCGGGCGGCTGCGGCACTTCTCCAAGCACCCGGTGCGCTACCGGCTGTGGACGTGGGCCGGGCGGCTCAACGAGCGGCACATGTTCTTGGCCTGGGCCTCGCTGATCAGCGTGGCCTGCGCCGACCTCTACGTCTATCTGCTGGCCACGGGCGCCTTCACGGACCCGGCGATCTTCTGACAGGGAAGCGACTCACACATGACGCACGTCGAACGGCAGCGCTGGGACGTGGTGGTCGTCGGGGCCGGCGGCGCCGGGCTGCGGGCGGCCATCGAGGCCCGCGAGCAGGGGCTGCGCACCGCGATCATCTGCAAGTCCCTCTTCGGCAAGGCCCACACGGTGATGGCCGAGGGCGGGATCGCCGCCTCCATGGGCAACGTCAACGAGGGCGACAACTGGCAGGTCCACTTCCGCGACACGATGCGCGGCGGGAAGTTCCTCAACCACTGGCGGATGGCGGAGCTGCACGCCCGTGAAGCCCCCGAGCGGGTCTGGGAGTTGGAGACCTGGGGCGCGCTCTTCGACCGTACGGCCGACGGGCGGATCTCCCAGCGCAACTTCGGCGGCCACGAGTACCCGCGCCTGGCGCACGTCGGCGACCGCACCGGACTGGAGCTGATCCGCACCCTCCAGCAGAAGGTGGTGGCGCTCCAGCAGGAGGACTTCAGGGAGAGCGGCGACTACGAGGCGCGGATCAAGGTCTTCCAGGAGGTGACGGTCACCCGCATCCTGAAGGACGGCTCTTGTGTCTCGGGGGTCTTCTGCTACGACCGCGAGTCGGGCCGCTTCTCCGTCATCGAGGCGCCCGCGGTGGTGCTGGCGACCGGCGGGATCGGCAAGTCCTTCAAGGTGACCTCCAACTCCTGGGAGTACACCGGCGACGGGCACGCGCTGGCGCTGCTGGCGGGCGGCTCGCTGATCAACATGGAGTTCGTGCAGTTCCACCCGACGGGCATGGTCTGGCCGCCCTCGGTGAAGGGGATCCTGGTCACCGAGTCGGTGCGCGGCGACGGCGGGGTGCTGCGCAACAGCGAGGGCCGGCGCTTCATGTTCGACTACATCCCGGAGGTCTTCAGGGAGAAGTACGCCCGGTCCGAGGAGGAGGGCGACCGCTGGTACACCGACCCGGACCACAACCGCCGGCCCCCCGAGCTGCTGCCGCGCGACGAGGTGGCGCGGGCCATCAACTCCGAGGTCAAGGCCGGGCGCGGCTCCCCGCACGGCGGGGTCTTCCTGGACGTCTCCACCCGGCTGCCGGCGGAGGAGATCCGGCGCCGACTGCCGTCGATGCACCACCAGTTCAAGGAGCTGGCGGATGTCGACATCACCGCCGAGCCGATGGAGGTCGGCCCCACCTGCCACTACGTGATGGGCGGCGTGGACGTCGACCCGGACACGGCCGCGGCGGTCGGGGTGCCGGGGCTCTTCGCGGCCGGCGAGGTCGCGGGCGGCATGCACGGCTCCAACCGGCTGGGCGGCAACTCCCTCTCCGACCTGCTGGTCTTCGGCCGCCGCGCGGGACTGCACGCGGCTGAGTACGCGGCGGGGCTGGCGGGAGAGCGCCCGGTGGTGGACGAGGAGCAGATCGCCGCCGCCTCGGCGGAGGCGCTGCGCCCGTTCAGCGCGGAGAGCACCGGAGAGGAGGGCACCCGGCCGCCCGAGAACCCGTACACGATCCACCAGGAGCTGCAGCAGGCCATGAACGACCTGGTCGGCATCATCAGGAAGGAGGCGGAGATGACGGAGGCGCTGCGCCGCCTGGCCGACTTCCGGGTACGGGCGCGGCGGGCCGGGGTGGAGGGCCACCGGCAGTTCAACCCGGGCTGGCACCTCGCCCTGGACCTGCGCAACATGCTGCTGGTCAGCGAGTGCGTGGCGCGGGCCGCGCGGGAGCGTACGGAATCGCGCGGCGGCCACACGCGCGACGACTACCCGGGGATGGACCGCCGCTGGCGCGGCGCGAACCTGGTCTGCCGGCTCTCCGATCCGACGGGCGGACTGGCCGCCACCGACGCGCAGCGCGGCCAGATCCGGCTGGAGCGGCGCGAGACGCCGCCGATCCGCGCCGATCTGCTCGACCTCTTCGAGAAGGAGGAGCTGGTGAAGTACCTGACGGAAGAGGAGTTGAGCGCATGACCGCCGCGCCGGCCACGGGGCCGACCAGAGAGCCGGCCGGGGACTCCGCCGGGGAGCCGGCCGGGGAGTCCGCCAAGGGCTACACCGCGCGCTTCCGGATCTGGCGCGGGGACACCGGCGGCGGTGGCCTGGCGGACTTCGAGGTCGAGGTCAACGAGGGCGAGGTCGTCCTTGACATCATCCACCGGCTGCAGGCCACCCAGGCACCCGACCTCGCGGTGCGCTGGAACTGCAAGGCGGGCAAGTGCGGTTCGTGCAGCGCGGAGGTCAACGGGCGCCCGCGGCTGATGTGCATGACGCGGATGTCGGTCTTCTCGCCGGACGAGGTCGTCACGGTCACCCCGCTGCGGGCCTTCCCGGTGATCCGCGACCTGGTGACGGACGTGGGCTTCAACTACACCAAGGCGCGCGAGGTCCCCGCCTTCGTACCGCCGCCCGGGCTGGCGCCGGGTGAGTACCGGATGGCGCAGGAGGACGTGAACCGCTCGCAGGAGTTCCGCAAGTGCATCGAGTGCTTCCTCTGCCAGGACACCTGCCACGTGGTGCGCGACCACGAGGAGAACAAGGCGGCCTTCGCCGGCCCGCGCTTCCTGATGCGGGTGGCGGAGCTGGACATGCACCCGCTGGACGCGGCCGGGGAGTCGGGCCTGGACCGCAGCCGCAGCGCGCAGGACGACCACGGCCTGGGCTACTGCAACATCACCAAGTGCTGCACGGAGGTCTGCCCGGAGCACATCAGGATCACGGACAACGCGCTGATCCCGCTGAAGGAGCGCGCGGCTGACCGCACGTACGACCCGCTGGTCTGGCTCGGCTCCAAGATCCGCAGGCGGGGGGAGTAGGGCCTGTCCGAAGCTCTCCGCCGGGCGCCGTTCACTCCGACGGAGCACACCTCATGCGGCGCGTACGGGCGCGTGTCACGCTCCAGACCCGGACACCCCTGATCGAGCGGTCCTGGTACGGAGAGGTGGGCGCGCCCGTATGCACATACGCCGACCGGCCGCGGCGCTCGCCGCCGCGCTCGCGCTGCTGCTGGCCCCCGGCGCCGCTCCGGCAGCGGGCGCCTCCGCGGACACGGTGGCCACCAGGGACACAAGGGACACCAGGGACACCGTGTCCACCGTGGACACGGCCCCGGCCGTCGACCCCGTCAACCTCGACCGCGGCAGCCAGATCACCGACCGGGTCGACGCCCTCGGCGAGCGCCGCCCGCAGGTCGCGAAGGCGCTGTCGAAGCTGGACGAGGAGCACCGCGTCCAGCTCTACGTCGTGTACGTACGCGACTTCGCCGGCCGCGGCGGGCAGGACTGGGCGGACGCCACCGCGCAGAAGAACGGCCTCGGCCAGGACGACGTGCTGCTCGCCGTCGCCACCCACGCCCGCCAGTACGCCGTCTCCGCCGCCACCGACTCCGGACTCACCGCCGCCCAGATCCGCGAGGTGAACGCCGAGGCCGTCGAGCCGGCCCTGCGCCGCAACGACTGGGCCGGGGCGGCGATCGGCGCCGCGGACGGCCTGGGCGCGGTGCTGTCGGGCTCCCCCGTCCCGCGCCCCGTGATCACCCCCGGCCCGGCGGACCCCGGCGGCTCCACGAACTCCGGTGCCGCCGTCCTGATCCCGGTGGTGCTGGTGGGCGCCGTCATCCTCGTGGTGTACCTCCTCTACGTCCGCCGCCGGCGTGCGAACGGCGGCGCGCCCACCCCGGGCGGCGCTCCCGCCCGTACACCCCCCGAGGTCCCGCTGCCGGAGCTGGACGCGCGCGCCCGGCAGGCGCTGGTGGAGACCGACGACGCGGTCCGCACCAGCGAGGAGGAACTCGGCTTCGCCGCCGCCCAGTTCGGCGAGGAGACCGCCGCGCCCTTCCAGGAGGCCGTCGGCTTCGCCAAGCAGGAGCTGACCGGGGCGTTCCGGCTGCGCCAGCAGCTCGACGACGCCCATCCCGAGGACGACGCGGCCAAGCGCCGGATGCTGGAGGAGATCGTCCAGCGCTGCGCCCGGGCCAGTGAGCGCCTGGACGCCGAGTCCGACGCCTTCGACAGCCTGCGCCAGCTGGTCGCCGGCGCCCCCGAGGCGCTGGCGCGCGCCGAGGCCGCCGCCCAGCGCCTGCCGACGGAGATCAACACCGCCGAGTCGGCGCTGTCGACGATGGCGGCGAGCTATCCGCCCAGCGCCGCCGAGGCCGTCTCGGACCATCCGCGCGCGGCCCGCGAGCGCTTCCAGTTCGCCGCCACGCACCTCAGCGAGGCGCGCGGCGCCCTGGACGCGGGCAACCGCGACGCGGCGGCCGTCCACATCCGCGCCGCCGAGGGCGCCATCGACCAGGCCGCCACCCTCGCCGGCTCGGTGCTGCGCCGGCAGGGCGAGCTGCGCGAGGCCGGCGAGCGGCTCGGCGAGGCGCTGCGCGACGCGCACGCCGACCTCGCGGACGCGCGCGGCATGGTCGGCGGGACCCCGGCCGGCGACTCCACCGCCGATCTGCGGGGCCGGATCGGCCGGTTGGAGAGCGTGGTGGCGGAGGTGGAGGGCGAGATGACGGCCGGCCCCTACGACCCGCTGACCGCGCTGCGGCGCATCGAGGAGGCGGACGCGGCGCTGGAGGAGTCGCTGACCGGCGCCCGCGAGCGCGAGGCGGCCGACCACCGGGCGCGGGTGCTGCTCGACCAGGCGCTGCTGGCGGCCCGCAGCGAGGTCGGGGCGGCCCGCGACTTCCTCACCACCCACCGGGGCGCGGTCGCCAGCCAGGCCCGTACCCGCCTGCACGAGGCCGAGCGGCATCTGGAGCAGGCGGTCGCGCTCAGTACGTCCGACGCGCCCGCCGCGCTCCAACACGCCCAGCGCGCCGATCAGTTGGGGCGGGAGGCGCGCAGCCTCGCCGAGCAGGACACCGCCGGCTACGGGCCGGGCCCGGGGCGGATGGGCGGCGGGGGGCTCAACACCGCGATGCTGGGCGGTCTCATCCTCGGCGGGATGCTCGGCGGCTCGGGCGGCGGGGGCGGGGGCGGCGGCTTTGGCGGCGGGGGCGGCGGCTTCGGTCCCGGCTCCTTCGGCGGGGTCGGTACGACCGGCCGGATGGGCGGCGGCGGCCGCTTCTGAACGTACCCCCGTCCCCCCGTCCCCCCGTCCCCTCCTCCCCCACCCCCCCCAACCACCCAGGGAGCACAGGCAGATGTCCGGAAAGCAGACCATCCTCGGCCGCACCGTCCAGCTCGCGCGGGCCAACATCAACGCGCTGATCGACCAGGCCGAGGACCCGCAGAAGATGATCGACCAGCTGATCCGCGACTACACCGCGAACATCTCCGAGGCCGAGCAGGCGGTGGCCACCACCATCGGCAACCTGCGCCTGCTGGAGCAGGACCACGCCGAGGACGTCACCGCCGCCGCCGAGTGGGGCGGCAAGGCGCTGGCCGCCAGCCGCAAGGGCGACGAGCTGCGGACCGCCGGGGACACCGTGAAGGCCGACCAGTTCGACCAGTTGGCCCGGGTGGCGCTGGAGCGCCAGCTCCAGCACGAGCGCGAGGCGAAGGACGCCGAGCCGATGATCGCCTCCCAGACGGAGGTCGTCGCGAAGCTGCGGGCCAACCTCGACGCCATGAAGCAGAAGCTCCACGACCTGAAGGCCAAGCGCGACTCGCTGGTGGCGCGGGCCCGTACCGCACAGGCGCAGAACCGGATGCTGGACGCGGTGAAGTCCATGGACGTCACCGACCCCACCTCCGAGCTCGGCCGCTTCGAGGACAAGATCCGCCGCGAGGAGGCCAGGGCGCTGGGGAAGGCGGAGCTGGCGGCGTCCTCGCTGGACGCGCAGTTCGAGTCGCTGGACGACCTGGCCACCGCCTCGGAGGTCGACGCGAGGCTGGCGGCGCTGAAGGCGGCCTGACCGGGCGGCCGTCTCCGCGGGCAGGGCTGCCGCCGGTGTTCGAAGCCGCTCAGAACACCGACAGCAGCGCCTCCACCGTGGCCTCCGAGGGGGTCGTCCCCTCGCCGGGTAGATCCAGCTCGAACCAGACCGTCTTGCCCTGGGGCGTACGACGCGAGCCCCAGCTGCTGCTGAGCAGGGAGACGAGCTGCAGCCCCCGGCCGCCCTCGTCCGTGTCGCGCGCCCGGCGCCGGCGCGGCTGGCGCAGGGCCGCGTCCCAGACCTCGCAGACCAGGGTGCGCCCGAGCAGCAGCCGCAGCCGGATCTCGCCCTCGCCGTGCCGCAGCGCGTTGGTCACCAGCTCCGAGACCAGCAGCTCGCTGGTGTCGACCAGCGCCTCCAGCCCCCAGGCCAGCAGCTGCGCGCGCGCCAACTCCCGGGCGCGGGCGACCGACTTGGGCTCCGCGTCCAGCCGCCAGTCCCCCACGCTGCCGACGGGCAGCCCGCACACCCTGGCCATGAGCAGCGCCACGTCGTCCTCTCCGTGACGGGTGTGCAGGGTGTCCAGTACGTGGTCGCAGGCGTCCTCCAGCGCGCGCGGCGAGCCGGTGAGCGCCTTGCGGAAGACCTCCAGACCCTCGTCGAGCGGATGGTCGCGGGACTCCACCAGCCCGTCGGTGTACAGGGCGAGCATCGCGCCCTCGGGCAGCTCGACCTCCACCTCCTCGAAGGGCTCGCCGCCCACGCCCAGCGGCATGCCGGTGGGGACCTCCAGCAGCAGCGGGGTCTCGCCGGGCTCGACCAGCATCGGCGGCAGGTGGCCGGCGTTGGCGATCACGCAGCGGCGGGTCACCGAGTCGTAGACGGCGTAGACGCAGGTCGCCAGGTAGACCTCGGAGACGTCGCCCAGGCCGCTGGCGATCTCGTCCAGCGCGGTCAGCACGTCGGCGGGCTCCAGGTCCAGGAGCGCGAGGGTGCGCACCGCCGTACGTAGCTCGCCCATCGCCACCGCCGCGCGCAGGCCGCGGCCCATCACGTCGCCGACGACCAGCGCGGTGCGGTGGCCGGGCAGCTCGATCACGTCGAACCAGTCGCCGCCGACCTCGGTGGCGGTGTTGCCCGGCAGGTAGCGGCAGGCGATGTCCAGCCCGGCGGCCTGCGGCTCGCCCGGGGGGAGCAGGCTGCGCTGGAGTATCAGCGCGCGGGCGTGCTCGCGGCGGTAGAGGCGGGCGTTGTCGATGCACACGGCCGCGCGCGCGGCGATCTGCACGGCCAGCGCGATGTCGCGCTCGCCGAAGCCCTCGCTGCCCTTGGTGCGGGAGAACTGCACCAGCCCGACCACCGTGTCCCCGGCGACCAGCGGCACGGCGAGCGTCGCGCGCACCGGGCCCGCCGCCCCGCCCGCCTCCTCCTCACCGACGTCCCCGGCGGGGACGAACTGCACCTGCGCGGTGCGCAGCGCGGCGGCGTACGGGGAGTGGAAGGGGAGGCGGTGGGTGGCGCCGACGGCGGTCACGGGGGCGTCGGAGACGGCGGAGGCGAAGGCGACGCGGCGCAGCTCGGCGCTGCCGTCGGCCAGTCCCGGGCGGCCCTCGTCGCCGTCGAGCAGGCTCTGGTAGAGGTCGACGCAGGCCAGGTCGCAGAACTGCGGGACGGTGACGTCGAGCAGCTCGCGGGCGGTGGTCTCCAGGTCGAGGGTGTTGCCGATCCGGGCGCCGGCCTCGTTGAGCAGGGCGAGGTTGCGGCGGGCGTTGGCGGCCTCGGTCTCGGCGCGGCGCCGGCCGGTGACGTCGTTCGCTATGGCGGCCACGCCCATCGGGCGGCCGGCGGCGCTGTGGACGCGGTAGAGGGAGACCGCCCAGCGCTGGCGCTGCGGCTCCGCCGGGGAGGGGCCCAGGATCTGCATGTCGGTGACGGGCTCGCCCGTCTCCAGCACCTGCCGGCAGGCGGCGGTGAAGCGCTCGGCCTCGGCGCGGGGGAGGTAGTCGGCGGCGCCGCGGCCGATGTGCGCGTCGGCGGGGCGGCCGAAGGCGGTGGCGAACCGCTCGTTGACGCGGATCAGCCTGAGGTCCGTACCGAAGAGGAGGAAGCCCATCGGGGACTGGCCGAAGATCGCCTGGGAGGCGGCGAGGTCGGTCTCGATCCGGCGCAGTGCGTAGACGTCGACGGCGACGCAGAGCGCGCCGCGCCGGCCGTCGGCGGTGCGGGTCGGCATCACGTACAGCTCGGTGATGCCCTCCGGCTCGTCCCCTCTGCCGTACGGGACCAGGCCGATCCACTCGCGGCCGTCCAGCACGCGCTCGGGGGTCAGCGCGGCGGCGGGGCCGCAGGAGCGGGCGGCGTCGTGGCGGAGCCCGGGCGGGATGAGCGTGGTGACGGGGTCGGCGCCCAGCGCCCGTTCGGCGGGGACGCCGAAGAGCTCGGCGGCCCGGTCGCTCCACTGCTCGATCCGGCCGTCGGGGCCCAGGCAGAAGGAGGCCACTTGGATGTGGTCGTAGATCGAGCCCGGCGGGCTGCTCTGCCACAGCGGTTCCGTCACGCAACCCCCCTCACTTCTCCTGCTCCGGGTTTCGCGTAGGCCCGAGTATGCGACAGCAAGCGCCGTCCGGAACATGGTCCTCAGATCGCGGTTGGGTCTCGGTGGTCGGCGGGACCGTCGCGATCAGTGTTCTCCCTTCTTCTAACCAGCGCGGGGGTGCTCGAACCTCCCCTTTGCCGGCGCGTCTCAGGGAGGTGTCCGGCGCGTCTCCGGCACCTCCGGAAGGGGTTTGCCCGCCCAGGGGGCCGTCAGCCCAGGAGGGCGAGTTCGAACCAGACCGTCTTGCCGCCGTGCCCCGGGAGCGAACCCCAGCTCCGGGCCGCGCAGGCGACCATCTGCAGGCCGCGGCCGCCCTCGTCCTGGGGGCCGGCGAACCGCAGGCAGGGCGGGTCGGGCAGCGGGTCGGAGACCTCCACGCGCAGGGCCGCGGCGGCGGTGGGGGCGGGGGGTCCGGTGGCGGGGACGCGGCTGAGGCGCAGGCCGATGGGACCGGCCGCGTAGCGCAGGGAGTTGGTGACCAGCTCGCTGACCAGCAGCACGGTGACGTCGCTGACCGGGTCGAGGTGCCAGCTGCGCAGGGTCTCGCGGACCACCGCGCGGGCGGTGCGCACCGCGCCGGGGTCGGCGGGGAAGGTCCACTCGGCGGGGCCGTCCGGGGGCGCCAGGACAAGACGTGGGGCAGCGGCGGCAGCAGGGGCCGCCGGGGGGAACTCCGCCGCATCAGCGGTGTGTGTCACGCCGACCACATCCCAGGTCAGAATCGGGGGATCGACTCCGAAATACCCGATATGGGAGGTTTGTCACAAAATCAATGTAACCATTGCGCCACAAACCCGGCACGTGGAGTAAGGAACGGCCCGCTGGCGACGAGGGGCGCCCCGCGCGCGGGGCGTCAATTCCCGTTGTGCGCACCCCCGATGCGCTCCACGAGATAGAGCTGCCTGCGGCCCGCGCCCTCGAAGCGCTCGGCGACGCGCTCGGCCTCGGCCCGCGTGGCATAGCTGCCCACGCGGTAGCGATTGCCGTTGCCGTCCTGGCGGATGACCGCCCAGGGACGCGCGGCCCCGCTGTCGCTCATCGCCACTCCCCCGGCCGCATCACCGAGCCATCGGATCCCCTGCTGCGCATATGCCAGAGCTTACGCATGACCTTCACGGGGTGGATACGACTTCATACAAAGCGGTGTCTTAATCGCCGCAATGTTCGAATGGTGGGGGATGGCGGCATACCGGAGGCGGCCGGGAGGAAACGGCGTCGGGGGCCGGCCGACCCCGCCCCGGACGCCCCCGCCGCCCCTCGACGCCCCCCGCCGCCCCTTGAACTGGCCCCGCTACTTCACCGGGAGGTGGTAGGTGAGGCGGTGGCGGTCGGCCAGCGTCACGATGTCCGCCGTCTCCACCGGGCGGCCCGAGGCGTGGAACGTACGGGAGACGACCAGCACCAGCTGCCCCGGGAAGCCGCCCAGCGCCGCCGTCTCCTCCGCCAGCCCCGGCCGGGCGGACACCTCCTCGACGACGTTGTCCACGACCACGTCGATCGCGGCCATCCGCTCCACGACGCCGAGCCCGGCCAGCGGCCCCTCCTCCGGCAGCATCACCGGCGTGCGGCCGGTCAGGGCCAGCGGCTCGTAGGAGAGGGAGCGCATGACCGGCCCGCCGCCCGCGTGCAGCACGTACTCGGTGCGCATCACGCGCCCGCCGCGCTCGATCCGCAGCCGGCCCGCGATGGCGCGGTCCGCCGGGACCTGCTCGCTGCTCGACTCCCAACTGCCGCAGACGCGCTCGTCGGACTGCTCCTGGCGGAACGGCGAGGAGTCGCCGATGATCCGGTAGCCCGCGCGGAAGATCGGCCGCGGGACCGGGTGTTCGCGCACGTACGTCCCCGAGCCCGACCTGCCCTCGACCAGCCCCTCGGCCATCAGCACCTTGCGCGCCTCCAGCGCCACGGTGTCGGAGACCCCGTAGTCCTCCCGGATGCGCGCCTGGGACGGCAGCCGGGAGTGCGGGGGCAGCTCCCCCTCGACGATCTTCTTGCGCAGGTCCCCCGCCACCCGCAGATACGCGGGCTGCTCACCGAACGGCACATGTGCTCCCAAAGCTTGACAGTCTGCGACAGCTTGGCAACCGGGGGTCGCGGGCCGCAAGCTCAGGCCAGAGCCTGACCGTCCGCAATGGCGGGTGGCTCGTGAGTTATCCACAGGCGGCGTGCAGCGCCCGCCGGATCCGGCGGGCGCTGTGCCACGATGGCGGACATGACGGACACGGAGAGTGGCAACGAGACGGGTTCCGGCGGGGTTTCGGCGCAGGCGTCCTCGGCGCGGGCGCCCCGGTTGGCGGCGATGCCCGAGGACTGGGAGCGCGCGCTCGCGGTCGTCGCGCACCCGGACGACCTGGAGTACGGCGCGGCGGCGGCGGTCTCGTACTGGACGGGGCAGGGCAAGGAGATCACGTACCTGCTCGTCAGCCGGGGCGAGGCCGGCATCGACGGGATGGACCCGGCCGAGGCGGCGCGGGTGCGCGAGGCGGAGCAGCGGGCGAGCGCCGCGGCGGTCGGCGTGGCGGACGTGGAGTTCCTCGACCACCACGACGGGGTGATCGAGGAGGGGCTGGCGCTGCGCCAGGACCTGGCGGCGGCGATCCGGCGGCACCGGCCGGAGCTGCTGATCACGCTCAACCACCACGACACCTTCGGTACGGGGGCGGGGGCGTTCTGGAACATGCCCGACCACCGCGCGGTCGGCCGCGCCACGCTGGACGCGGCGGGCGACGCGGGCAACCGGTGGATCTTCCCCAAGCTCCTCGGCGAGGGGCTGAAGCCGTGGGGCGGGGTGCGGTGGGTGGCGGTCGCGGGCTCCCCGCATCCCACGCACGCGGTCGGGGTGGAGGCCGCGGATCTGGAGCGGGCGGTGGACTCGCTGGCCGCGCACCGGGCGTACATCGAGGGGCTGGGCGTCGAGGAGGAGCCCCGGGCGTACGCGCAGGGGTTCATCGAGCAGATGCTCCGGGGTGCGGGTGAGCGCTCGGGGGCGGAGCTGGCGGTGGGGTTCGAGGTGTTCGGGCGGCGCTGAGCCGGGGTTGACCTTTACGTAGCGTCAACTTCTAGCGTGGTGGTCGTACCGAGGGCGAGAGGCGCCGGCGGGGTGGCCGCAGGGCTGTGGCTGGCCGTGAGGGTGCGGTGTGCCGCGGGGAGTACGGAAGGGGTGCGCGATGACGGAGTGGACCATCCACGACCTGGCGAAGGCCGCCGGGACGACCAGCCGCACCCTGCGCCACTACGGCGACAAGGGGCTGCTCCTACCCAGTCGGATCGGCGGCAACGGATACCGCTACTACGACGAGGAGGCCCTCGTCCGCCTGCAGCGGATCCTGCTGCTGCGCGAGCTGGGGCTCGGGCTGCCCGCGATCGCCGAGGTGCTCGCGGGCGCGGCGGACACCGGAGCCGCCCTGCGCACCCACCTGGCCCTGCTGGAGCAGGAGCAGCAGCGGCTGGCGCGCCGGATCACCTCGGTACGGACCACGCTGGACAAGACGGAACGAGGTGAACCGCTCATGGCGGACGAGGTGTTCGACGGATTCGACCACTCGCGGTACGAGCAGGAGGTCAAGGAGCGCTGGGGGGAGAGCGCCTGGCGCAGCGGCGACCGCTGGTGGCGCTCGCTGTCGAAGGACGACCGGGAGGGCTTCCAGCAGGCCCAGCTGGACATCGCCCGCGACTACGCCGCCGCGCTGGCGGCGGGGCGCCCGGCGGACGGCGAGGAGGTCCAGGCGATCACACGCCGCCACTACGAGTGGGTGGCGGCGGGCTGGCAGGGCCGGCGCCCCACGGCGGAGGCGTTCACGGGCCTGGGCGAGATGTACGTGGCGGACCCCCGCTTCACGGCGACCTACGACCGCCACGGCGAGGGCACGGCGGCCTTCGTCCGCGAGGCGATGCGCGTCTACGCGGAACGGGAGCTGGGAGGTCAGACGGCGTAGGCGCTGCCGCCTCCGATACCCGGGACGGAGGGTGGGATGGCGGCGGGCTCGTATACGAACCCGCCGCCCCCGCCTCGGTTTCCGGGGGCGCGGTGGGGCGCGGGGCGGCAGCGGTCGGGGCGTGGGCGGACCGCCCGTGGGTCAGGCGACGTGCCATTCGATGTAGCTCGGGGTGGAGCCGTCCGGGGTCGTCTCCACCACCGAGTAGCGGGGCGACCAGCGGTGCCAGTGCAGGCTGCCCGCGATCCACAGGCCCAGGTCGCTCATGGAGTCCTCGACCCGCGACCACTCCTCGTCCGACATCGTGAACAGCGGCCGCAGCGCCCGCAGATCACGGCAGGCGGACTGGTAGTCGCGCGTGGCGGTCTCGATCATGCCGGCCGCGGCGTCCAGCGCGCCGTCCCAGTCCGTCTCCTGGCGCTCGCGCAGGAAGGGCACGAGGTGGTCGTGGTCGCCGCGGGCCGTCTCCTTGCGGATGGAGTAGACGTCGTTGGTCCAGCAGATCGCGTCGGAGGCGGAGGCCCGTACGGCCTCGTAGGCGTCGACCTGGGTGACCTCCTCCGGGACCTCGCTGAGGTTGCCGGTCTCGATGAGGTCGAAGCTCAGCTCGCAGCCGGAGTGGATGCGCCGCCGGCGCAGGTGGGTGTAGAGGCTGGCGGCGTCCTCGGGCTCACTCGGGAGGTGCTGCAGCATCGACTGGCCGACCCAGTCCGCGTAGTGCGCGACATAGCGCTTGCGCCAGGCGACGGACATCGGGGGCGCCGAGCGCTCCCACAGGTCGGCGACGGCGGCGGTGAGCGGGCTGGTGGGGCGCGGCGCCCTGAGGTTGACCGGCATCTGCGCGAGCACCTCGCGGCAGATGCGTATTCGGTCCTCGTGCGTGGCGTCCTTGTGTCCCTCGTCCAGCAGGTCGTCGAGGATCCAGTTGTAGGCGTTCCACTCCGACATCAGGTCCAACCGCTGCGCGCGTGGGTAGGTCGCGGCGCAGAAGTATCCGTATCCGGCCTGGTAGAAGCGGTCCGCGGCGGCGTCGCTGCGGATCAGGTCGAACTTGCGGGCCCAGGTGAAGAGCCGGTCGTCGGCGCCCTCCGCCTCGGGGTGGAGGCGGAGGTCGATGGGGCACCATAGGGCGGGGATCTGGGTCACTGCCGGGAAGTCATGCGTAATGGTCACTTCTGATCTCCTCGCGATCCGATGGGCTCGAACGAAGGCGATTCAGCAACTACCTCCGTTCAAACCTGTCTTGAGTCGCTCGATACCTCCCCCAACGGTCGACCGCATAACCGTTTGAAACATTCCCGGGGCCTACGTGGCCTGAATATGCCCTTCCGCTCCGGAACCGTCCGTTCCCGCCCACCGCTACAGCAGCTCGGGTCGCTGCCACCGCTCCCCCCGCACGTGGTGGTCAAGGAAGTTCAGGAAGGTGCCGTACCAGACGCGGGCGTGGTTCGGTGTGAGGATCCAGTGGTTCTCGTCCGGGAAGTAGAGGTACGTGGCCGGAACCTGACGGCGCTGCAGGTCCTGGAAGAGCGCCGCCCCCTGGGCGACGGGCACCCGGTAGTCCCTCGCCCCGTGGATCACCAGCATCGGGGTGCGGATCGCCTCGGCGTCCGGGTACGGGTTGTCGGCCTCGTAGCGCTCGGGCCGGGCCAGCGGGTCGCCGAAGATCGTCTGGAAGTACCAGGGCGCGTCCGTGTCCCCCTGGAACGTCCGCAGGTCCCACACGCCGGCGTGCGAGACGATCGCCCGGAAGCGGTCGGTCCGGGTGGCGGTCCGGTTGGCGAGGTACCCGCCGTACGAGCCGCCGGCCAGCGCCGTGCGCTCGGCGTCGATGTCGGGGCGCGCCTCGGTGGCGTCGGTCAGCGCCATGACGTCGTCGTAGGGCCGCCCGCCCCACTGGCCCCAGCCCCGCTCGTGGTTGCGCTGCCCGTAGCCGGTGGACAGGGCGGGGTCGGGAAGCAGCACCGCGTAGCCGCGGGCCGCGAAGGGCCACGGGTTCCACCGCCAGGTCCAGCCGTTCCAGCTGCCCTGCGGGCCGCCGTGGACGGTGACGAGCAGCGGCGCCGGCTGCTCGGCGCGGGCGCCTTCGGGCAGCACCAGCCAGCCGCGCAGGGGGAAGCCGTCGTCGCCCTCGGCCCGTACCTCGGTGAGGGTGCCGGGCAGCGCGCCGATACCGCCGGGGGCGGGCAGCGGGGCGGGCTCCTGGTCGGGGGCGGCGGCGTCGAGGCGCACCGGCCGGGGCGGGGAGTCCACCGCGTGGCGCAGGGCGTAGAGCGTACGGCCGTCGGGGGCGACCTGGAGTGCGCTGTGGGCGCCGGAGGCGGTCAGCCGGGTGACGGTGCCGTCGGGGTCGCGGCGGAAGACGGGGGCGTGGCCCTGCTCGTCGGCGGTGAACCAGAGGGTGTCGTCCACCGGGGACAGGAGCGTCTCCCCGGGCCAGTTGTCGAAGCCGGGCAGCAGGTCGCTCTCCTGGCCGCCGGCCAGGTCGATCCGTACCAGCGTGAGGTCCCCGGAGGTCTCGTACGTGGGGTAGCGCATCCGGCCGCAGACCAGCGCCGTGCCGTCGGCGGTGAAGGCCGCGCTCTCGTAGAGGTGTCCGAGCCGGTCGACGAGGCGCAGCTCCGCACCGGTGGCGGCGTCGGCGACCACGACCGAGGTGCGGTTCTCGGCCGGCACCCGGCCCGCCGTGAAGCGGACGTACGCCACCCGGTCGCCGTCCGGCGAGAAGGCCGCCTCCGCGGCGTGCTCCAGCCCCACGCCCTGGCCGCCGGCGTCGACCACCGGGCCGCCGTCGGCGGGGCGGACGAGGGTGTGCGGCTCCTCGGGGCCCAGGTCGTGGTCCCACATCCGGGTGGGCCCGGCCTCGTACAGGATCGCCGTGACCTTGGCCTCCTTGCGGGCCCGGCGGAGCTTGCCGTACGCCTCGGCGTCGGCGGCGCCGTCCGCCAGTCCGCCGGTGTAGGCCAGCGCGCCCGTCCCCCGGGCGACAGTGAACCCGTCGATCCCGCCCGGGTGCTGCGCGACGAGCGCCGCCTCGCCGCGCTCGGGCAGCGCCCAGAGGGTGGCGCCCTCGTCCGCACCGTCCTGCGTCACGCCCGGGTCGTTCTCCGCCCGCCCGGAGAGGAAGAACAGCGTCCCGTCCGGCCCGAAGGCCGGCGCGGACTCGCCCTTGACGGACCGGGTCAGCCGCCGCGCCTCCCGCTCCCCCGCCGGATCGAGCTCCCACAGCCCCGACACGAACCTCGTCCCGTCACCGCTCAGCGTCTGCACGGCGGCGACCAGCCGGGTGCCGTCGGCGGAGAGCGCGAGGGAGGCGACGCGGGGTACGGCGACGAAGGCGGACAGGTCCTGGAACACGGAGGTCTCAGACATGCGCGCGATTCTGCCGCGCGGACGCCGGGGAGGACAGGGGTTTACGAGCCGCAAGGGGCGGGAGGGGACGGCAGCCCACCGCGTGGACCGGCTCCCGGCGCGGCGCCCGAACGGCGTAGCCGCCCTGCCGCCCGCACCCGGCGCGCTTATCCTCACTTTCCGGGACATGCCACCCGCACCCCGCCCACCCCACAGAACACATCGCAGGGGGAAGCTTGAAGCTCGCGCGAACTCCCGCACGCGTGACGGCGATAGCCGCGGCCCTCGCCGCCGCGGCAGTGCTGGCGGAGACGACGGCCGGCGCGACCCCCTACCCGTCCACCGTCTACGCCCACCGCGGCTTCTCCTATGCCGCGCCGGAGAACACCCTCCCCGCCGTGGACGCCGCCGCCGCGGCCGGGATCGAGTGGATGGAGAACGACGTCCAGCGCACCAGGGACGGCGCGCTGGTGGTCATACACGACGCGACCCTCGCCCGTACCACCGACGTCGAGGCGAAGTTCCCCACCCGCTCCCCGTGGCGGGTCGGGGACTTCACGCAGGCGGAGATCAACACCCTCGACGCCGGCAGTTGGAAGGGCCCGCAGTGGACGGGCACCCGGGTCCCGACCCTGGCGCGGTACCTGGCGCGGCTCGACGCCAACGGGCAGCGGCTGCTCCTGGAGGTCAAGCGCCCGGAGCTGCACCCCGGGCTCGCCGCCGACGTCGTGGCGGAGCTGCGGCGGCTCGGCTGGCTCGGCACCGCGCACACCGGCCGCCTGATCGTGCAGTCCTTCGACCTGGCGAGCCTGAAGGCCGTACGCACCCGGGCACCGCAGGTGCGGACGGCCTTCCTCACCGACGACCCCTCGCTGGCGAACCTCCCCGGCTGCACAGCGGTCGCCGACCAGATCCACCTTGAGCACACCCGCGTCACCGCCGCCTACGTCGACGCGGTCCACCTGCGCCGGGGCCCGCACCGCAGGCAGGTCAAGCTGGTGGTGTGGACGGTCGACGACCCCGCCCGCACCGGGCAGCTCCTCGCCCTGCGGGTCGACGGCTTCATCACCAACCGCCCGGACGCCATCAGCGAGGCGGCGACCACGGCGTAACCGCCCTCCCCCGCCCGCCCCACGGTCAGTGGCGGGGGTGGGGGGCGAAGACGTCACGTCACGCCGGACGGTGGACCGCGGAAGGGCGTACGAAACCCCCTTGACCAATGGTCAAGAATCGTTGACCATTGGGCGCATGCCTACCGACGATCTTCCCGAGACGCTGCACGTCACCACCGACGAGCAGTTGCGCGCCGTCGCCAACCTCACCCGCCACCGGATCATGGCCGTGCTCCGCTTCGAGCCGGCGACGATCACGCAGATCGCCGCGCGGGTGGGTCTCGCGAAGGGGAGTTCCAGTTATCACGTGCGGCTGCTGGAGCGGGCCGGGCTGGTGAAGGTGGTGCGCACGCGCAAGGTGCGGGGGGTCACCGAGCGGTACTACGCGATGGCCGCGCGGTCGATCACACTGCCGGACCCGGGGCCGGGGCAGCCGGACCTGCTGATGCGGCACGCGGTGGCGGACCTGGAAGCCGCGCCGGCGGACAGCGAGCGGCACGTACGGATGGCGCATCTGCGGCTCACCGAGGAGCAGTTCGCGGAGCTGGGGGAACGGCTGCGGGCGCTGGCGGACGAGTACCGCGAGGCGTCCGATCCGTCGCTGCCGGACGTGTCGCTCGTCTTCGCGCTGTTCCGGCCGGCGCAGCCCGAGCAGACCGAGGGGGAGTCCAAGTGACCATGAACACAAGGACGTTGCCGACCGGCTTCGGGCGGCTGTGGACCGCGCAGACGGTCTCCTCGCTCGGCGACGGGGTGATGCACGCCGCCCTGCCGCTGCTCGCGCTGACGCTGACGCACGATCCGATGGCGCTCGCCGTCGTCACGGCCGCCGGGACACTGCCGTGGCTGCTCTTCGGGGTGCTCGGCGGCGCGCTGGTGGACCGCTGGGACCGCCGGCGCACGATGTGGGTCGCGGACGCGGCGCGTGCGGCGCTGCTCGCGATACCGGCGGCGGCCGCCGCGCTCGACATGCTGAGCATCGGGCTGCTCGCCGCCGTCGCCTTCCTGCTCGGCCTCGGCGGACTCTTCTTCGACACGGCCGCCACGGCCTATCTGCCGGATCTGCTCGGCCGCGACCCCGCGCTCCTGGAGCGCGCCAACTCCCGCCTGCGCGGCACCCAGACCGCCGCCTCCGGCTTCGCGGGGCCGCCCGCGGGCAGCGCCCTGCTCGCCCTCGGGCGGACGGTTCCGCTGCTCGCCGACGCCGTGTCGTTCGCGCTCTCCGCGCTGCTCGTACGGTCGCTGCCCGCCACCCCCCGGCCCGTACCGCAGGCCGGGGAGTCCCTGCTGCGACAGGCGCGGGCCGGAGCCTCGTACGTCTTCCACGACCGGCTGCTGCTCGGGCTCGCGCTGCGCCCGGCCGTCGGGAACGTCGCCTTCCTCGCCGTGGAGACCGTCCTCGCCCTCTTCGCGCACGACCGCCTCGGCATCGGCGCCTTCGGCTTCGGCCTGCTCCTCACCGCGGAAGCCGCCGGCGGCCTGCTCGGCGCGGGCATCGCCTCCTTCCTCAGCCGCTGCCTGGGCACCGGCACCGCACTGACCTGCACGGCCGCGGTCGAGGGGCTGGCCATCCTGGGGCTCGCCGCCGCCCCGAACCCGTACGCCGCCGGCCTCGCACTCGCCGTCTGCGGCGCGGGCATGGGCGCCACGATGGTGCTCGGCCCCTCGCTGCGGCAGGCGATCGTCCCGGCGCCCCTGATGGGCCGGGTCGCCTCCACCTCCCGCATGCTCGCCATGTGCGCCGCCCCGTTCGGCGCCCTCCTCGGCGGCTGGCTGGCCACCGCCCACGACGTCCGCACCCCGCTCTACGCCGCCGCCGGCCTCCTCCTGGCCATGACCGCCGTCACGGCGACCATGACCACCAACCGCAGGGTGGAGGCGGCACTGCGCGACGCGGCCCCGACCGGCGCTCCGGGCCGCCCGGAATCCGAGGACGCGGTCCGGGAGGACGCACCCGCGCCGTCGTGACGCCTTCGCGGGAGATGGCGGGCACGGTGCGGAGGTCGACCGACAGCCGTCGTCAGTACCGACGCCACCCGGCACGGGAAAGGCAATGGGCCCGGTCTCAAGGATCGGAAGTGGCCCCGGTGGGATATCCAGGTGCCACCCACCGGGGTCGAAGCCGCCGCCCTCCCCCGCCGAACTCCGCACCCATGTACGCGCGTTGGCCGTTCCGAACACCATGATCGGAGACGATCCGAGGTTCCGCCGCCACACCTTCGACCCCGTTCCACCCCTGCGAGGCAGGATGGATGACGCTCAGTCGGCCGTGCCGGGCTCCACGACCCACTCGGCTTGCGACCCGCTCACCGAGGCGATCATGTCGAAGTCGCCGTCGTAGTGCAGGACCGTGGCCCCGTGCCGTTCTGCGGTTGCCGCGATGAGGACGTCGGCCAGCGACAGCGCCCGGTGAAAGCCGGCGTTCAGCGCCGATGCCTGGATCGCGAGCGCCTGCTCGAACTCCTCGTCGTTGCAGGGCAGGTAGTCGAAACCACGGAGCAGGGTACGCAGGCGCAGCGCCTCGGGCTTTCCGCGCGCCGAGTACAGAACCTCGTACTCGGTCGGGGCGCACACTGCCAGGAGTCCATCGCGGTCCAGCGCATCCAGCCGTGCCCGCACTGCCGGTTTGCCCCGGCGGGCCAGCGCGGACTTGTCGATGAGGTAGCGCCCTTTCACGCCGCCGAAGCCCCGTCTTCGCGCTTGAGCGAGCCGTCCGGATTCCGCGGCCCCGTCTGCGACCGGATCTCCGCGAACACGTCATCGAACTCACCATCGTCCATGGCATCGAACAGCTCCCGGCGCAGCCGCAGCCTCACCCCCTCCGCCATGGCCGCCCGCACTGCGGCGGCCTTCGTCTTCACCCCGTACACCCGCATCGCCTGCTCGACGATCTCCTCGTCCAGATCGATCACAGTCCTGGCCATCAGTTGTCCCTCCACAGCTCGACGCTCTAACAACGATATCAATTAGACCCGAGAAATGGCATCAAAATGCTGGAGCCCGTCGAGGGCGCCGCATTCAGAGCCGGGAGCACGACCTGGACTGGTTGATCAGCTTCGGATCGGCGAGCAACCGCTCGACGAGACCCTGCACGAACTCCCTTATCCGGGACCCGGCGAACGAATCGGCGCAATGTTGCCGGAGCGGCCACTCCGCACGACATGGGAAACCAGCGAGAACGAACCCGGGCGCGGCAGACTGCGCTCCCCACGACGATCGGCTCGCGGTCTCGGGAAGACTCATCAGAGTGGAACTGGCACCGGCGGCCCGTCCACGTCCCAGCACCATCCCAGCACGGGAAAAACCAAGGGCCCAGACCCGCACCGACCCCAGCCCCGCAGGCCATCGAGTCGGCGAGGTCCTTCCGCTGGATACACTCACGCCCTCCGCGCTCGTCGGCACGCGATCCGCGCATCGGCATCGAAGGCCATACCACGCTATGGTTGATGTATGGCTACCAAGAAGGTGACTATCACTCTCGACGAATCCCTGGTCGAAGCCCTGGCCGGAGCCGCCGAGGAAGAAGGCATTCCACTCTCCCGCCTCGTCGCCGGAGCAGCCGAACGCGAGCTGCGTCTGCGGGCCGGCCGGGCCGTCATCCAGGAGTGGCAGGCAGAACACGGCACCTTCACTCCCGAAGAACTAGCCGCCGCCCGCGCGGACCTTGCCGCCGCCGACGCCGAGTACCTCAGCAGCCCGCGAGCCTCGGCCGCGTGAACATCCCCTACCTGTACGACGCCGGCGTACTCATCGCCATCGACAACGACGACCGACGCATGTGGGCCCGCCACAGCCTGGCCCTCGACGACGGCCGGGACATCCATGTCCCATCCGTCGTCGTCAGCCAGGCATGGCGGGACTCCCGCCGCCAGGTCAGACTCGGCAAGTTCCTCGCCGGGTGCCGTGTCGTACCCGTCGGCCTCGAAACCGCCAAAGCCGCAGGCATCCTCTGCGGCAAGGCCGGCACTTCCGACATCGTCGACGCCACCGTCGTGACCATGGCAGCCAGCCTCGGCGCCATCATCTGGACCTCGGACCCGAACGACATCCGCACCCTCGTCGACGCCCAGGACATCAAACCCGCCCCTGTCATCCGCACCGTCTAGTTGAACCGCCCCCGTCGGCGGCCCTACTCTGCCCCGGACTCGGGCGGCTGCTCAGATTTCACCCTTCTGGTAGCCCGTCAGTCGATCAATCTGCTTGTCAAGGTTGCGTACCTGAGTTGAGTTGGCTCCGACGGAGGCCCTCTGCGTCGCGGCGATCGCCTCACGGTCGTCGAGCTGTCCCGGCTCGGCCGGTCGACGACCCAGCTGACCGCGCTGCTGCGCGACTTCAAAGACCGAGGTATCGGCCTGCGCATCCTCAACCTCGGCATCGACACCTCCACCCCGGCGGGCGAGCTCATCTTCACGATCGTGGCGCCGGGGCGAGCGGGTCGGCGGCCGGAAGCCCACGCACACGCCACAGCAGGTCGAGCGGGCGATGCACCTTCTCGACACCACCGACATGACCGGCACAGAGATCGCCGGCGCGGTCGGCATGAGCCGGTCGCGGATGTCTGCCCTCATCTCCAGGACGCGGGCAGAGCAGGAGAAGAGCACATGAGCACCAACACTGGAGTGAGCGTCAAGGGAATGCGGATTCACCAGCACGCCGCGGCGCTGCTCCTCCATCTCCCGGTGGTGCACCATGCCTACGCGGCCTTGCCACTCGTTGTCGTGCCGGCGCTCCGGCCGTCCCGGGCCAGGGATGCGCATCCGTCGCACGCTGCTCTTCGCGCTGCGGCGGTCCACGAGGTGCCGGGTCCCGTGCTCGGCCGTCAGTTCCCAGACAACGCCTTGGTACTCGATAGGCTCGACCATCACCATCGCCTACACGTCCCTTCTGGCCCGTGAGGCGTGGCTGCTCAGCCAAGGTCGGCTGCGGACTTCACGACGACGCCGTAGAGATCGCCGATCGTCGCGAGCGCGGCCTCGTGCAGCTGCTGCGCGGAGACCGGCGCGATCCCGCTCTCGAGCGGCCGGGTCGCGGAGGCATCGGCGACGACGGTGGGCTTCTTGCCGGCGAGGAACGTGCCCTCGGTGGTGAACTGCACGCACATGTTGGTCATGAAGCCGGCGATGACGACGTCGTCGTTCCCGGCCTTCTCCACGAGCTCGCCGAGCTCGGTGCCGACGTAGGCGTTCGGCGCGGTCTTGACGACCGTGGGCTCGCCGTCGATCGGCGCAACCTTCGGGTGGATCCGGCCGATCTCCGCGTTGATGTCGTAGGGCGTGCCCTCGCCGCCGTCGTTGACGATGTGGATGACCGTCGAGCCCGCCGCCCTCGCCTTGGCGAGCAGGTCGGCGGCGGCGTCGAGCGCGGGCTCCCAGCCCTCGAGCTCCATCACGCCGGTCGTGTACGTGTTCTGGTAGTCCACGAGGACGACGGTCGAGTCCTTGAGGACCGCGGGGGTCTGGTCGAATCCGTTGAGCTCGCGGAGCGTGATGCGCGCCATGGGTGTGTCCCTCTCTTTATGAGTGTTCTCGGCCGCCGATCGGCGGCCATCGTCAACGCTATGAGCGCGTGAACGTGTCGGCAATGTCGCGTAACCTGCAAATACAGACATGGCAGATCAGGGAGGACGGACGTGATCGAGCGATTCGTCGTCATCGTGCTCTTCGAGGGCGTCGACCTGCTCGACGTGACCGGACCGCCGGAGGTCTTCTCACTGCTTCAGAGGGAGATGGAAGAGCCGACCGGCTATCGGGTGGTCCTCGCCGCCGAGACGATGGACCCGGTGACGACCTCCGCTGGCGTGCGCGTCCTCCCGGACGTCACCTTCGACGAGGTCGGTGGGAGGAGCATCGACACGCTCATCGTCCCGGGCTCTGTCGAGGTCGACGAGCAGCGACGAGTCCGGGCCATCGCCGATCCGGCCGTCGTCGCCAGGATCGGCGATCTCGCCGCGAGGACCAGGCGCGTGACCTCGGTCTGCGTCGGCGCGCACATCCTCGCCGCGGCTGGACTGCTAGACGGGAAGCGGGCGACGACGCACTGGTCGACCGCCGCTCAGCTCGCCGCCGAGCATCCCGAGATCGAGGTCGACGCGGATCCGATCTTCATCCGCGACGGGGACGTGTGGACCGGGGCGGGCATCAGCTCGTGCTTGGACTTGTCCCTGGCGCTCGTCGCCGACGACTTCGGCGCGGAGCTGGCCCAGAAGGTGGCGAGGCAGCTCGTCGTCTACCTCAAGCGCCCGGGCGGGCAGAGCCAGTTCAGCGTGCCGCTCGTCCAGATCGCGACCTCGACGCGGGTCGACGACCTGCGGCTCTTCATCGCCGAGCACCTCGGCGAGCACCTGACGGTGACGAGCCTCGCCGAGAGCCTGCACATCTCGGATCGGCATCTGACCCGCATCTTCAAGACCGAGCTCGGCACGACGCCGGCGGCCTACATCGAGCAAGCGAGGATCGAGGCGGCGAAGAACCGGCTGGAGACGAGCGACGACACGCTCGCCCGCGTCGCGACGACGTGCGGGTTCGGCACCGTCGACACGCTCGCCAGGGCGTTCCGGCGCGGCCTCGGCATCACGCCCGGCGAGTACCGCCAGCGGTTCCGTCTGCAGCGGGCCTGAGGCGCTCACACGTCTCTCTTGCGGAAGACGACGATCGACGGGGTGAGGGCCGCGAGTGAAGCTTCCCCCGGCATCGCGTACCCACTCCCCGATCGCGGTGAACCCCCGCGCTCCGGCCACCACCGCGCACACCGCCACCGCGATCAAAGCACCCACCGGATGCCGCACCCCACGCCGTCGGCGCGGATCAGGTATCCGAGCGAGCAACTGGACGAGCAGCTCGTAATCCGAGACAGGCGTGCGAACAGGCGTGGGGATAAGAGACGATGACATGGCGCGGACGTGATCCCCCGGTCGGACGGTACGGCGTAGGAACCTCCATCCAACCGGACCTGACCACGTCCGCGCACACGTGGTCAGGTCCAAGCTCATCGATCAGCTCGTCGAGCAGGCCCGGAGCAAGGGGCTGCGGCTGACCGGCGAGGGCGGACTGCTGCAGCAGCTGACCAAAACGGTTCTGGAGTCCGCCCTGGAGGGCGAGATCAGTTCGGCGACGGCGATTTGGTCTTCCTGCGCGAGACATCAGCGCCCGACACGGTCGTCACCACGACACGCACGAAATGGGACGCCTTCGCACGCGGCGTCCAGGCCGGAGAGTTCGACCACTTCACCCAAGGCGCGCAGACCGCCGACGCCCCCGACTGACTCGCCGTTCAGCCCCACCCAACCACAATCCAGCCGCGGCGCAGAGAACGACGCATGATCACGGGTGACGACAGATGATGACGATCCGTCAGTTCATCCAGCCACCATCCAGCCACGGGTACGCGAACGGGGCCGACCCGAAACCGGGCCGACCCCATCTGACCTGCGAGCTTGACTAGTTCAGCAGATCCGAGCTATCGCGCGACCTAGACGTTGAAGCGGAACTCCACCACATCCCCGTCCTGCATCACGTACTCCTTGCCCTCCATGCGGGCCTTGCCCTTGGCGCGGGCCTCGGCTACCGAGCCGGTGGCGAGGAGGTCGTCGAAGGAGATGACCTCCGCCTTGATGAAGCCCTTCTGGAAGTCCGTGTGGATCACGCCGGCCGCTTCGGGGGCCGTGGCGCCCTTCTTGATCGTCCAGGCGCGGGCCTCCTTCGGGCCTGCGGTGAGGTACGTCTGCAGGCCCAGGATGTCGAAGCCGACGCGGCCGAGGGTGGCCAGGCCGGGCTCCTCCTGGCCCATGGACTGGAGGAGTTCGAGGGCTTCCTCGTCGTCCAGCTCGATCAGCTCGGACTCGATCTTCGCGTTGAGGAAGATGGCCTCCGCCGGGGCGACCAGGGCGCGCTGCTCGTTCTTGAAGTCCTCGTCGACCAGTTCGTCCTCGTCGACGTTGAAGACGTACAGGAACGGCTTCGTGGTGAGCAGGTGCAGCTCGTGCAGGAGCCGCCCCTTCTCCGTGCCCGCGGTGATGCCCGCGGAGAAGAGCGTGTCGCCCGCCTCGAGGATCTTCTGGGCCTCCTCGACCGCGGCGAGGACGGCGATCTTCTCCTTCTGGAGGCGGATCTCCTTCGTCAGGCGCGGGATGGCCTTCTCGACGGACTGCAGGTCGGCGAGGATCAGCTCGGTGTTGATCGTCTCGATGTCGTCCTTGGGCGAGACCTTGCCGTCGACGTGGACGACGTTCTCGTCCTTGAAGGCGCGGATGACCTGGCAGATCGCGTCCGACTCACGGATGTTGGCGAGGAACTTGTTGCCCAGGCCCTCGCCCTCCGAGGCGCCGCGCACGATGCCGGCGATGTCGACGAAGTCCACCGTCGCGGGGAGGATGCGCTGCGAGCCGAAGACCTCGGCGAGCTTGCCCAGGCGGGCGTCGGGGACGCCGACCACGCCGACGTTCGGCTCGATCGTGGCGAACGGGTAGTTGGCCGCCAGGACGTCGTTCTTGGTCAGGGCGTTGAAGAGGGTCGACTTGCCGACATTGGGCAGGCCGACGATTCCGATCGTGAGCGACACGTGACGACTTCCCGGGACGAGGGTGATGGGGCTTGCGCCCGATTCTACGGGCCGCGGGCATCCCCGTCCGCATCGGCTGTACGGGGGACGGCGCGGCAGACCCGACACCTCCGGCCAATCGCCCCACGGGGGCTGTTTCCCGCCACTTCGGGCCCTACGGTGGAGGGGTGCAGCATCACCGTACGGATACAGACCCTCACGCAGAGCCCCCCCACCGCCCTGCCGCCGGCCGCCTCCCCCGGCCCACTCGGGGCGAGGCCGCCGACGGGGCGCGCTCCTCGGCGCCGTCGGTCTACCGCGTCTCCGCGCGCCGCTCCGTACCGCCCGTGGTGCAGACCGTCCTCGTCCCGCCCGGCCCGCGGCTGACCGCCCTGGGCATGGGGCTGATGGCACTGGGCTCGATGCTCGCCACCGGTCTGCTGCTGGCGCTGCTGGGCGCGCACGCGCCCGTCTTCTTCGGGCTGGTCTTCGTCCTCGTCTGCGGGCTGACCGCCTCCTGGGTGCGGGCGGCGGACGCGATCACCGCGCCGGTCGCCGCGCCGCTCGCCTTCGCCACCGGGATCGTCGCCGCCGGCGAGGGCGGGGGCGGCCTCACCGGCCACGCGATGACCGCCGTGACGGAACTGGCCCTGCAGGCCCCGTGGTTGTACGCCGGGACGCTGCTGGCCGGGGTGATCGCCGTGCTGCGCCGCGTCGCCCTCATGGCCGTACGGCACACGCGGCCCCCGGAGCGCACGCGGCAGCCGCAGGCCGGCCCGCGCCCCGCTGTCCCCCGGCGGCGCGGCGCCCCCGCTGTCAGGCCCCGTCCGCCAGCGCGGCGGCGGCCTCGGCCCTGAGGTCGCGGCGCAGCTCCTTGGGCAGCGAGAAGGTGATCGACTCCTGGACCGGCTGGACGACGTCCACATCGCCCCAGCCGCGCGCGGCCAGATACTCCAGCACCCCGTCGACCAGCACCTCCGGCACCGAGGCGCCCGAGGTCACGCCGACCGTCCCCACGCCCTCCAGCCACGCCTCGTCGATCTCCGCGGCCTCGTCCACCAGGTACGACGCCTTCGCGCCGGCGCCGAGGGCGACCTCGACCAGCCGCTTGGAGTTGGAGGAGTTCTGCGAGCCGACGACGATCACCAGGTCGGAGTCCTCGCCGATCATCTTCACCGCGACCTGGCGGTTCTGCGTGGCGTAGCAGATGTCGTCGCTGGGCGGGGAGATGAGGCTGGGGAACCTCTCCTTCAGCCGGTCGACCGTCTCCATCGTCTCGTCCACGGAGAGCGTGGTCTGCGAGAGCCAGACGATCTTCTCCGGGTCGCGGACCTCGACCTTGTCCACGTCGTCGGGACCGTCGACCAGCGTGATGTGCTCGGGGGCCTCGCCGGTGGTGCCGATGACCTCCTCGTGGCCCTCGTGGCCGATGAGGAGGATGTCGTAGTCCTCGCCGGCGAAGCGGACGGCCTCCTTGTGCACCTTGGTGACCAGGGGGCAGGTGGCGTCGATGGTCGCGAGCTGCCCGCGCTGGGCCTCCTCGTGCACCTCGGGGGCCACGCCGTGCGCGGAGAACATCACGATGTTGCCGGGGGGCACCTCCTCCGTGCGCTCCACGAAGACGGCGCCCTTGCGCTCCAGCATCTTCACCACGTACTTGTTGTGCACGATCTCGTGGCGCACGTAGACCGGCGCCCCGTACTGCTTGAGCGCCTCCTCGACGGCGATCACCGCGCGGTCCACACCCGCGCAGTAGCCGCGCGGGGCGGCGAGGAGGACCCGGCGGTCGGAAGCAGCTGCAGCAGTCATGCCCCCATCGTACGGAACACCGCGCGCCCGGCGGCAGGGGCGGCAACAGCCTGTGGATAACTCCGTGCTGTCACCCCCGCCCACTAGCCTTTGGACCCATGGCCATCAACTCAGCGGAAGCCCCGCTGCCCGTCGGCGAGGTCTCGCGGAAGATCGGCGGCTGGATCGACCGGCTCGGCGCGATCTGGGTGGAGGGGCAGATCACCCAGCTCTCGCGGCGCCCGGGCGCGGGCGTGGTCTTCCTGACGCTGCGCGATCCCAGCCACGACGTCTCGCTGACGGTGACCTGCTACCGGCAGGTCTTCGACGCGGTCGCCGACGTGGTGGGCGAGGGCTCGCGGATCGTCCTGCTCGCCAAGCCCGTCTGGTACGCGCCCAACGGCAGCCTCTCCCTGCGCGCCGCGGAGATCCGCCTGGTCGGCATGGGGGAACTGCTCGCCCGGCTGGAGCAGTTGAAGAAGTCGCTGGCGGCGGAGGGGCTGTTCGCCCCGG
This sequence comes from Streptomyces polyrhachis, assembly GCF_042663125.1. Taxonomy (NCBI): domain Bacteria; kingdom Bacillati; phylum Actinomycetota; class Actinomycetes; order Kitasatosporales; family Streptomycetaceae; genus Streptomyces; species Streptomyces polyrhachis. The sequence continues at coordinate 20,374 of NZ_JBHSZO010000027.1, read as the reverse complement.
AGCGCAAGAAGCCGCTGCCCTTCCTGCCGCGGCGGATCGGCCTGGTGACGGGGCGGGCCTCGGCGGCCGAGCGCGATGTGCTGGAGACGGCGCGCCAGCGCTGGCCGGCGGTGCGCTTCGAGGTGCGCGCGGTGGCGGTCCAGGGGGTGCACGCGGTGCCGCAGGTGGTCAAGGCGGTGCAGGAGCTGGACGGGCACGCCGAGGTGGACGTGATCATCGTGGCGCGGGGCGGGGGCAGCGTGGAGGATCTGCTGCCGTTCTCCGACGAGGCGCTGATCCGGGCGGTGGCCGCGTGCCGTACGCCGGTGGTCTCCGCGATCGGGCACGAGCCGGACAATCCGCTGCTGGACTACGTCGCCGACCTGCGCTCCCGTACGCCCACGCACGCGGCGAAGGACACCGTGCCGGACGTCGGGGAGGAGCGCGAGCGGATCGGGCAGCTGCGCGACCGGGCGCTGCGGGTGGTCGCCGGGCGGCTGGAGCGCGAGGAGCGGGGGCTGCGGGACTGGACGAGCCGGCCCTCGCTGGCGCATCCGTACGGGCTGGTCGAGGGGCGGTCGGAGGAGGTCGCGGCGCTGCTGGCGCGCGGGCGGCGGACGTGGGGGCATCTGCTGGAGCGCGCCGGGTCGGAGCTGGAGCACACCCGGGCGCGGGTGGTGGCCCTCTCGCCGGCGGCGACGCTGCGGCGGGGCTACGCGGTGCTGCAGCGCGCGGACGGCGCGGCGGTGCGGGCGCCGGGGGAGGTCGAGGCGGGCGAGGCGCTGCGGGCGCGGGTCGCGGAGGGCGAGTTGGCGGTGGTGGTGGCCGCGGCGCAGGGGTAGGGCGGCGGAGGGTTACGGGGCCGGGGGTTGCGGGCCGGGGCGTCTCACCGGGGTGCCCCCTCGGCCTCCGGGTCACCCGCCAGCGCCGCGTCCAGGCGCTCGCGGGCGCCCTCCAGCCAGCGGCGGCAGATCCGGGCCAGCTCCTCGCCGCGCTCCCACAGGGCGAGGGACTCCTCCAGCGTCGCGCCGCCGGCCTCCAGGCGCCGGACGACCTGGATCAGCTCGTCGCGCGCCTGCTCGTAGCCGAGGGAGCCCTGCTCCCCGGCCGGTGCTTCGGCGGTCTCGGTCGTCGCGTCGGTCGTCTCGGTCGTCTCAGCCATGCGGGCAAGCCTAGAGCCCGGGGCCGACAACGCCGGCCCGATCTCCGTACGACCGAGGGGAACAGCCCTTATGCCGGACGCAGTGCCGCTGCCATCGCCTTGAGCTGCGCCGCCGGGGCCGTGCCCGTCACGACGGTGACGCCCTTGGCGTCGTGCTTGACCAGCGCGTCGTACTTCGGGCCCTCGTAGCGCACCCAGTCGGCGCCGCCGATGTGCTCCACGGTGTCCGTCGCGCGCGCCCCGAACGTCACCTTGCGGACGAAGGCGTCGGTGTCCTTCGCCGCCTGCTCCACCGCGACGTAGTGCTCGGCGGCCGTCACAAAGCCCACGTGCCAGCGCGGGCCGTACGCGGCGTCCTCGGTGTAGCGCACGGAGGTCGCCCGCACGCCGGTGGGTGCGTCGACCGGCGGGGCGAGCACGGTGTAGGGCGCGATCCGGGCCACCTGGGTGGCCTCCTGCGTGTACGTGACCTGCCGCACGGGGTCCGCGCCGTCGTCCCTGGGGATGAACAGCAGCCACATCGCGCCGGAGAAGGCGCAGGTCACCAGCAGCGAGAGGACGAGGTTGCGGACGTTCTTCCGCGCGGCACGGGAGGGGGTGGGGTTCTGCGACACGCCCCCATCGTCCCCCATCGCCGCTGCCCCCCGATGACCGGGGCGTCGGCGGATGCTGTGAGAGGCGTCGCGGGCCCCTGTGGGAAAGCGCTCATCCGTAGGGCCCCCTGCTCATAGTGGCGCCGAACATATAAGGTCATAGGACCCTCCCCCCTCCGGGCGCGCCGGACCAGAAAGGCCCCACACATGACCGAGATCTCCCCTCACATGCCGCAGCAGCTCGAGGTGAGCCCGGAGGCGCCCGACCGCAACCTGGCCCTGGAGCTGGTCCGCGTCACCGAGGCCGCCGCGATGGCCGCCGGCCGCTGGGTCGGTCGCGGCGACAAGAACGGTGCGGACGGCGCGGCGGTGAAGGCGATGCGCACGCTGATCTCGACCGTCTCGATGAACGGCGTCGTGGTCATCGGCGAGGGCGAGAAGGACGACGCCCCGATGCTCTTCAACGGCGAGCGCGTGGGCGACGGTACGGGCGCGGAGTGCGACGTGGCCGTGGACCCGGTGGACGGCACGACCCTGACCGCCAAGGGCATGAGCAACGCGGTGTCGGTGCTGGCGGTGGCCGACCGGGGCACGATGTTCGACCCCTCGGCCGTCTTCTACATGGACAAGCTGGTCACGGGCCCGGAGGCCGCCGAGTTCGTCGACATCGACGCACCCGTGGAGACCAACATCCGCCGGGTCGCGAAGGCCAAGGGCTGCGCGCCGCAGGACGTCACGGTCGTGGTGCTGGACCGTCCGCGCCACGACGGCATCGTGCGCGAGATCCGCGAGACGGGTGCCCGGATCAAGTTCATCTCCGACGGCGACGTCGCCGGCGCGATCGCGGCGGTCCGCGAGGGCACGGGCGTGGACCTGATGCTGGGCATCGGCGGCACGCCGGAGGGCATCATCGCGGCCTGCGCGATCAAGTGCCTGGGCGGCACCTTCCAGGGCAAGCTCTGGCCGAAGGACGAGGCGGAGAAGAAGCGCGCGCTGGAGGCGGGCCACGACCTGGACCGGGTGCTCTTCGAGAACGACCTGGTCAGCGGCGACAACGTGTTCTTCGTCGCCACCGGCATCACCGACGGCGACCTGCTGCGCGGCGTGCGCTACCGCCGCGAGTCGGCCTACACGCAGTCGCTGGTGATGCGCTCGCGCAGCGGCACGATCCGGCAGATCGACTCGGAGCACAAGCTGTCGAAGCTGCGGGCGTACTCCGCGGTGGACTTCGACCAGGCGCGCTGAGGCCCGTACGGGACGGAAAGAGCGGGCGGGGTGCGGCCTCCGCGGCCGCACCCCGGCGTGCTCAGCCCGCCTGCGCCACGTCCGGCGCGAGCGGGGCGGCGGCGCGGCGGCGGCGGGAGAGGACCACGCGGCGCTCGGCGGCGGTGAGTCCGCCCCAGACGCCGTAGGGCTCGGGCTGGATCAGCGCGTGCTCGCGGCAGTCGAGCATCACCGGGCAGCCGGCGCAGACGCGTTTGGCGGCGGCCTCGCGGGAGAGGCGGTCGGCGGTGGGCTCCTTGGAGGGGGCGAAGAAGAGCCCGGCCTCGTCGCGGCGGCAGGCTGCCTCCGCGTGCCAGGGACCGTCGTCATCGGTGCTGCGGGTCCGGCCCCACGCCCTCGGCTCCGCCGCACCGGGCGGTATCGCCCGCCTCGGCGCCGTGGTGGTGGGGGGATCGCCCAGGGGCCGATGAGGCGGGAGCTGCGGCACGTCTACTCCTGACGACAGCGTTGGCGGGATCAGGCGGTCCCGCAGCACGGTCCGCAGGGGGTGTACGGGACCGTGTGACGCGGCGGGACGATGCGCAAGTCCTACCCGCTGTATACGCTCCTAAGCGCCTCAGTGAGCACCGCGGCGCCCCCGGAAGCCGTCAACAGAGCGTTGACACAGGCCAGTTGTACGGGCTCCGGGCCGCGCTTCCCCAACGCCTCCGAACCGCAAACCACTTCGGCCGCGCGCTCTCGCCGATCTCGCCGACCTCGCCGTCCTCAGTGGCCGAGGTGCTTGCGCAGGCGGTCCGAGAGGTCCTTGACCACCTTGCCGCGCTTGGGCTTCGCGTCCACGCCGCCCATGATCGCCAGGCCCTGGATGACGACCGTCGGGGCGCCGGGCTCCACGGCCTCCATGGTCTTGACGTCGAAGCCGCCCATGATGCCGATGCCCGACTCGCGCAGGGTGACGTTCTCCGGGACGCGGATGCTCACGCCGCCGCAGAGGGAGAAGGTGTTGATCACGACCGTCTGGTGCTCGAAGAGCGCCTCGGTGAGGTCGATGTCCACGCCGCCCATGATGGCCACCGCGTTGATCCGGGCCGGGACGCGCCAGCGGCCCTTGCGGGTCGCGCCGCCGAGGATCCCGATCAGGTTCTGCTTAGCGAGGGGGCGGCCCGGCAGCTCGTACGGGGCGGCGGGCGTCGTGCCGGCCGGGGACTTCGGGTGGTCGGCGGAAAGGCCGGCGGGAAGGTCCGCGACGAAGACGTCCAGCTCGGCGACGGTCTTCGCGCCGTACACCCCCTCAATGCGCTCGGCGTGCTCCTCCGCGTCGAGGCGGCCCTCGGCGAGCGCCTCGCGCAGGATGGCCGCGACGCGGTCGCGGTCGGCGTCGGAGGCGCGCAGGCCGGGGGCGGGAGAGGCCGCGGGCTTGACCATATTCACCGGGTCCACTGGGGTGCTTTCTTCGGCTGGGGTCGGCGTTGAGTCCGTCACATCCCTCAGCCTGCCAGACGCGATACATCGTGACTAGTGGGGGAAACCCCTAGGGGAAGGCGGTTGTCCGCCGGCCCGCTCACTCGTACGGGGCACGGAGTTGTCCGCATCCGCGCGGTCGTCCACAGGCGACCGACCTCACACCGGGCGCCACGGCGCGCCGCTCTACTCTGGTATCGCCAGCCGAAGCCGCCCGCGACCGCCCCGCCACCACCACCCTCGACCGCCCTCGACCAGCCGGCCCACACCACAGAGGAAGCGCACCCGATGTCCCCCTCCGCCCGTCCGTCCCCCGAGTTCGCCTACACCGACCTCCTCCCCCTCGGCGAGGACACCACCGAGTACCGCCTGGTCACGTCCGAGGGCGTCTCGACCGTGGAGGGGCCGGACGGCAGGACGTTCCTCAAGGTCGAGCCCGAGGCGCTGCGCCTGCTCGCCGAAGAGGCGATGCACGACATCTCGCACTACCTGCGCCCGGCGCACCTGGCGCAGCTGCGCCGGATCTGCGACGACCCGGAGGCCAGCGCCAACGACAAGTTCGTCGCCCTGGACCTGCTGAAGAACGCCAACATCGCCGCCGCCGGCGTGCTGCCCATGTGCCAGGACACGGGCACGGCGATCGTCATGGGCAAGCGCGGGCAGCAGGTCCTGACCGAGGGCCGCGACGAGGAGGCGCTCAGCCGCGGCGTCTTCGACGCCTACACCCGGCTCAACCTGCGCTACTCGCAGATGGCCCCGCTGACGATGTGGGAGGAGAGGAACACCGGGTCGAACCTGCCGGCGCAGATCGAGCTGTACGCGACGGACGGCGGCGCCTACAAGTTCCTCTTCATGGCCAAGGGCGGCGGCTCGGCCAACAAGTCCTTCCTCTACCAGGAGACGAAGGCCGTCCTCAACGAGGCGTCGATGATGCGCTTCCTGGAGGAGAGGATCCGCTCGCTGGGGACGGCCGCCTGCCCGCCGTACCACCTGGCGATCGTCGTCGGCGGCACCTCGGCGGAGTTCGCGCTGAAGACCGCGAAGTACGCCTCCGCGCACTACCTGGACGAGCTGCCCGTCGAGGGCTCCGCGACCGGACACGGCTTCCGCGACACGGAGTTGGAGGAGAAGGTCTTCGAGCTGACGCAGAAGCTCGGCATCGGCGCGCAGTTCGGCGGCAAGTACTTCTGCCACGACGTGCGCGTGGTGCGCCTCCCCCGGCACGGCGCCTCCTGCCCGGTGGCCATCGCGGTCTCCTGCTCCGCCGACCGGCAGGCGCAGGCGAAGATCACGGCGGAGGGCGTCTTCCTGGAGAAGCTGGAGAGGGACCCGGCGCGCTTCCTGCCCGACACCACGGACGAGCACCTCGACGAGGGCGAAGTCGTGCGCATCGACCTCAACCGCCCGATGGACGAGATCCTGGCGGAGCTGACCAAGTACCCGGTCAAGACCCGGCTGTCGCTCACCGGCCCGCTGGTCGTGGCGCGCGACATCGCGCACGCGAAGATCAAGGAGCGGCTGGACGCGGGCGAGGAGATGCCGCAGTACCTGAAGGACCACCCGGTCTACTACGCCGGTCCGGCCAAGACCCCCGAGGGCTACGCCTCGGGCTCCTTCGGCCCCACGACGGCCGGCCGGATGGACGCCTACGTGGACCAGTTCCAGGCGGCCGGCGGCTCGAAGGTGATGCTGGCCAAGGGCAACCGCTCCCAGCAGGTGACGGACGCCTGCGCGGCGCACGGCGGCTTCTACCTCGGCTCGATCGGCGGCCCGGCCGCGCGGCTCGCGCAGGACTGCATCAAGAAGGTCGAGGTCGTGGAGTACGCGGAGCTGGGCATGGAGGCGGTGTGGCGGATCGAGGTGGAGGACTTCCCGGCGTTCGTCGTGGTGGACGACAAGGGCAACGACTTCTTCACGTCGCGGGAGCCCGAGCAGCCGACGTTCACCAGCATCCCGGTACGCGGCCCCGGTCTGGCCTGACGCGGTCTGGTCTGACGCGGTCTGGCCAGACGCGGGACGGGCCCCGCGCCGGGCCGAAGTGCCCGGCCGCCCGGCCGGGTTGACGTGATCGCCCGTTCCCCGTCCGGCGCGCCGGACGGGGAACAACCCCCGCTGCGGAGACGCTGGTTGCGTACAGGAGGTGGATCACGTGGGTGATGGCAGGCGGCAGGACACCCGTCGGGCGCCGGACGCGGCGGGCGGGTTCCGTACGGACGAGGTGGCGGGCGCCCCCGGGGGCGAGGACGCGGCGGGGACGCGCGTCGAGCACGACTCCATGGGTGAGGTGCGGGTGCCCGCGCACGCGAAGTGGCGGGCCCAGACGCAGCGGGCCGTGGAGAACTTCCCCGTCTCCGGGCAGCGCCTCGAGAGCGCCCAGATCGCGGCGCTGGGTGCGATCAAGGCCGCGGCGGCGAAGGTCAACGGCGAGTCGGGGCTGCTGGAGGCGGACCTCGCGGCGGCGGTCCGCGCGGCCGCCGCGGAGGTGGCCGCCGGGAAGTGGGACGGGCACTTCCCCGTCGACGTCTTCCAGACCGGCTCGGGGACCTCCTCGAACATGAACGCCAACGAGGTGATCGCCACGCTGGCCGAGGAGCGCCTGGGCCGCCCCGTGCACCCCAACGACCATGTCAACGCCGGGCAGTCCTCCAACGACGTCTTCCCCTCCTCCATCCACATCGCCGCCACCGAGGGGGTGGTCCACGACCTCATCCCCGCGCTCACGCACCTCGCGGAGGCGCTGGAGCGCAAGGCGGAGGAGTTCGCGGAGGTGGTGAAGTCGGGGCGCACGCACCTGATGGACGCCACTCCCGTCACCCTGGGCCAGGAGTTCGGCGGCTACGCGGCGCAGGTGCGCCGCGGCATCGAGCGCCTGCTGGTCTCGCTGCCGCGCCTGGCCGAACTGCCGCTGGGCGGCACGGCGGTGGGCACGGGCATCAACACCCCGCCCGGCTTCCCCGCCGCCGTCGTCGCCGAGCTGGCCCGCGCCACCGGTCTGCCGCTGACCGAGGCCCGCGACCACTTCGAGGCGCAGGGCGCCCGTGACGGCCTGGTGGAGACCTCGGGCCAGCTGCGGACCATCGCGGTGAGCCTGACGAAGATCGCCAACGACCTGCGCTGGATGGCCTCCGGACCGCGCACGGGGCTCGCCGAGATCAGCCTCCCCGACCTGCAGCCCGGCTCCTCGATCATGCCCGGCAAGGTCAACCCGGTGATCCCGGAGGCGGTGCTGATGGTGGCCGCCCAGGTCGTCGGCAACGACACGACGATCACCATGGCCGGGGCCTCGGGCAACTTCGAGCTGAACGTGATGATGCCGGTGATGGGCCGCAACCTGCTGGAGTCGGTCCGCCTGCTCGCCGCCGCCGCCCGCCTGCTGGCCGACCGCACGGTGGACGGCGTCACCGCGCACGTCGAGCGGGCCCGGGAGTACGCCGAGTCCTCGCCCTCCGTCGTCACCCCGCTGGGCCGCTACCTCGGCTACGAGGAGGCCGCGAAGGTGGCGAAGAAGTCCCTGGCCGAGCGCAGGACGATCCGGCAGACGGTGCTGGAGGGCGGCTACGTGGAGCGCGGCCTGCTGACCGAGGCCCAGTTGGACGAGGCGCTGGACGTGCTGCGGATGACGCGGCCCTGAGCGCGACCCGGGCGGCGCGCACGGGGGCGTGCCGGTCGGCGCTCGGGAGGAGGGCCCGGCGCTCAATGCCAGGGCTCACACCCCTCCCCCGTACCATCGAGGGATGACCACGACGGACACCACACCAGAAAACGGGCGAAACGACCGCGATCTCGCCCGCCACTGGGCGCCCGGGGAGCACATCCTCTGGCGCTACCGGGGCAACGGCACGGACCACGTGCACATCTGCCGCCCGGTGACCGTCGTACGCGACGACGAGGAGCTGCTCGCCGTCTGGATGGCGCCCGGCACCCCGTGCGTGCGCCCGGTGCTGACGGACGGCACCCCGCCGCACCGCGAGCCGCTGGAGACCCGCTACACCAAGCCCCGGCGCGCCGCGCGCACCGAGTGGTTCGGCACCGGCGTGCTCAAGCTGGCCCGCCCCGGGCAGCCCTGGTCGGTCTGGCTCTTCTGGGAGCACGGCTGGCGCTTCAAGAACTTCTACGTCAACCTCGAGGAGCCGCGACACCGCTGGTCGGGCGGGGTGGACTCCGAGGACCACTTCCTGGACCTCGTCGTGCGCCCCGACCGCAGCTGGGCCTGGCGCGACGAGGACGAGTTCGAACGCGCCCAGCAGGTCGGCCTCATCGCCCCCGGCCAGGCGCGCGGCGTGCTCGCCGCCGGACGCTCGGCGGTGCGGGCGATCGAGGCGTGGGAGGCGCCGTTCCGGGACGGCTGGGAGCGCTGGCGACCCGATCCGCACTGGTCCGTCCCCGCCCTTCCGGCCGACTGGGACCGTACTCCGGCGCGCATGTCCTGATGCCCCTCTTGATGCGCCCCCACCTTTCAAACGTAGGATCGTCCTCCACACCGCTGTGACATCAACTGGCTTGATGCGACCGCAATTTGTCGGAGTATGTTGTCGGGGCCCCGGACACGGGGCCACGGGGCTGACGGACGGATAACCAATCGTGACGGAGCGCGAGGAAGGGGCTGCCGCCGGCGCCCTGCGGTCGGCCGGCCCGGACGGCGGGTCGACGGACCCCGCCGGCGGACGCCCCCCGCACATCGAGCCGCCCGCCCCCCGCCCGGCCCCCGAGGCCGACGCGGTGCGTCCGCGCCCCCAGCACCCCGAGCCACCCCACCAGGGCCCCGACCAGGGCTCGGGCCGACTGCGCTTCGTCGGCGCCGCGACCCGCCGGATCGCCCGGGGTATCGACCTGGACGAGATCGTGCTGGGCCTGTGCCGCTCGGTGGTGCCGGCCTTCGCCGACGCGATCCTCGTCTACCTGCGCGACCCGCTGCCCGTCGGCGACGAGCAGCCCGCCGAGCCCTTCGAACTGCGCCTGCGCCGCACCGACCTGGACACCGCCGCCCCCGGCGTGCCCGCGCTCCCCGGCCCCAGCGAGCTGATCGAGGTCGCCCCGATGGGCGCCCTGTCGGAGGTGCTGCGCGGAGTGCGGCCCGTCTTCGGCGACACCCTCGCCGCCCGCAGCGCCCTCGCCGAGCTGATCGGCAAGGGCGGCGGGAGCGGCCCGAGCACAGTCCCGCCCCCCGGCCGCCGCACGATCATCGCGCCGCTGCGCGGCCGCCGCCGTGTCACCGGCGTCGTCGTCCTGCTGCGCGGCGCCCACCGCGAGCCCTACGAGCGCGACGACCTGCTCGTCGCCGCCCAACTCGCCACCCACACCGCGCTGGGCATCGACAAGGCGGAGGTCTACCGCCGCGAGGCGTACATCGCCGACGAACTGCAGCGCACCATGCTGCCCGAGTCGCTCCCCCAGCCCACCGGAGTCAAACTCGCCAGCCGCTACCTCCCCGCCGCCGAGAGCGCCCGCGTCGGCGGCGACTGGTACGACGCGATCCCGCTCCCCGGCAGCCGCGTGGCCCTCATCGTCGGCGACGTGATGGGCCACTCCGTCGCCTCCGCCGCCATCATGGGCCAGCTGCGCACCGCCACCCAGACCCTCGCCGGCCTCGACCTGCCCCCGCACGAGGTCCTCCACCACCTCGACGAGCAGGCCCAGCGCCTCGGCGAGGAGCGGATGGCGACCTGCCTGTACGCGATCTACGACCCGATCGCCCAGCGCCTGACCCTCTCCAACGCCGGCCACCCCCCGCCCGTACTCCTGCACGGCGACGGCCGCAGCGAGGTCCTGGACGTACCGCCCGGAGCGCCCATCGGCGTCGGCGGCACCGTCTTCGAGTCGGTCGAGCTGGACGTCCCCGCCGGCGCGACCCTGCTGCTCTACACCGACGGACTGGTCGAGTCGCGGCTGTGCGACGTCTCCACCGGCATCGACCGCCTCTGCGAGCGCCTCAGCCGCAGCGCCACCCTCGCCGACCCCCTGCACCCCTCCGCGCTGGAGGCCCTGTGCGAGGAGGTCCTCGACGTCCTGGACCCCACCACCCGCGACGACGACATCGCGCTGCTCGCCGCCCGCCTGGACGGCATCGCGCCCAGCTCCGCCGCGCAGTGGCAGCTGGAACCACACACCCAGGCCCCCCGCGAGGCCCGCCGCCACGCCCGCGCCGCGCTGGCCGGCTGGGGTCTGGAGGACCTCACGGACTCGGTGGAGCTGCTGGTCAGCGAGGTCGTCACCAACGCCATCCGCTACGCCCGCCGCCCCGTCAGCCTGCGCCTGGTCAACGGCCAGCGGCTGCGCTGCGAAGTGGTCGACGACGTACCGCAGTTGCCGCGCCTGCGCCGCGCGGGTCCGGCGGACGAGGGCGGCCGGGGCATGTTCCTGGTCAACCGGGTCGCCAAGGACTGGGGCGCGGAGCGGCTGAGCACGGGGAAGGTGGTCTGGTTCGAGGTGTGACGGGGTAAGGGCACGGCGGCGCGGCGGTACGCGAAGACGCCCTCACGCCGCCGCCCTCACCCCGCCCTCACCCCGCGATCCGCACCGGCAGCTCCCCCATCGCCGCCCGCAGCGACGCCGCCAGCTCCTCGAACTCCGCGCCCCTCGCCGCCCCTTCGCGCATCACCAGCGCGATCCGCCGCGAGGGCGCGGGCTCGGCGAACGACCCCGTCGCCAGCCCCTCGCCGCGCCCGGTCTCCACCCGTAGCGCCGTCCGCGGCAGCAGCGTCACCCCCAGCCCCCCGGCCACCAGCTGCACCAGCGTCGACAGCCCCGCCGCGGTCGTCGTCGCCGAGGCCCCGCCGCACACCTCCAACGCCTGGTCGCGCAGGCAGTGCCCCTCGTCCAGCAGCAGCAACTCCTGCGCCCGCAGCGCCTCGTGCGCGATGCCCGTCCGCCCCGCCAGCGCGTGGTCGTGCGGCATCACCAGGACGAAGTCCTCGTCGAAGAGCGGCAGTTCCACCACCCCGGCCACCCCCAGCGGCACGGCGAGCAGCAGCAGGTCCAGCCGCCCCTGCGCCAGCCCCTCCACCAGCGAGGGCGTCTGCTCCTCGTGCACCTGCAGGTCCAGCGCGGGATAGTCCCGGCGCACCACGTCCAGCACCGTCGGCAGCAGGTACGGCGCCACGGTCGGGATCGCCCCCAGCCGTACGGTCCCGGTGAACGGCTCCCGCGCCGCCTGCGCCTCCGCCACCAGTTCCCCGACGGCCTCCAGCACCACCGCCGCCCGCGCGGCCACCCGCTCCCCGGCCCCCGTCAGCAGCACCCGCCGCCGGGTGCGCTCCAGCAGCCGCACCCCGAGCGCCTCCTCCAGCGCGGACACGGCCCCCGAGAGCGCGGGCTGGCTCATCCCGATAGCGGCGGCGGCATCGCGGAAGTGCAGCCGCTCGGCGACGGCGGCGAAGGCCCGCAACTGGGCGAGGGTGGGAGACTTGCCGGCGCTGATGATGTCCTCCTGCGGCTGTGTGGACCCAAACAGGCCCGAGCGGGCCTGAGCGGGCCTGAGCGGATACGAACGAACGGCTGACGGACGGCGGCCATCGACGAAGCACACCGCCCCCACCAGCAATGATAAGGACATCCGATCGCCAAGCGCGATGTGATCAATTTCCGTGAATCACGGTCCCCGTGCCAAGCTGAGCGCCGTCCCACCCCGGGGGAAGAACCGCGATCCGGTCCTTTCCGTGCCCAAGGAGTAATGCGTGCTCACCGTCGGTGACCAGTTCCCCACGTACGACCTGACCGCCTGCGTCGACCTCGACGCGGACAACGCCTTCACCCAGATCGACCACAAGACCTACGAGGGCAAGTGGCGCGTGGTGTTCTTCTGGCCGAAGGACTTCACCTTCGTCTGCCCCACCGAGATCGCCGCCTTCGGCAAGCTGAACGACGAGTTCGCCGACCGCGACGCGCAGATCCTCGGCGTCTCCGGTGACTCGGAGTTCGTGCACCACGCCTGGCGCAAGGACCACGCCGACCTGCGTGACCTGCCCTTCCCGATGCTGGCCGACGCCAAGCACGAGCTGATGCGCGACTGCGGTGTCGAGGGCGCGGACGGTTACGCCCAGCGTGCCGTCTTCATCGTGGACCCGAACAACGAGATCCAGTTCGCCATGGTGACCGCCGGCTCCGTGGGCCGCAACCCCAAGGAGGTCCTGCGGGTGCTGGACGCGCTGCAGACCGACGAGCTGTGCCCGTGCAACTGGTCCAAGGGCGACGAGACCCTCGACGCGGTCAAGCTGCTGGCGGGTGAGTGAGCGGCCATGGCCCTCGATGAGCTGAAGTCCGCTGTCCCGGACTACGCCAAGGACCTGCGCCTGAACCTCGGTTCGGTGATCGGCAACAGCGACCTGCCCGCCCAGCAGCTCTGGGGCACGGTGCTGGCCTGCGCGATCGCCTCGCGCTCGCCGATCGTGCTGCGCGAGCTGGAGCCGGAGGCGAAGGCGAACCTCTCGCCGGAGGCGTACACCGCCGCCAAGTCGGCCGCGGCCGTGATGGCGATGAACAACGTCTTCTACCGCACGCGCCACCTCCTGTCCGACCCGGAGTACGGCACGCTGCGCGCGGGCCTGCGGATGAACGTCATCGGCAACCCGGGTGTGGAGAAGGTCGACTTCGAGCTCTGGTCGCTGGCCGTCTCCGCGATCAACGGCTGCGGTCAGTGCCTGGACTCCCACGAGCAGGTGCTGCGCAAGGCGGGCGTGGAGCGCGAGACGATCCAGGAGGCGTTCAAGATCGCCGCGGTCCTCCAGGCCGTCGGCACGGTGCTGGACGCCGAGGCGTCGCTGGCGGCCTGAGGCCCCCGCGTCCCCCGTACGCCGAAGAGCGGCCGACCCCGTCAAAGGGTCGGCCGCTCTTCGGCGTTGTCACAGGCACGTTGTCACAGGCACGTGGTCAGGCAGCGGTACGGACTCACTCCCCCGCAGCCCCGCCCGCCGCCGGCGACACGTCCACCCGCGTCGAGCCGTGCGGCCCCGGCGACACGCCCTCCCGGCGCGCCAACTGCTCGCGGTGGTAGGCCCGCAGGTAGCCGACCGCCGTGTTGAGCACCGCGACCAGCGGCACGGCGACGACCGCGCCGGCGATCCCCGCGACCAGGGTGCCGGTCGCCACCGAGAGCACCACGGCGAGCGGGTGCACGCGCACCATCCGGCCGAGGATGAAGGGCTGCAGTACGTGGCCCTCGATCTGCTGCACCAGCAGCACCACGCCCAGGGCGAGCAGCGCGGTGACGATGCCGTTGGTGACGAAGGCGATGACGACGGCCACCGCGCCCGAGACCAGCGCGCCGACGAGGGGCACGAAGGAGAAGAGGAAGACGAGGACGCCGAGCGGCACGGCGAGGGGTACGTCGAGCAGGTAGAGCCCGCCGCCGATGAAGACCGCGTCGACCAGGGCCACCAGGACGGTGCCGCGGACGTAGCCGGTGAGCGTGTTCCACACCCGCGGCCCGGCGCCCGCGACGGCCGAACGGGCCTCGCGGGGCACGAAGTTCAGCGTCCAGCGCCAGATCCGCTTGCCGTCGTAGAGCAGGAAGATCGTGGTGAAGGCGGCGATGGCGGCGCCGGAGAGGAACTCGATGAAGTAGCTGACGCCCTCCAGGCCCTTGGAGGTGACCTCGCTGGTGTTCTCGCCGAGCCAGTTGCTGAGGTTGCCGGCGATGTCGTTGATCTGCGTCTCGCTGACCTTGAACGGCCCCTCGGCGAGCCATTTGCGGCCGTCCTCGATGGCGTGCTGCACCTTGTCGGTGAGCTGGTCGGCGTTCTCCATCACCTGCCAGGTGACGAACCAGCCGATGAGCCCGATGGCGACGAAGCCGCCGAGCACGGTGAGCGCGGTCGCGAGCCCCTGGGCGACGCCCATCTTGTGCAGGCGGGCCACGGTGGGCTGGAAGAGCGCGGTGATGAGCAGTCCGGCGGAGAAGGCGATGACGACGAGGCTGACCGTGCTGACGACGCGCATCAGGACGTAGAGCACGCCGGCGAAGACCAGCAGCCGCCAGCCCGCCTCGGCCGCGACGCGCATCCCCCAGGGGATCGCCAGCGCCGGGTCGGCGCGCTCGGCGGGGGGCGGTGCGGGCTCGACGGGCTCGGAGCCCAGCGGGGGCTCGGTCACGGTGACGTCGCGCTCGGCGGCGCGCCGTTCGGCCTCGGCCCGGCGGCGGGCGGCGAACCGCGCTGCCCTCTTGCGCAGGCTCTCCAGCTCGTCGGACATCTTCGACATCGCGTGCTCTCCCCCGTGTCCCGCCGTCACTTGTGTCAGTGCCCGACCGTACACCGCACGAAGCCCCCGGCCGTGGTGGGCCGGGGGCTTCGAGGGTCAACGGGCCCGCGGGGCCGCGTCGATGGAGCGCCGGGTGCTCAGTACCAGTGGTTGTTCTGCCAGAAGTTCCAGGCACCGCACGGACCGCCGTAGCGGCTGTCCATGTAGTCCAGGCCCCACTCGATCTGCGTGGCGGGGTTGGTCTGCCAGTCCGCGCCGGCGCTGACCATCTTGGATCCGGGCAGCGCCTGCATGAGGCCGTAGGCGCCGGAGGAGGGGTTGCTCGCGGTGTAGCGCCAACCCGACTCGTGGTCGACGATGTTGCTGAAGCACTGGAACTGGTCGGCGGGCACCATCTGGCGCGCGATCGCCTGCACTTCGGCGATGGTGTAGCTGGACTGCACGGAGAAGTCCCCGCCGTCGCTGCTGCGGCTGGCGGCCTGCTTGGCCTGCTCCGCGCGCTCCTCGGCGGCCTTCTTCTCGGCGGCGGCCTTCTCGGCCGCCTCCTTCTTCGCCTCGGCGTCGGACGCGGCCTGCTTGCGAGCGGACTCCAGCAGTGCGGTACGTGCCTGGGCGTGCGCGGTGTCGGCTGCGGCGTCCGCCTGGGTGGCGATCGACACGTACTGCGACGTCGCGTCCTGCTGCGCCGGCATATCGGCGAGCAGGGTCTGATCTGCGGCGGTGGCCTCGACACGGTCTGCCGTGTCCGAAGCGGGGTCTGCGCCTGCGGCGACTCCGACGACTGCGCCGACGGAGGTGACCGCGGTGGCGGATGCCACGGCGAACCCTCGAACCGAGATCCGGCTCACATACGTTCCTTCCAGCGTCGCCCGCTTAGGTGACCTCGCGGGCGCAATCGTGCCCCTGGCGCTGGCCACCCCAAGGCCGTCCCTCGCGGGCCGGTTGGTCACAGGTGGCGCGGGCCCGGTGGGGCCTTCCGTTGCGGGAAGGTCCGCGTGGTGCTCGGGCGGCGTACGGCTCACTCTGTTCTGTTGTGATCGTGCTCTGGCGCTTCCCCCGGGGGGTGGTGCGCCGTTGCCGTGCCGTACGCGGGGCCTGACAGACCCCAGACTCTGCCCGACGCAGACGTCAAACGGCAATTCCCGGTTGAGTGGGAAAGCTCACACGGTGTTTACACCATATGATTCGTCGATCCTCTCGCACGCGGCAGGGCGCAACAGCTAGGCTGCTGCGCCCTGTTGGCGTGACCCCTGGTACACGCGTGCCGGAGGGGCTCTCAGGTGCGGGTCATACCCGCCCGTCCTCCAGCATTTCGGTCACGAGCGCCGCGATCGGGGAGCGCTCCGAACGCGTGAGCGTGACATGGGCGAAGAGCGGATGGCCCTTCAACTTCTCGACCACGGCGACGACTCCGTCATGGCGGCCCACGCGCAGATTGTCCCGTTGTGCCACGTCATGGGTGAGGACGACCCGGGAGTTGCTGCCGATCCTGGACAGCACGGTCAGCAGGACGTTGCGCTCCAGCGACTGCGCCTCGTCCACGATCACGAAGGCGTCGTGCAGCGAACGGCCGCGGATGTGCGTGAGCGGCAGGACCTCTAGCATGCCGCGCGCCACCACCTCCTCGATGACCTGGCGGCTGGTCACGGCGGAGAGCGTGTCGAAGACGGCCTGCGCCCACGGGCTCATCTTCTCCGCCTCGGTGCCGGGCAGGTAGCCCAGCTCCTGGCCGCCGACCGCGTAGAGCGGGCGGAAGACCATGACCTTCTGGTGCTGGCGGCGCTCCATCACCGACTCCAGGCCGGCGCACAGCGCGAGCGCGGACTTGCCCGTGCCGGCCCGGCCGCCCATCGAGACGATGCCGATGTCCGGGTCGAGCAGCAGGTCCAGCGCGATGCGCTGCTCGGCGCTGCGGCCGTGGATGCCGAAGGCGTCGCGGTCGCCGCGCACC
This sequence comes from Streptomyces polyrhachis, assembly GCF_042663125.1. Lineage (NCBI taxonomy): Bacteria > Bacillati > Actinomycetota > Actinomycetes > Kitasatosporales > Streptomycetaceae > Streptomyces > Streptomyces polyrhachis. The sequence goes on along the minus strand of NZ_JBHSZO010000027.1, from coordinate 3,810 downwards.
AGGCGCACCCTGCCGTCCGGGGTGACGCGGCCGAGCGCCTTCCCGCGCTCGGAGAGGAGGACCAGGCCGGTGTGGACGGGCAGCCCGTCGGCCTCGGGGAGGTCGACGACCTCGCCGGCGAACAGCTCGTCGACGCGCTCGCCGCCGATCGTCAGCTCCGCCATGCCCGTCCAGCCGGAGTCGGTGACCGCCAGCTCGGCGCGGTACTCCTCGGCGTCCAGGCCGACGCTGGACGCCTTGATGCGCAGCGGCAGGTCCTTGCTGACGACGGTGACGTCGTAGCCCTCGGCCTGGAGGTTGCGGGCGACGGCCAGGATGCGGCTGTCGTTGTCGCCGAGCCGGCCGCGTTCGTTCAGGAAGGCCGTGGGCAGGACCGAGGGGTCGCTGTGGTTGAGCTCCACCCGCAGGGTGCCGCCCAGGTCGCCGATCGGGATCGGGGCGTCGAGGCGCCCGTACTGGATGCGGTACTCGTCCAGCAGGCGCAGGGCCTGCCTGGCGAAGTAGCCCAGCTCCGGGTGGTTCCGCTTGGCCTCCAGTTCCGTCACGACGACGACGGGCAGCACGACCTCGTGCTCGTCGAAGCGGGACATCGCCCTGGGGTCGGCCAGCAGGACACTGGTGTCAAGGACATAGGTGCGCCGGTCGTCAGGGCGCTTCTTGCTGTTCACCACGGATGGACGAACCCCCTCGGGACGAGGATGCGCGGTCGCTGCCGCAGGGTTGGCACGGTCACCGGACCGGCCCCGTTGACGAGAACTGTGCACACGGGCCGGGCTCCGGCCCGCTGCGTCACCTGTGCGCTCCGCAGCCTCTCGGGCTGCTGCCGCATGGCCGTCGTCGTTGTGCAAGGGGCCTCCCGGACGGGGCCCGCACCCGGCCGGGGCGGTCCCGCTAGCAGGGGTATTCCCCCGAACATTCCTGCCCATGCCATGCAGTTCACGCGGGGCGGAGGGGACGGCTCCCGTTGTCCTGGCGGGGCGGGGCGGCGGGGGCGCGGTGTTCACCCGTCCGGCCCCGCGATGCCGTGCGCACGCTGCCCGCCGGGCGCTCAGCCCGAAGAGCAGCCCCGAAGAGCAGCCCCGAAGCTCAGCCCCCGAAGCGGCGGTTGCGCGCGGCGTAGTCGCGCAGGGCGCGCAGGAAGTCGACCTTGCGGAAGGCCGGCCAGAAGACGTCGCAGAAGTGGTACTCGGAGTGCGCCGTCTGCCAGAGCATGAAGCCCGAGAGGCGCTGCTCGCCGCTGGTGCGGATGACGAGGTCGGGGTCGGGCTGGCCGCGGGTGTAGAGGTGGCGGGCGATGTCCTCGACCTCGACGGTCTCCGCCAGCTCCGCCAGCTCCGTGCCGCGCCCGGCGTGCTCGGCGAGCAGGGAGCGCACCGCGTCGGCGATCTCCTGGCGCCCGCCGTAGCCGACGGCGACGTTGACCAGCAGGCCGGGGGCGTTCGCCGTGGCCTCGGCCGCCTCCTTCAGTACGTGCTGGGTGCGCGCGGGGAGCAGGTCCATCGTGCCGACGTGGTGGACGCGGAAGGTGCCGGAGGCGGCGATGCCCCGTACGCAGTCCTCGATGATGCCCAGCAGCGGGACCAGTTCGGCCTCGGGGCGGTCGAGGTTGTCGGTGGAGAGCAGCCACAGGGTGACGACCTCGACGTCCGTCTCCTCGCACCAGCTGAGCAGTTCGAAGATCTTGTCGGCGCCGGCCTGGTGGCCCTGCTCGGGCGAGCCGCCCGAGGCGCGGGCCCAGCGGCGGTTGCCGTCGAGGATGACGCCGATGTGCCCCGGCACGCGGTCGTGGTCCAGGCGGTGCTCCACCCGGCGCGCGTAGAACCGCACCACAAGGTCGCGCACGAGCTGCTTCATATGCGGGTGCCCTCCGTTCCGCCGCTGCATCGCGCCACCCTACTGCCCGGAGGGCAAGGTTCCGGAACCGGGGCGGGGAGTGCGGGGGCCCGGCCGCGGGGCGCGGGGCCCGTGATAGGCAGTCGGGATGAACGACACTCTCCACTCCCCCTACGTCCCGGCCGCCGGGCGCTACGACTCCATGGAGTACCGCCGCAGCGGCCGCAGCGGGCTCAAGCTGCCCGCCGTCTCCCTCGGCCTGTGGCACAACTTCGGCGACGACCGCACGCTGGACTCCCAGCGCGCCATCCTGCGCCGCGCCTTCGACCTCGGCGTCACGCACTTCGACCTGGCCAACAACTACGGCCCGCCGCCCGGCTCCGCGGAGCTGAACTTCGGCAGGCTCTTCGCCCAGGACCTCCGCCCCCACCGCGACGAGCTGGTGCTCTCCACGAAGGCCGGCTACCTCATGTGGGACGGCCCGTACGGCGAGTGGGGTTCCCGCAAGTACCTGCTGTCCTCGCTGGACGCCTCGCTGGCGCGGATGGGCGTGGACTACGTCGACGTCTTCTACAGCCACCGCTTCGACCCGCACACCCCGCTGGAGGAGACGATGGGCGCGCTGGCGTCCGCCGTGCAGCAGGGCAAGGCACTGTACGTGGGCGTCTCCTCGTACAACGCCGAGCAGACGCGCCAGGCGGCGGCGATCCTGCGGAAGATGGGGATCCGGCCGCTGATCCACCAGCCCTCGTACTCGATGATCAACCGCTGGACCGAGGACGACGCGCTGCTGGACACCCTGGAGGCGGAGGGCATGGGCTGCATCGCCTTCGCGCCGCTGGCGCAGGGGATGCTCACCGACAAGTACCTCGACGGCATCCCGGAGGGCTCGCGCGCCAGCCAGGGCAAGTCCCTCGACCCGCGGCTGCTGACGCCGGAGGCGGTGCGCCGGCTGCGCGGGCTGAACGAGATCGCCGCCGAGCGCGGGCAGACGCTGGCGCAGCTGGCGCTGACGTGGGTGCTGCGCGATCCGCGGATGACCTCGGCGCTGATCGGGGCGTCGAGCACGGCGCAGCTGGAGGCGAACGTGGCCGCGCTGGGCGCGCCCGCGCTGAGCGCACAGGAGCTGGAGCGGATCGACGGCTTCGCGGCGACCCAGGACGGCGTGAACATCTGGGCGGGGCGCGGGCTGTAGCCGGGGCCCGGAGGAGGGCAGAAAAAACGGGCCGGTCCGTGGGGGGGATACGGACCGGCCCGAGGGGGGGTCTCCACCATAACCCAGGGTGAGTGCTGGAATGAACTCAACGGGCCGAATACCTTGAGAAGTACGCGCGCCGTAGCTCTCCGTATACGGAAATCAGCTCGCGTCAGGCCGTGTCCACCGCTCCCACCAGCAGACCTGTCGGGGCGCCAATCGCCATAAAGGGTCCGAAAAAAGAGCCGCCCGTCTGCTCCCCCGGCGTGTCGCGATCAGCCGCGGCAGCAGGTGGCCCCTGGGGTCGTCGCGGGGTGCGGGTCAGCGCCGTGGCGTGAGTGTCCCGCGTACGGGGGGATTGGAGCCCGGTGGGGCATGGAGGCGGGGCGCCATGATCACGGATGGGGTCGTGAATCTGTCTGCGGCTGTCGCGGTGGTGTGCGTTGCGGGGCTCGGGGCTCTCGGGGGGCTGGGCGGGGGTGGCGTGCTCGCCGGGTCCGCTGCCGCCGTGTCCCGTACGGGCGTTCCGGCACAGGGGGGTGCGTGCGTGCTGGTGGGGGTGGAGCTGTCGCTGGCGGAGCTGGCGCGCATCGCGCGGGAGCAGGGGGTGGACGCGGCGGTGCGGGAGGCGTGCGAGACGCCGGCGCCGAAACCGCCGCCGGTGCCCAAGCCGCCGCCTGCGCCGAAACCTCCGCCTGCGCCCAAGCCCCCTCCTCCGCCGCCGCCCGGGCCAGCGCCTCCCCCGCCGCCGTGGCCGCCGCCCGCGCCGCCGCCTCCGCCCG